>CANGNV010000006.1 GCA_947455485.1 Burkholderiaceae bacterium | reverse complement strand
GGGTGACTTTCAGGCCGCGGGATTCAAGAATCGCGGCAAGCGAGGCAGCTGCGATTCCTTTCCCTAAAGAAGAAACCACACCACCAGTGACAAAAACGTATTTGGTCATCGCTTAAGCTCTGTTGGAAAAAGTAATTATAACGATAGCGACTCTGTAGGGATAAATTCTTGGGCCACCCAATAACTCTCAGGCTGTTAGCAAGATCAACAAAAAATTTGCCTGTTTTATAGGCAATTTCTATCTAGCCGGAAACTCTTTATGATGGCTCCAAATCCACCATTCACCAAGAATTAATACCCCATTTGCAATAGTGTTGAATTATTGATGAGCGGGGATTTATCCGAATTAACCCCTATTTAGCCCTTAATTAGGACATTTTTTGAGAACTTTTAATAATTAAGTCTTATATAAGACATGATTTAGCAATTACAATAGACTGGATAGGGAGTAAAGCCCTGCTGAGCCTTAAGTTGATAACTCTTACCCGATAGGAAATACGATGCTAGAAGCCTACAACGCCCAAGTTGCCGAACGCGCAGCCCTTGGAATTCCAGCCCTCCCCCTGACTAAAGATCAAACTGCTGAGCTAGTTGGTTTGCTTAAAAATCCACCAAAGGGAAAAGAGGCGGAACTACTTGAACTCATTACCAATCGCGTTCCTGCTGGTGTTGATGAAGCCGCTAAAGTTAAAGCAGAATTTTTGGATGCCGTTGCCAAAGGAACTGAGAAGTCCCCTTTGATTTCACGCATCAAGGCTACTGAGCTATTGGGCACGATGCTCGGTGGTTACAACATTAAGCCTTTGGTTGAATTGCTTTCTGATTCAGAGTGTGCGGCTAGTGCTGCAGCTGCTTTGAAAAAAACTTTGTTGATGTTTGACTATTTCCATGATGTACAAGAATTAGCTGAAAAAGGGAATGCAGAAGCTAAAGGTGTTCTGCAAAGTTGGGCTGATGCCGAGTGGTTTACAAGCCGTGCTGCTGTTCCAGAGAGCATGAAGCTCACCGTATTTAAAGTCACCGGCGAAACTAATACCGATGATCTGTCACCTGCTCCTGACGCATGGAGTCGTCCAGATATTCCGTTACACGCAACCATCATGTTGAAGAATCCACGTCCAGGCATTGAGCCAGATGAGGCTGGTGTTCGTGGACCAATGAAGCAAATTGAAGCTCTCCAAAAGAAAGGCAACCAAATTGCCTACGTTGGAGATGTAGTTGGTACAGGATCTTCACGTAAATCTGCAACCAACTCTGTGTTGTGGTGGACCGGTCAAGATATTCCATTTGTTCCGAACAAGCGCTTTGGTGGTGTTTGCTTGGGCACAAAGATTGCCCCAATCTTCTTTAATACTATGGAAGATGCTGGCGCATTGCCAATCGAGTTAGATGTTTCCGACATGAATATGGGCGACGAAATTGAATTGCGTCCATATGAAGGTAAGGCATTTAAGAACGGCAAAGAAATTGCAGCCTTCTCACTCAAGTCACCAGTAATTTTGGATGAAGTTCGTGCAGGCGGCCGTATTCCTTTGATCGTCGGTCGTGGCCTCACAGCTAAAGCACGTGCCGCGCTTGGCTTGCCAGCTTCTACTGAATTCCGCATCCCTGTTAGCCCGCCTGACAACAAAAAAGGTTTCAGCCTGGCACAAAAGATGGTTGGCCGCGCTTGTGGATTGCCAGAAGGTCAAGGCGTACGCCCAGACACTTATTGCGAGCCACACATGACAACAGTCGGCTCACAAGACACCACTGGCCCAATGACCCGTGATGAATTAAAAGACTTGGCTTGCTTAGGCTTCTCTGCTGACTTGGTAATGCAATCTTTCTGCCATACATCTGCATATCCAAAGCCAGTAGACATTCGCACTCACCATGAGTTGCCGGCGTTTATGACCAACCGTGGCGGTGTTGCATTGCGTCCAGGCGATGGCGTGATCCATAGCTGGTTGAACCGCTTGCTCTTGCCAGATACCTGTGGCACTGGTGGTGATAGTCATACCCGTTTCCCAATCGGCATCTCCTTCCCTGCTGGCTCTGGCTTAGTTGCCTTTGCTGCTGCAACTGGCGTGATGCCTTTGGATATGCCTGAGTCTGTATTGGTTCGCTTTAAAGGAAAAATGCAGCCTGGCATCACTTTGCGTGACCTAGTTAATGCAATTCCTTTGTATGCCATCAAGAAAGGCTTGTTAACTGTTGAAAAACAAAACAAGAAGAATATTTTCTCTGGCCGCATCTTAGAAATCGAAGGTTTACCTGACCTCAAGGTTGAGCAGGCTTTTGAATTGTCTGACGCTTCAGCAGAACGCTCAGCCGCCGGTTGTGCAATTGCCCTCAGTAAAGAGCCAATCATTGAATACATGCGCTCTAACATCACTTTAATGAAGTGGATGATTGCAAATGGCTACGAAGATAAGCGCACTTTGGGTCGTCGCATCAAAGCAATGGAGGCATGGATTGCTAAACCTGAATTACTCAAGGCCGATGCTGATGCTCAGTACACAGAGATCATTGAAATCGATATGAGTGAGATTAAGGAACCAATCTTAGCTTGCCCTAACGATCCTGATGATGTGAAATTCTTATCTGAAGTTTCTGGCGAGAAAATCGATGAGGTATTTATCGGCTCTTGCATGACAAATATCGGACACTTCCGCGCAGCTGGCCAAGTTCTTCAGGGTAAAAAGGATATGCCTACTCGCTTATGGGTAGCCCCTCCAACCAAGATGGACCAGATGATTTTGACTGAAGAAGGCTATTACGGCATTTTGGGTGCTACAGGTGCTCGTATGGAAACTCCAGGTTGCTCACTCTGTATGGGTAACCAAGCTCAGATCCGCAAAGGTTCTACAGCAGTCTCTACATCAACACGCAACTTCCCGAATCGTTTGGGTATCGATACTCGTGTGTACCTTGCTTCTGCTGAGCTTTCAGCGGTTGCAGCACTATTGGGTCGCCTACCAACGCCGCAGGAATATTTCGAGCAAGTTGAGTCATTGAATGCCAAATCTGGTGAAGTTTATAAGTACATGAACTTTGACAAAATTAAGTCATTTAGCGACGTTGCTGACACAGTAACAATCTAAGTATTAGTTAGCCCCGAAGTTTGGGGAAACAAAAAAGGCGATCAACTGATCGCCTTTTTTCTTATCTACATTTTTCTAGATGCAGAGCTTATTTTCTTGATGGGCGTTCTCACGATTCAAACCAGAAGCCCAATTATTAGTTGGCAGGCCTGTTTTTTCCATGATTAATTTGGCGCGCTTGGAAACTTCTTTCCACTCCACATCCAACTGAGGACCTTTGAAAGCAATTGCAACCACATTGCAGTCGTGAGACTCTGGAAATAGTAGAACCCGGTTATCAAATGCTTCACAGATGTTGTTTAAATTAATATCAAAGCTCTTATGGCGAGAAAACAAATTCACCGTTAGCACACCAGGTGACTTAAGAATATCGTAGCAACCTTTGTAGAACTCTAAAGAGCTGGCAGCCGGGCCATCACAAATAGCGTCATACAAGTCAACTTGAACTGCGTCGAAGTGATCGCGATACTTTGCAGCCCCAACAAAAGCCTTGGCATCTGTTTGTAAGGTTTCTAGGCGACGATCATCATCAGGCGTGAAGAACATGCTGCGAGCGGAAACAATCACGGAAGGATTGAGCTCAACAACCGTAGTTTTTACGGCCGGGCAATAACGATGAGCAAACTTTGTCAGAGCGCCAGTTCCCAAGCCAAGTTGAGCAATACGCATGCCCGGCTTAGTTTCCAAAAACAATAACCAAGCCATCATTTGCTGGTTGTATTCCAGATAAATCTCATCTGGATCACGAATGCGCATTGCACCCTGAATTAACTCACTCCCAAAGTGCAAATAGCGCACTCCACCACTTTCAGAAAATGTAACTGGCTCCATCGCCATAGATGAATCAGGCATTAAATTACTTTGCCCAAACTCTAGCGTTACGGAATAAGCGCATCCAAGGGCTAGCACCATCAGGCGTATCTAACCATTCTCTTGGTGCCCAGCTCATCTGTACCGCCCTAAAGACGCGCTCAGGATGAGGCATCATGACCGTGAAACGACCATCCGGAGTAGTAACGCCAGTTAAACCGCCAGGTGAACCATTCGGGTTCATTGGGTAGGTTTCAGTTGGGTTACCTTGGTGATCTACAAAACGTAGAGCAGCCAACCCTTGTTTCTGAAGCGCCTTCAAATTACCTTGCTGGCTGAAGTTAGCAAAGCCCTCGCCATGCGCAATAGCAATGGGAAGCTGACTTCCTGCCATGTCTTGCGTAAAGATTGAAGGCGATGCCGTCACTTCAGCCATCACCAAACGAGCCTCATACTGCTCGGATTGATTGCGGGTAAATTTAGGCCAAGCTTCAGCACCCGGAATGATTCCCGCTAGATTGCTCATCATTTGGCAACCATTGCAGACGCCTAATGCAAAACTATCTTGGCGATTAAAAAATGAAGAAAACTGATCGCGTAATTTGGCATTAAAGAGAATAGTCTTCGCCCATCCCTCACCTGCCCCCAATACATCTCCATAACTAAATCCACCACAGGCAACTAGGCCGCGGAAATCATCTAATTTAGATTTACCAGAAAGCAGGTCTGACATATGAACGTCATAGCTATCAAAGCCCGCCCAATTCATGGCATATGCCATTTCCACATGAGAGTTAACACCTTGCTCGCGCAAGATAGCAACTTTGGGTCTGGCATTCTTGTTAATGAATGGTGCCGCAATATCTTCCGCAATATCAAATGTCAGCTTTGGTGACATTCCAGCATCCGCAATGTTATCAAGTAGCGAAAACTCACTATCGGCGCAATCTGGGTTATCACGTAAGCGAGCAATCTGATAACTCGTGTTAGCCCACATCTTTTGCAGCACTTCACGTGGCTCAGCAAAGATGTTTTTAGCATCGCGCCAAATTTCAATGCGGCCATTGGTATTTGGTTTTGCAATCACATGACTGTAGGCACTCAGATTCAATTTACGCAACACAGCAAATACTGCGTCGCGATCGGCTTTACGAATCTGAATTACCGCACCAAGCTCTTCATTAAATAAAGCGCGCATGGTTTGCTCATGACGTCGACCAGAAACTTGTTGTGCCCAGTTCTTAGCATCACCCCAGTCAGCCTCTTGTCCAACATCAACAGCAATCATGTCGACATTGATTGAAATGCCGGTATGCGATGCAAATGCCATCTCTGCGATACAGGCGAACAAGCCGCCGTCAGAACGATCATGGTAAGCCAGCAACTGATCAGCTTTACGCAGCTCAATAATTGCATTAGCAAGCGCTTTCAGATCTTCTGGGTTATCTACATTAGGAGTCGATTTGCCGGATTGATTGAGTACTTGAGCCAGAATGCTTCCAGCCATCCGGTTTTTACCGCGGCCCAAGTCAATCAAAATTAATTCAGTTTCTAATGCTGCTCCAGATTCATCCTTGAGTTTTAGCAAAGGCGTTGTAGTTTTACGAACGTCCTGAACTGCTGCAAAAGCCGAAATAATTAGTGAAACTGGGGAAACCACTTTCTTAGATTGGTCACCCTCTTGCCATGCAGTTGCCATCGATAAAGAATCTTTACCAACTGGAATAGAAATTCCAAGTGCTGGGCATAAATCCATGCCAATTGCTTTAACCGAGTCATATAGCTTTGCATCTTCGCCGGGCGCTCCGCACGCAGCCATCCAGTTAGCAGAAAGCTTCACGTCTTCTAAGCGACGAATATCCGCAGCCAATAGATTGGTAATGGCCTCACCTACTGCCATCTTGGCGGCAGCTGGTGCGTCAATCACGGCCAATGGAGTGCGCTCACCCATCGTCATTACTTCACCGTGGTAGCCCTTGTAATCCATGAGAGTAACTGCACAGTCGGCAACAGGAACTTGCCATGGACCTACAAATGGATCGCGAGCGTTGAGACCGCCAACAGTGCGATCGCCGATAGTAATTAAGAATGATTTGCTGGCAACGGTTGGCTGTTGCAACACCCAAGCAATGCATTGGGCAAGATCGGCGTCAGTGACATTTAATTCTTCAAACTCTTGTGCAACACGCGTCACATCACGATGCATGCGTGGCGGCTTGCCTAGCAATACTTCCATTGGCATATCAATGGGCATAGCAGCATCGGTACCAACAGTTTCTTTACTGTCGCTTAACTGAAGCTGACGCTCAGTCGTTGCCTCACCAACAACAGCAAATGGGCATCGCTCGCGCTCACATAGCGATTTGAACAGCTCTAAATCTTTAGCTTCAATTGCTAGAACGTAACGCTCTTGAGATTCGTTACACCAAATCTCTGCAGGACTCATACCGCTTTCCTCAAGAGGCACTTTGCGCAACTGAAATTGGGCCCCTAAGCCAGCACCATCAGCTAGCTCTGGAAATGCGTTAGAGATACCACCTGCGCCAACGTCATGAATAGAAATAATGGGGTTACTCTGACCCATTGCGATACAAGAATTGATCACTTCTTGTGCGCGACGTTCCATTTCAGGGTTGCCGCGTTGGACAGAATCAAAATCTAAATCTGCAGTATTGGTTCCAGTTGCAACGGAACTACCAGTTGCACCACCCATGCCAATACGCATACCAGGGCCACCCAATTGGATGAACAAGTGCCCTGCTTTAATTTGCTTTTTTGCAGTATGAATCGAATCAATACTACCGACACCACCAGCAATCATGATTGGCTTGTGATAACCGCGACGAACACCCTCTAAGGTTTGCTCAAACACACGGAAATAACCACCAAGAATGGGACGGCCAAACTCGTTATTAAATGCAGCGCCACCTAATGGGCCATCAATCATGATCTGAAGTGGTGTGGCAATACGCTCTGGCTTGCCGTACTTCTCAGACTCCCACGGTAAATCAGTACCAGGAATATTGAGGTTTGAAACAGAGAAGCCAGTAAGACCTGCTTTAGGACGTCCACCGATACCAGTCGCACCTTCATCGCGAATCTCGCCACCAGCACCTGTGGAGGCGCCAGGGAATGGTGCGATTGCTGTTGGGTGATTGTGGGTCTCTACCTTCATCAAGGTGTGCACTAAACGTGTATCTTTTTCGTAGCGACGACCCTCGCCTTTGGAGGACCAGGTTTCTGACTCAGCTCCCACCATCACCGCTGAATTGTCAGAGTAGGCAACGATCGTACCTTCAGGCTGAAGTTGATGCGTATTGCGAATCATCGCAAATAGGGATTTCTCTTGATCATCGCCATCAATAGTCCAACTAGAGTTGAAAATCTTATGACGGCAATGTTCGCTATTCGCCTGGGCAAACATAATCAATTCAACATCGCTCGGATTGCGTTTCAAGCGAATGAAATTCTCAACGAGATAAAGCACCTCATCTTCTGACAAGGCGAGACCCAGCTCTTGATTTGCTTTATCTAAAGCAGCCCTACCCTCAGTTAATACTGGGATGCGCACAAATGGGCGATCAGGCAAAGATTGATACAAAGCACTAGCTTCATTGATATCTGAGATAACAGCTTCAGTCATCCGATCATGCAAAGCGGCCAATACCAGCTGCCCTTGTTCTGCGCTGAGTGATTTTTTACTCTGCCACGCATACTGAACACCACGCTCAATACGTAAAACTTGAAGTCCACATTGACGCGCAATATCTGTTGCTTTACTAGCCCATGGGGAAACTGTGCCAAAACGGGGAATAGCAATCGCAGATTGTTTATCTGCAGCTTTACCAAATAAGGAGTCACCCTTCAACTGAGATATAAAAGGTTGACCGTAAGTCAGAAGACTCTCGAGCACCTCTTTATCTTTGGCAATGAGTTCTGACTCAGACCAAACGAAATGAAGGTATTGAGCCTCTATGGACTCAAGTTGAATTCCTTGGGCTGCGAGCGAAGCTAAAAGTCGCTGTTGGCGGAAGGCTGAAAGGGCATTTGCCCCGGGCAAGCAACAGAATGATGACATGCCAAGATTATAAGGTTTTGCTTAAGCCAGGCGCCCGCCATGAAGACTCAATTGACGTCCACACCGAGCAGCTAAGGCTGGATCGTGGGTCACCAGAACCAGGGTGGAGGAATTCTCCCGATTTAGCTCAAAAAGGAGCTCAATTACCCTATTTCCGCTAGCTTCATCCAGACTACCGGTAGGCTCATCGGCAAACAGAATGGCAGGTTTGTTAATAAAGGCTCGGGCAAGAGCAACTCGCTGTTGCTCGCCACCAGACAGCGTCTTGGGAAAGTGATTGGCCCTAAGACTTAAGCCAACCTTCTCTAGCCATTGATTAGCGGCTAACCTAGCTTCAGTTTGGCCTATACCCGCCATCTCCAGTGGAAGCATGACATTTTCTAGGGCCGTCAGGTGTGGTAATAACTGGAATGATTGAAATACAAAGCCAACAAACTGACCGCGTAAGCGTGCTCTGCCATCTTCATCTAACAGATTGAGGCTTTGCCCCATTAAATCAATTTGACCTGTGCTTGGCAGATCCAAGCCAGCCAAGAGGCTTAACAAAGTACTTTTTCCTGAGCCAGAAGCGCCAATAATCGCCACACTTTCACCCCGCTCAATTTGAAAACTCAAGTCGTGCAAAATAGCCAGGTCACCATCAGCCGTATTTACCAGCTTGCCAACATGTTCGGCAACAATGGAATTAGACTGTTTGTTCATGTGAGAATTTTCTAGAGTGGAAAAATGCGGATTCAGCTTATAACTGTGAATAAATTCATTACAGGGCTATTTTGCCTCGTATTGAGCATTTCTACCTGGGCTCAAGTAAAGCCAGTGATCCTAATACTGGGTGATAGTCTTTCCGCCGAATACGGCCTGCCGCGTGGCACGGGCTGGGCCAGCCTTCTCCAAGAGCAATTAACCAAAGATCAGAGTCCTTGGAGCGTATTTAACGCTAGCATTAGTGGAGAAACTAGCTCGGGTGGTCTTAGTCGCCTGCCTAATCTCTTGGATCAGAAAAAACCAGGAATTGTGCTTATAGAGCTGGGAGCAAATGATGCCTTACGCGGCTTGCCAGTAAATCAAACTGAAGCCAATCTACGCAAGATGATTCAGATGAGTAAAAAATCAGGTGCAAAGGTTTTGCTCTGTGGCATACAGATTCCTTCGAACTATGGACAAACCTACACATCGCAATTTAAGAATCTCTACCCCTTGCTTGCAACTCAAGAACACGTCGAATTACTGCCATTTTTCTTGGAAGGCGTTGCCACTAAACCAGAATTGTTTCAAGCGGATCGCCTACATCCCAATGTGGCAGCACAAAGCATTATCTTTAAAAACGTATGGGGCTCAATGGCCCCATACAGTATCTTGCTTAAAAAAATACCTCAGTTTTAACTGCCTGCGCTAGTCGCACTCGCTTGCTTGAGTGGATTGATGACTTTAACGCCAGCACTATTACGCCAGTAGCCCATAAAGCCAGCAAATTCTGCTTGCGCAGCCAATGCTTGAATCTGTTGTGCCTGAGCCTTATGCACCTTGGCATCGACTGCTGGTGGCTGACGAACTTGATCAATACGATAAATAGTAGTGCCAACACCTGGATTAGCAACCGAAACTACAGCTGGTAAGTTGTTTGCATTCACGGACATAACTTCATCCATGGATGGGCCAACCAAGCTTCCGGGCTTATTACGTGAGATCCAGCTAGGACTTGCAAAACCAGCGGCATTCTTCGGATCTTTTTCAAGGGCAGCTAATTTCTCACTTGCGGCAGCAATCGCTAATTTCTCTGCAGCACGTTGACTAACTTGACGCTTCACTTCAGAGGCAACCTCGTTATAAGGCAAAATTTGTGCTGGGTGCAAAGTCACCACTCGAGCAGATACAAAAACACCTGGCGCTGTTTGAACGGCTTCAGTATTGCGTTTGTTTTTGAGGGCTTCATCACCATAAAGAGACTGAATCACCTTAGGATTAGCTAAGGGATGATCTTTGGTTACACCAGGTGCACCACCGCGAGTGACACCCTTTTGGGATTGAATGCTGAGCTTTAATTTATCAGCCGCAGGCTTCAAGCTATCAGACTGGTCATAAGTCATATTCGCAAACTGATCTGCCTTTTCATTAAAGGCTTTGGAATCTTCTTTTGGATCTGCTTTGAGAACAATGTACTCAACATCAATGTACTCAGGACGCTCAAATAATTTGGCATTAGCTTCGTAAAAAGCCTGTAACTCTTCAGGGCTTGGATTCACTTTAGACAAATAGTCCTTGGCACTGAACTGCAAGGTCTGAACTTGTCTTTCGGTCTCATACAAGGATGAAACAATCTCAGATAGTTTTGGGCTAGCTAGTTCTGTACGGGCAACCGAGTTCACTAACTGCTGAATTTTTAAGTCAAAGCTTTGACCGGAATAGAACTGCTCTTCATTCATACCGTTGCTTGCCAATAACTGCTTAAAGCGAACATCATCAAAGGTGCCATCTTGACGATATAGAGCACGAATCTGAGGAATTTTTTGCAGACTATTCACAAGTTCTTGTTTGCCAACTTGCAAGCGCAGGTCACTCACCGCAAATCCCAAAATGCGTTGCTGGAGCAACTCATTCAGAATGGCCTGGCGAAAAGGTAGGCTTTGAGCAATTTGCATATTCCCGCCAACACGCTCAGCTTGACGCTTGGCGGCCGTATCCACTTCTTGCGCAGTAATTGGCTTGCCATTTACCTTAACAATATCCGTTTCTTTATCCATGAAGCTGGAATAACTAGAAATACCAAACATGGCAAATGAGGGGACGATGAATAACATCAGCACAAGCTGAAGAATCTTTTGGTGCTTACGTACGGTATCAAACATGAATTAATCGCTAGGAAGTGAAGTCAATAATGCGAGTGTACTAGGCAGAAGGTCTAGAGGAACTAGAAAGCCTATTAGAGGAAAAACAAATGCGATTTGGGAAACTGGTGGGCGCTGACGGGATCGAACCGCCGACATTCTGCGTGTAAGGCAGACGCTCTACCATCTGAGCTAAGCGCCCCAAATTAATACAGACGAGATTGTAACCTAGTAGAGGAACAAAAGAGAGATTCTTCATCAATATGGGCTTAAATAAACCGTTCAATATGACTCAAAATCCCTCAAATATCCCCTAGGCATCAATGCTTTAAAGCCTCTCCAGAAGAAATCTTCTCATTGGCTTTGCTAGCCTCAGCAGCCTTTTTAGCAAGCTCTTCTGGTGTTGGATCTGGCAAAGCGACTGGTTTTCGCTCTAAAGCCAACTCCAGTACTTTATCAATCCAGCGGACCGGAACAATTTCAATCGCATTCTTGACGTTATCCGGAATATCAATCAAATCCTTGACGTTTTCCTCAGGAATTAAGGCTAGCTTGATACCACCACGGTGAGCTGCCAATAACTTCTCTTTTAGGCCGCCAATCGGCAAAACTTCACCGCGCAAAGTAATCTCACCAGTCATGGCCACATCAGAGCGAATCGGAATGCCTGTGAATACAGACACTAGAGCTGTCGTAATCGCAATGCCGGCCGATGGACCATCCTTAGGTGTCGCGCCATCTGGGAAGTGAATATGAATATCCTTCTTCTCAAAAGCCTCATCCGCAATACCCAAGGCTCTCGCTCTAGAGCGAACCACAGTCTTAGCTGCCTCGACAGATTCCTTCATCACATCACCAATAGAACCAGTACGTGTAATGACACCCTTACCTGGCATTACTGCTGCTTCGATAGTCAATAGGTCGCCGCCAACTTCAGTCCAGGCCAAACCAGTTACTTGGCCAACCTGGTTCTCTTTCGCAGCAAGACCAAAGTCATACATCTTCACAGACAGGAATTTCTCTAGATTGTCGGCATTCACAGTGACTGGTGCGGCCTCTTTCTTCAGGAGAAGCAACTTCACCACCTTACGGCAGATCTTGCTGATTTCACGCTCTAAAGAACGAACACCAGCTTCACGTGTGTAGTAGCGAATCATGCTGCGAACAGCGGATTCCTCAATCTTCAATTCATCTTTCTTGAGACCATTATTTTTAATTTGTTTAGGAATCAAATAATTAATGGCAATGCTGGTCTTCTCATCTTCCGTGTAACCAGCAAGACGAATGATTTCCAGGCGATCCAATAAAGGACCAGGAATATTCAAAGAATTAGATGTTGCAACAAACATCACATCGGAGAGATCAAAGTCAACCTCAACATAGTGATCTTGGAAAGTATGATTTTGCTCTGGATCCAAAACCTCAAGCAAAGCACTTGCAGGATCGCCACGGAAATCCATACCCATCTTGTCTACTTCGTCCAAGAGGAATAAAGGATTGCGTACACCTACCTTGGTCAAGCTAGATAGAATCTTGCCCGGCATAGACCCAATATAGGTACGACGATGACCGCGAATTTCAGACTCATCACGCACACCACCCAATGCCATACGAACAAACTTACGGTTGGTTGCGCGTGCAATGGATTGACCCAGAGAAGTTTTACCAACGCCAGGAGGCCCAACTAAACAAAGGATTGGAGCTTTGACGCGCTCAACACGCTGTTGAACTGCGAGGTATTCCAGGATACGTTCTTTAACTTTATCAAGTCCGTAATGATCTTCATCCAATACTTTTTCGGCATTAGCTAAATCATTATTGATCTTAGTTTTTTTCTTCCAGGGAAGAGTCACCAAGGTGTCAATGAAATTACGAATCACGGTTGCTTCGGCAGACATTGGCGACATGAGTTTGAGTTTCTTCAACTCAGACTCAGCCTTCTTCAAAGCCTCCTTAGGCATGCGAGCAGCTTTAATTTTCTTCTCAAGTTCCTCGAGATCGGCGCCCTCTTCACCCTCACCTAATTCTTTTTGAATGGCTTTAACTTGTTCGTTTAAGTAGTACTCGCGCTGACTCTTTTCCATCTGACGTTTTACACGTCCACGAATACGCTTCTCAACTTGCAAAATATCTATTTCACTTTCGAGATCAGCTAAGAGACTTTCTAAGCGTTGAACTACATCAGTCATCTCCAGCAAGCGTTGCTTCTGCTCGAGCTTAACTGGTAGATGTGCACAAATCGTATCCGCCAAACGGCTAGGATCATCGATACCACCAAGTGAAGACAGGATCTCTTGAGGAACTTTTTTATTCAGTTTTACGTATTGATCAAACTGGGCCATGATGGCACGACGTAAAGCTTCAGTCTCATGAGCGTCTAATGCCGACATTGAGGTTGGCGTAGCTTCACAGCAGAAATAGCCTTGGCTATCTTCAACTTGACTTACTTCAGCACGCTGCACACCCTCAACCAACACTTTTACGGTGCCGTCTGGCAACTTGAGCATTTGCAGAATGTTGGCGATACAACCAACCTCATAGAGGTCCTCTACGCCAGGCTCATCCTTCGCAGCAGTCTTTTGCGCTACTAGAAGCACATTTTTGCCAGTTTCCATGGCGGCTTCTAGCGCTTTGATCGATTTTGGACGACCCACAAACAAGGGGATGACCATGTGTGGAAACACCACGACGTCTCTCAAAGGGAGAAGTGGCAGTTGAATAGGTTCAGAGGGTAGTAATAAGTGGCCAGGCATGGGGCAATTCCTCCAAAATAGTCATTCCGTAAAATTCTCAAAAAATGTCGTACTACTACATACGGACATTATTTAGGAATAGGATACTACCTATATGGGTGCCACCTAGTGAAAAACAAGGGGGAAATATGCAAAAAGTGAGCGAAAACCCTGCAAAAACAGCAAAAAAGACTAGAAATTAGGCTTTTTTGCTCATTTCTGTGGATTCGTCACCCTGCTTGTAGACCAAAAGGGGCTTTCCACCCTCAGCGATGGTATTTTCATCGATAACCACCTTTTGAACATTCTTCAAAGATGGCAGGTCATACATTACATCCATGAGGGATCCCTCAAGAATTGAGCGCAGGCCACGTGCACCGGTTTTGCGAGCAATTGCTTTCTTGGCAATGGCTGACAGCGCTGCTGGCCGAACTTCAAGCTCAGAGCCTTCCATCGTTAATAGCGCTTGATATTGCTTAACCAGGGCATTCTTAGGCTCAGTCAGGATCTGAATTAGGGCTGTTTCGTCCAACTGCGCCAAAGTCGCCACAACAGGCAAGCGACCAATCAGCTCAGGAATCAGGCCAAACTTGATTAAATCCTCTGGCTCCACCTCGATTAAGAGGTCGCTAACGCCGCGATCATCTTTACCTGGAACCGTGGCATTAAATCCAATGCCTGTCTTAGCAGTACGCTGCTGAATGACCTTCTCAAGGCCATCAAATGCACCGCCACAGATAAATAGGATATTGGTCGTATCCACTTGCAAGAAATCTTGGTTCGGATGCTTGCGTCCACCTTGAGGAGGCACAGAAGCCATCGTGCCTTCAACCAGCTTTAACAGAGCTTGCTGAACGCCCTCGCCTGATACGTCACGAGTAATGGATGGGTTATCCGACTTGCGGGAGATCTTATCGATCTCATCGATATACACAATACCGCGCTGTGCTTTTTCTACGTTGTAGTCACAGGCTTGCAATAGCTTTTGAATAATGTTTTCTACATCTTCACCAACATAACCAGCCTCGGTTAATGTGGTCGCATCAGCCATTACAAATGGAACGTCCAACATGCGCGCTAAAGTCTGAGCCAGCAATGTCTTGCCAGATCCTGTAGGGCCAATCAGCAAAATATTGCTCTTTGCTAATTCAACACCATCAACCATTGCTTTGGCGGGAACCTTGGATTCCTTTTTGTCGGCAACCTCGATGGGCTTGCCGTCTTTATCCAGCTTCTCTTTTTTGGGTTTTGGCAAATACTGTAAACGCTTGTAGTGGTTGTAAACCGCCACAGCCAAAGTCTTCTTCGCATGATCTTGACCAATCACGTACTGGTCTAAATTCTCACGAATCTCGTGTGGTGTTGGTAAAGCGTCATCGCCCTCAGCCTTAGGAAGCTTAGCGAGTTCTTCTTGAATGACGTCGGTACACAAGTCGATGCACTCATCGCAAATAAATACAGAAGGTCCGGCAATCAGTTTCTTTACTTCATGCTGACTCTTGCCGCAGAAAGAGCAATACAGAACTTTATCTGCGCTATTGGTAGTGTTTTTATCGCTCAAGGTATATATCTAAAATGAATACGTATTAAGGGCGCTTATCGATCACTTTATCGATCAAGCCATACTCTTGAGCCTGATCTGCGGACATGAAGTTATCGCGATCAGTGTCTTTAGCAATCGTTTCGATCGATTGACCGGTGCGATCAGCCAAAATCTTGTTCAAGCGTTCACGCAAATAGAGAATCTCACGCGCTTGAATTTCAATATCAGAGGCTTGGCCACGCGCGCCACCTAATGGCTGGTGAATCATTACGCGTGAATTAGGCAATGCATAACGCTTGCCTTTCTCGCCAGCACATAACAGGAATGCACCCATGCTCGCAGCCATACCCATGCACAAAGTACTGACGTGTGGCTTGATGAATTGCATGGTGTCGTAGATTGCTAGACCGGCAGAAACGGAACCGCCAGGAGAGTTGATGTACAGAGAAATTTCTTTATCTGGATTTTCACTCTCGAGGAATAGCAACTGGGCAATCACTAAGTTTGCAGTTTGATCATTTACTTCGCCAACTAAGAAAACAACGCGTTCTCTAAGTAAGCGAGAGTAAATGTCATAGGCTCTCTCACCTCGACCAGAGGTTTCAATCACCATTGGAACTAAACCCAAACCTTTGGGCTCTAAATTCTCAGACTGGAAATGATTCTGGTTCATGTGATCAGGCCTTTATTAATGAATACTTAGTTGAGCTTGCTGAGTTCTTCGAAGGTAACTGCTTTATCGATCACTTTAGCTTGCGAAGTGAAATACTTAATCACGTTATCTTCTAATACCAAGTTCTCGATATCTTTGAGGCGGCTTGGATTGCTATAGAACCAACGCACTACTTCTTTAGGATCTTCGTAAGTAGCTGCTTGTTCATCAATCTCAGCTTTAATTTGATCTGCAGTTGCAGCTAAGTTTTGCTGCTTAACCAAGTCGCTCAGAATCAAACCAAGACGAACACGCTTGAGCGCTTGCTCAGCAAACATTTCAGCAGGGATCGGTGCATCTTTCGCATTAGGAATACCACGCTGCATCAAGTCTTGGCGTGCAGACTCAACTAAACGCTCTTGTTCTTGAGCAACCAAAGATTTTGGCGCATCTAGTTCGCAAATGCTGTTGAGCTTTTCCATTACCTCACCTTTTAACAAGGAAGTAATACGACGTTTTGTTTCACGGTCTAAGTTCTCTTTTACTTCTTCACGCATTTTGGCAACGCCACCTTCAGTAACACCCAAAGACAATGCAAACGCATCATCAATTGCTGGCAGGTGCGCCCAATTGACTGACTTAACAGTAATAGTGAAGTCAGCAGTCTTGCCGGCTACGTCTTTACCGTGGTAATCCGCTGGGAAGCTTAATGGGAAAGTTTTGCTCTCACCCGCTTTGAGACCCAATGTTGCAGCTTCAAATTCTGGAAGCATGCGGCCTTCACCAAGAACGTATTCAAAGTTTTCAGCTTTACCGCCAGCAAACTCAACACCATCGATCTTGCCAACGAAGTCGATGACGACTTGGTCGCCAGCCTGAGCAGCCGTGTTTGCGCCACCATCACCATGTGCACCGGCTTCGCCGCGCGGATGGTAATGCACTTGTTGCTTACGCAATACATCTAATGCGCGATCAATTTCTGCATCGGAAATATCAGTCGTGTATTTAGTGACTTCTGCTTTACTGAAATCGCCAATCTTTACTTCTGGCAATACTTCAAAGTAAGCATCAAACACAATCTTGTCTGCGTCTAATTCAGATTTTGGGTCAAGGCGTGGTTGGCCTGCCAAAAGGATTTTCTCTTTTTGCGCTAAGTCATAGAAGAGTTCAGAAGCTTTATCGAACTGAAGCTCGAAATCCACTTGCATGCCGTATTGTTTTTCAACCATGTTCTTAGGCACTTTGCCTGGACGGAAGCCTGGAGCTTTCATGGTCTTACCCAATTTAGCCAAACGGTCTTCTCTTGCCTTAGCCAAATCGGCACGAGCGAACTCTAAGGTCACTTTGCGGTCTAACTGACCTAAATTTTCTATCTGCACAGCCATTCTCGTCTCTTAATTGAAAATCGGATATGTGAAGCCCAAGCCAAGTAGCTATCTTGTGGTGCGAGGAGGGGGACTCGAACCCCCACACCATTGCTGGCGTCAGGACCTAAACCTGGTGCGTCTACCAATTTCGCCATCCTCGCGCGAATTCCGCAAACACTACCGAGCTGAAGCTTCACTCTAAAGACCGTAATTCTACAATGCTTAGCGGTTTTGGAGGATATTTAAGCCTTATAGAGCAAAGCCACCGCATGGACTGCAATGCCCTCACCTCTACCTAAGTGCCCAAGGGATTCATTGGTTTTGGCCTTCAGGTTGACATGGCTTGGTGTGACAGCCAAATCTACTGCGATATTGCGGACCATATCGGGCAAAAAAGTAGCTAATTTGGGCTTTTGGCAAATAATCGTCGCATCGACGTTGCCTACCTGAAACCCAGCCGCCTGAATCTTCTGAAGAGCGGCTCTGAGCAAAATTCGGCTATCCATATCCTTAAACTGGGGATCAGTATCTGGAAATAGCTGGCCAATGTCATTCAATCCAGCGGCGCCCAGCAACGCATCGGTTAATGCATGCAGCAAGGCATCTGCATCTGAATGCCCTAGTAGACCTTTATCACTAGGAACATGAACGCCGCCTAATATCAATTTACGATCCGCAACTAAGGCATGAACGTCATAACCTTGACCAATACGAAACTGAGGGATGTGGGAAGCGTTTGAAGTCATTGAGTTGTCGTTATAGGTTCTAAGAGCTTATTTGCTGGATGCCTGCAAGATGGTTTGCATCAAATCCCAATCTGCTGGGTGGGTTACTTTGAAGTTACAAGTAGCGCCCTCTATTAATAGTGGGTTAGAGCCTGCAAGCTCCATTGCACTTGCCTCATCCGTAATATCGGCTTCTAGTCGTATGCCTTCTTCAATTGCATCATGCAGGCGTTTCAGACCAAACATCTGGGGCGTTTGCGCCTGCCAAAGGTGATCACGAGAAATTGTCTTCATCGCCCTATTGGGATTGCCGGCAATTGCCGAGTTGGCATCAGCCATTTTTAAGGTATCCGCCAAAGGCATTGCCAAGAGACCGCCCTCACCAGCTTGAGCGACAGCACGAATCAGTTTTTGAATCAGCTCGGAAGAAATTCCAGGTCGGGCAGCGTCATGAACTAGTACCCAATCAGTCTGAGGAATACCTGCCTTGAGCATGGCTGCCAAAGTATTTCTGACAGTTTCTTGACGAGTTGGACCACCGCTCGGAAGAAATTGAATGGAGGCAGACTTACTGGAAAGTGAGCTCAGGATAGGATTGTCTATAAAGCCGGGGCTAACTCCCACCCAAATAGAGGCAATCTCCGGGGTGGCAATAAAGGCCTCTAGGGCATAGGCCAACATCGGCTTTCCTGCCAACTCCTGGAACTGCTTTGGCAAAGCTCCACCAAGCCTAGACCCCATTCCAGCCGTAGGTAACAAGGCGTGACATTGGGGTGAGGATTGATTTGCTGGGTGCATACCTGATTCTATAATGAGCGCAGATGTCTGATGCATTAAAACTAGCACCCCCCATACCCGCACCCCGGGCTGGGCAGCGCTTTACCTTTTCAGGACTCGTTGGCTCATCGGATGCCGCATTAATAGCCCAATCCGCCCTACGGTACCGATCTGAATTCTCAGTCATGGTTATTTTCTGCGCACAGGCGCAGGAAGCCCAGCGTCTTCTTGAGGAAATTCCGGCTTTTGCCCCACAGCTCAAAACACGCCTACTGCCAGATTGGGAAATTCTGCCGTATGACCATTTCTCACCTCACCAGGATTTGGTCTCAGAACGCTTAGCAACGCTCTATGAATTACTCAACGGCAGTTGCGACATTGTCTTGGTGCCTATCACCACGGCTCTACAGCGACTCGGGCCACCAACCTTTTTATCTGGCCACACCTTCTTTTTTAGACAAGGTGACAAGCTCAATGAGGCGGCACTAAAACTTCAGCTGCAACAAGCCGGTTACGATCCCGTCAGCGCAGTCATGCGTCCAGGTGAATACAGTATTCGCGGTGGCTTGATTGATTTATTTCCAATGGGTTCGAGTCTGCCTTATCGCCTGGATCTCTTTGGTGATGAGATTGAACAAATTCGAGCTTTTGATCCAGATACACAGCGTAGCCTCTATCCCGTTAAAGAAGTTCGCCTATTACCGGGCCATGAATTTCCTTTTGATGATGCTTCACGTACCGCCTTCCGTGGCAGATGGCGCGAAGTATTTGAAGGTGATCCAACGCGTTGCTCAATTTATAAAGATGCCAACCTCGGAATCCCTAGCGCTGGCATCGAATCGTACTTGCCCCTCTTCTTTGAGGAGTCATCGACAGTCTTTGATTACTTCCCCCGCTCAGGTGATCCAGTCTGGATAGTCAGCATCGGGGATGTTGAGGAGTCGATTAAGGGCTTTTGGAAAGATACGCTTTCTAGATATGAATTCTTAAAGCATGATCTTGATCGCCCTATTCTTCCGCCGGCAGAGTTATTCCTAGATGTCGATCAATTTTTTACAGCAGCTAAACCTAATGCGCGTTTGGCATTAGATAAAGAGGCAGATAAAGAATCAAAAGCCGCTCCACAATTTTTAGCTGTACCTGATTTAGCAGTCCATCGTCGTGATGCCGATCCGATGAATCGTTTGCGCGCTTTGGTTTGTCAAGAAAAAGTACGCGTACTTATTTGTAGTGATAGCAATGGCCGCAAAGAATCCATTCGCCAACTCTTTGAAGAGAGTAATTCGGTTGCCGGGCAGAATGGCAAACCACTCTACCCATTAAAGCCGGAAGGCTTTGATGGGATTGCTGACTTTATTAAGAGTGATTCACTTTTTGGTCTAGTCACAGCGCAACTCTTTAACGGCTTTACATGGCCAGCTGAAAACCTCATCGTTGTTACCGAGGCTGAGCTCTTTACCACCACCGCACGTCAACGACGCAAGGGTAAAGAAACTGAGAGCGCTGATCCGGATATGCTCTTTAAGGACTTATCTGAGCTCAAGATTGGTGACCCCGTTGTTCACTCAGATCATGGGATTGGTCGCTATCAAGGCTTAGTGCTTCTCAATTTAGCGCCCCCCAAAGAAGAGCCCATTTTTGAAGAGTTCCTGCACTTGGTTTACGCCAAAGATGCAACCCTGTATGTACCAGTGCAACAACTACAGATGGTGACCCGATATGCAGGTTCAGATCCTGATTCAGCACCATTGCACCAATTAGGTTCTGGCCAATGGGATAAGGCAAGACGTAAAGCTGCACAACAAATTCGAGATACTGCTGCTGAGCTACTGAGTCTATATGCAGCCAGAGCCATTCGAAAAGGTCATGCCTTCGAATTCTCGGCACATGATTACGCAGCCTTTGCTGAAAGCTTTGGCTTTGAAGAAACTCCGGATCAAGCAAATGCGATTGCCGCAGTCATCGGTGATATGACCAGCGGTACACCAATGGATCGACTGGTGTGTGGTGATGTTGGCTTCGGTAAGACTGAGGTTGCATTACGTGCCAGCTTTGTTGCGGTGATGGGTGGCAAACAAGTTGCTATCTTGGCGCCAACCACCCTGCTCGCCGAACAGCACGTCGCAACGTGGAAAGATCGCTTTGCTGATTGGCCTGTTCGCATTGTTGAGCTTTCACGCTTTAAAACCGCTAAAGAAATTAATGCAGCCCTAGAGGCAATTGCTAAAGGCGAGGCTGACATCATCATTGGTACACATAAGCTTCTTTCAAAAGAAACTCAGTTTGCTAATTTAGGTTTGGTTATCGTGGATGAGGAGCATCGTTTTGGTGTCCGACAAAAGGATGCTCTGAAGGCATTGCGCGCTGAAGTGGATATCCTTACCCTGACTGCTACACCAATCCCAAGAACTCTTGGTATGGCAATGGAAGGTTTACGTGAATTCTCCATCATCGCAACCGCCCCGCAGAAGCGCTTAGCAATTAAAACGTTTGTACGCCGTGAAGGTGATGGCGTTATTCGTGAGGCCGTGCTTCGGGAGATTAAGCGTGGCGGACAGGTTTACTTCCTGCATAACGAAGTTGAAACCATTCAAAACCGTAAACATGCCTTGCAAGAGCTTATTCCGGAGGCGCGCATTAGCGTAGCGCACGGTCAGATGCATGAACGCGAACTGGAATCAGTCATGCGTGAGTTTGTGACTCAACGCACGAATATCTTGTTATGCACCACCATTATTGAAACAGGTATTGACGTTCCAACTGCTAACACCATCATCATGCATCGCGCAGACAAGTTTGGATTAGCGCAGTTGCATCAATTGCGCGGTCGTGTTGGGCGCTCTCATCACCAAGCCTATGCCTATTTGCTAGTGCCTGACCCTGAGGCTCTTAGCAAGCAAGCGCAACTGCGTTTAAATGCAATTCAAGCCATGGAGGAACTGGGGTCTGGTTTCTATTTGGCAATGCATGATTTGGAAATCCGTGGCGCAGGTGAAGTCCTTGGCGATAAACAATCTGGTGAAATTCATGAGATTGGATTTCAGCTGTATACCGAGATGCTCAATCGTGCAGTTAAATCCTTGCGTAGCGGCAAAGAACCAGACTTACTATCTCCGTTGCAGGCGACTACCGATGTCAATCTGGGTGTACCTGCCCTCTTCCCGAACGACTATTGCCCCGATGTTCATGAGCGGCTTTCCATGTACAAGCGCTTCGCCGGTACAAATGATTTCTCTGAACTCATGGGATTGCGTGAAGAGTTGGTAGATCGCTATGGCGATTTGCCTGACCAAGCTAAATCACTCTATGAAACCCATCGATTACGCCTAGAAATGGCTGGCTTTGGGATCAAGAAAATCGATGCTAGCCCAGCCTCGATACAGATTCAGTTCATCCCCAATCCCCCGATTGACCCAATGAAGATCATTCAATTGATTCAGTCATCCAAATACATTCAACTCAATGGGCAAGATAAGTTAAAAATTCTCCCCCAAAAAGAGAAAGATTTTGAGAAACTAGAGCAGCGTCTAGACCATATCCGGAAAATTCTCAGAAGCCTCAATGAATCTGCCATGCTCAACACTGTTCAAGCAAAATAATTACTGATCGTTAATCGCCCATGTCTAATCACCTTACTCTTGTAGCGCTTGCTAATACCCCAATCACTTCGCAATTAAATACTGCATTGATTGCACATGCAAAAGTCTTAGGTATTGAGATTACTAAGGACAGCAAAGAACAAGGTCATTTGAAATATTTCACCGCCCACTGGACTTGCTCCCACGCCTTGCTACCAGAAGCAAGGGTTGCTATGCGTGATATTGCTGCTGCATATGACGCAGATTTAGCTTTTCTTTCACCGGGATTAAATCCAAGCGAAGTGAAGGTGCTGGCAATGGATATGGATTCGACCCTGATCAATATCGAGTGCATTGATGAGATTGCAGACTTCACAGGCAAGAAGGCTGCAGTTTCAGAAATTACTGAAGCCACGATGCGCGGTGAAATTAAAGACTTTAAAGAAAGCTTGCGTAGACGCGTAGCCCTCCTAGAAGGCGTATCTGCTGATGTATTGGATTCGGTCTACCGCGAACGTCTAAGACCTAACCCTGGTGCCGCTGAATTACTAGCTGGAGCCAATGCCAGGGGCTTTTACACCCTACTAGTTTCCGGAGGCTTCACTTTCTTCACCCAAAAACTCCAGCAGGAGCTGGGCTTCAAGCAAACCCAAGCAAACACCTTAGAAATCATTGACGGCAAGCTGACCGGTAAAGTTATTGGCGAAATCGTTGATGGCGCAGCGAAGAATGCCTATCTAGAGCAAGCCTGCAATCTGATGGGTTGCCAAAAAAAGAACTCAATCACCATGGGTGATGGATCAAACGACCTGCTAATGATGCATGGCTCTGGAATCAGCATTGCCTACAAAGCAAAACCGATCGTCAAAGAAAAAGCCGACGCGGCTTTTGACCGAGTCGGCTTGGATGCTGCTTTACTGCTAATTGCCTAATTCACTTTGAATAAGGCAATGGCAGCAAATGAGCGCTGATTACAGGCGCTCAAAAATAGTTGCGATACCTTGACCACCACCAATACACATTGTGACCAAAGCATATTTGCCTTGAACGCGATGTAGTTCATGAATAGCCTTAGTAGCAATGGCGGCACCAGAGCAACCAATTGGGTGACCTAATGCAATCGCGCCACCGTTTACGTTTGTCTTGGCTGGATCTAAACCCAAGCCTTTAGTCACGGCCAAAGCTTGTGCAGCAAAAGCTTCATTGGATTCGATCACATCAATTTGGTCTAATTTCAGGCCAGCGCGCTCAAGAGCAATCTTGGTTGCTGGGATCGGGCCCTCACCCATGATGTGGTTAGGCACACCAGCAATAGCGTAAGACACTAAGCGAGCGATTGGCTTATGACCAGCTTTCTTGGCTGCTTCAGCCTCTGCCAATACAAAGAATGCTGCACCATCATTAATACCTGATGCATTGCCTGCAGTTACGCTACCACCTTCTTTTTTGAATACTGCTTTCATCTTCGCCAAAGTTTCCATAGTGGTCTCTGGCTTGCAATGTTCGTCAGTATCAAACACAACATCACCCTTACGAGTTTTGATGGTGATTGGAACGATTTGAGATTTGAAGCGACCTTCTTTAATAGCGTGTGCAGCGCGACGATGTGATTCCACTGCGAGAGCATCTTGCTCTTCACGTGTCAGCTTCCATTTCTCAACGAGGTTCTCAGCAGTAACACCCATATGACCAACGCCAAATGGATCCGTTAAGACAGAAACCATCAAGTCGATCATTTTGGTATCACCCATACGTGCACCGCTGCGCATTGCTGGTGAACCGTACATACCGCGTGACATCACTTCAACGCCTCCGCCGATACCGTAATCGCAGTCACCCAACATAATTTGTTGAGCAGTGGTCACAATCGCTTGCAAGCCTGAACTGCATAAACGGTTTAAAGCCATGGCAACAGATTCCATTGGCAGACCAGCTTGAATAGAAGCTACACGAGCCACATAGGCGTAACGGTTATCTGTAGGAATAGTATTGCCAACAGTAATGTAATTAATTAAGGCTGGATCTACTCCAGAGCGAGCAACCGCTTCTTTCATCACAATGCCGCCGAGCTCGGATGGCTCTAGACTACTCAGTGATCCATTGAAAGTACCAATTGCTGAACGTACAGCACTTAAAACGACGACATCACGACTCATAACAATCCCCTTTAAGGTACCTAATTAGGCAAAAGAATGACCCTAATAGCAGGTCAAAACACTATTTTTATTCCAATAGTCAAGTTTCGGCTATTAGGTCATGCCCTTGGGAGCTAATCACCGTCACTTTGATGATTTCGCCAGCACGATAGCGCTTTGATGGCTTGCTGGGGGGTAAAACCCTCACCAAACCATCAATTTCAGGGGCATCACCGATAGTTCGGCCAATTCCACCAGATTCGTCCACACGGTCAATGATGACCTGAAGACGCTTACCGATTTTCTTGGAAAGCCGTTTAATCGAGATTTCTTCGGCCTTGGCCATAAAACGGGCTCGGCGATCTTCACGCAAGGCTTCCGGAACTGGATTATCCAGAGCATTGGCAGTTGCACCATCAACCGGTGAATAAGCAAAACAACCGGCGCGATCTATTTGAGCTTCATCAAGGAAGTTCAAAAGATATTCAAACTCTTCCTCTGTTTCGCCTGGAAAGCCTGCAATAAAAGTACTGCGAATAACCAAGTCCGGGCAAGCAGCGCGCCATGCTTGAATTCGCTCTATATTCTTTTCTCCACTCGCTGGACGCTTCATGCGCTTGAGCACATCTGGATGGGCGTGCTGCAAAGGAATATCCAAATAAGGAAGTACGCCATAGCCATGATCAGAAAACTCAGCCATTAACGGCAGAACATCATCAACATGTGGATAGGGGTAAACGTAATGCAGGCGAACCCATGCTTGATGCTCTCTCGCGATTTGATTTAAGGCATTCACCAAATCAAACATGCGCGTCTTGACCGGCTTGCCATCCCAAAAGCCAGTGCGATATTGAATATCAACACCGTAGGCACTCGTGTCTTGAGAAACAACCAATAACTCTTTTACGCCAGATTCAAATAATTTTTTGGCCTCTAGCAATACTTCGCCAATGGGGCGTGAAACAAGATCGCCACGCATGCTTGGGATAATGCAGAAGGTGCAACGGTGATTACAGCCTTCAGAGATCTTAAGGTAAGCGTAATGCTTTGGCGTGAGCTTCACGCCAATCGGCGGTAGTAAATCAGTAAAGGGATCGTGAGGTTTTGGCAGATGCAAATGAATAGCCTGCATCACCTCTTGTGTAGCGTGCGGGCCAGTAACGGCAAGGACTTTAGGGTGAATACTCTGAATAAGATCACTACCATCAGCGTTTTTACGAGCACCGAGACAGCCCGTAACAATCACCTTGCCATTCTCGGATAAGGCCTCACCAATCGCGGCAAGACTTTCTTCAACGGCGGAATCAATAAAGCCACAGGTGTTCACAATCACGAGATCTGCACCAGAGTAATCCTTGGCGGTCTCGTAACCCTCAGCGCTTAATTGGGTGAGGATGAGCTCAGAATCAACTAGAGCCTTGGGGCAGCCCAAGGAAACAAAACCAACTTTACCCGCCACAACTATTCTTTTTCTGTTGGGTTAGGTTGACCTGGAAACGGGAAGCTACTAAATATCGTTGGGGAGCTTTGCATTTGCTCTTGCATCTTCACAAATAGATCTTTGCTTTGCTCCATGTAGTTACCCATCAAACCTTGCATCATTGGGTTTTGTAGATTCATCATCTTGGCCCATGCTTCAGGAGTGCTGCCTGCACCCAAGCCCTGTGTTTGATCGCCCAACTTATTGTGGATGTCCACAAAAGATTGCATCGTTTTTTCAAGATAGCTACCCATCAAACCTTGCATGGAGTTGCCATAAAAGCGAATGATTTGGGAAAGCATTTGAGTGGAAAACACCGGCGCTCCACCAGCTTCTTCTTCCAAAATAATTTGCAGCAAAATATTGCGCGTTAAATCATCTTCAGTTTTTGCATCCACAACGCTAAAAGCATCGCCAGCCATCACTAAATTTTTGATATCAGCCAGCGTGACATAAGCGCTGGTTTGGGTGTCGTATAAACGACGATTGGGATACTTCTTAATCAAGCGGCTATCGCCTGCTTTTTTGGAACGTGTGGCCATGTAATTTTTTCCTAACTCTCGGTACTGCAATGCAACATCGGCATAGTTTATCCCTAGTTTGACCTGAAGGTAAATATGCCGATGAGCAGACCACTAAAACTGCATTTTTAAGGTGTTTAGCCCGTATGCAGACCGCCATTCAAGGAGAAATCAGCGCCAGTGGCATAGCCACCATCATCAGAGGCAATCCAGCAGCAAATGGAAGCAATCTCTTCAGGGGTGCCCAAACGCTTGACTGGAACACCAGCAACAATCTTCTCCAGTACATCTTCGCGAATAGCCTTCACCATATCTGTACCGATATACCCAGGAGAGACGGTATTTACAGTCACACCCTTGGATGCCAGCTCTTGCGATAAGGCCATCGTAAATCCGTGCAAGCCTGCTTTAGCTGTGGAGTAGTTGGATTGACCAAACTGACCCTTCTGGCCGTTTACAGAGGAAATGTTAATGATGCGACCCCAGCCGTTATCGGCCATGCCATCAACCACTTGCTTAGTCACATTAAATAAAGAGTTGAGGTTGGTATCGATCACAGCCTTCCACTGATCTGGAGTCATTTTGCGGAAGACGCTGTCTTTAGTAATACCGGCGTTATTCACCAAAACATCGACACGCCCTACTTCCGCTTTAACTTTATCGAATGCAGCAACAGTACTATCCCAGTCGGAAACGTTACCTTCAGAAGCGATGAAGTCATAACCTAAAGCTTTTTGTTCGCCAATCCAGCGATCTTTGCGCGGGGAATTAGGGCCGCAACCAGCGATGACTTTAAAGCCATCCTTGGCGAGGCGTTGACAAATAGCAGTACCAATGCCACCCATACCACCAGTTACATATGCAATCTTTTGAGACATGTAATTCCCCTTATGAAAAATATTATTGAGCAGCTGTTGATACTTTTTCTTTCACGTACTTACCAGGTGCCGCTTCTAGTTTTTTGTACTGTGCATTACCAAACGTTTTGCTAGCTTTAATTTTCTTGCCACCAAACTGTTCCAACCATTGAGCATAGTTAGGCCACCAACTACCCTTGATATCTTTTGCTGCAGTCAACCACTCATCCGCAGTCTTCGCCAATTTATTATTTTCAAAATAATGACGCTTATTTTTCGCTGGTGGATTGATCACTCCAGCAATATGTCCTGATGCACCTAAAACAAATCGATTCTTACCCTTCAAGATATGCGTAGATTCATAAGCGGATTTCCAAGGCACGATGTGATCATCATGTGATGCATAAATATAGGCTGGCACGGTAATCTTGCCTAGGTCAACCTTTTCACCGCAAACAGTAAGCTTGCCTGGTTTAATCAGTTCGTTTTGTAGGTAGGTATGGCGTAGATACCAGCAGTACATTGGGCCAGGCAGATTAGTGGAGTCGCCGTTCCAATAGAGCAAATCAAATGGCGGCGGCGAATTGCCTTTTAAGTAATTCTCAACAACATAGTTCCACACCAAATCGTTTGGGCGCAAGAAAGAGAATGTATTACCTAGATCTAGACCCGACATCATGCCGAAATGACCACCCTCACCACCAATGGTGCCTTCGCGCAACTTGACCATACCTTCATCAATGAAGACATCCAGAATTCCAGTGTCAGTAAAGTCTAATAGCGTGGTGAGCAAGGTTAAGCTGGCCACATAATCTTTTTTACGAGCCGCTAATACAGCTAAAGCAGTAGAAGTTAAGGTCCCGCCTACGCAGAAGCCGAGTACGTTAATTTGATCTGTGCTGCCAATATCTTTGACCACCTCAATTGCCTTGATCACACCCTCACCAACGTAGTCATCCCAAGTTACCTTAGACATAGAGACGTCAGGATTTTTCCAGGAAACCAAGAAAACTGTATGACCTTGCTCGACCATGTAACGCACTACAGAATTGTCTGGCTGTAAATCCAAAATGTAGTACTTATTAATACAAGGAGGCACCATCAAATACGGCCGCTCATAGACGGTATCAGTTAGTGGCGTGTATTGAATTAACTCAAAGAGCTCATTACGGAATACCACTTGACCTTCTGTTGTTGCAATATTCTTTCCAACTTCAAAAGCACTTTCATCGGTTAATGAAACTTTGCCTTTTTTCAAATCGCCCAGCAAGTTCACTATTCCATTTTGAATAGACTGTCCTTGTGAGCTAATAATGTTTTCAAGAACCTCGGGATTGGTTGCGATAAAGTTCGAGGGGGATAAGGCGTCAATCATTTGCTCTGTAGCAAACAAAATTTTGGCCTTGGTTTTTTCATCGGCATCAACTGCATTTGCGAGAGCTTGCAAATGTTTGGAGTTCAATAAATAAGTTGCGGCAATCATCTTGCTCCAAGACGAATGCCAAGCCTTCCCAGAGAAGCGACGATCCTTTACTTCAATGGATTCTGGATTGGTTGCAAGGTGCGCAAATTCAGCGAAGTATTCTTTTTGAATTTCTGCCAAACGCTCTGGTGGAATTAACGCCATGTGGTGTGGAGCCAATGATGGCGCAACACCTGTATTCATACCTGCAAACATAATGATCTCGTAAAGTTATTGAGACCATTCTCCATCTATCAGGCTGGAAGGGTTATACGCACTAACCCTAGCCCTAGGGCTAAGCTAGTAATAACCCCAAGTTTAGGTTTCACTAGAAATCCAAATCAAGGTAGCGAAACGTCCGGTTTCTTTGTCCCTGCGATAAGAAAAGAATCTCTCTGAATCATTGAAGGTGCAAAAGTCGCCACCATCAATTTCCTCAACACCTAATGACCTTAGCCGCTCTCGGGCAAGCAAATATAGATTTGCCAAATACTTTCCAGAATTCCCATCAATTGGCGTAAATGCCTTCGACAAAATAGTTGAGCCCTGCCCAGCAAAAGCCTGCATAACATCCTCGCCCACCTCAAATGCTGTTGGACCAATAGCGGGCCCCATCCACACAACAATATCTTTTGGACTTAGCCCTGGTGATAAGGCAAGCATTTCTTGAAGAGTATTTTCAAGAACGCCACCACTCAGACCACGCCAGCCAGCATGTGCCGCCCCAATAACATCTCCACCCTTGCTTGCAAACAATATTGGCATGCAATCCGCAGTCAGAATAGCTAGTACCTCATTTGCAATATTGGTAACCGCAGCATCTGCTTCAAATGGTTTGCCGGATGAGACCTTCCTGGAGCCTGGAGTACTTACTGCAACACCATGAATCTGTTTAAGCCAAAGTGGCTCAGCAGGAAGATGTGGTCTGACAATGCTGCGGTTGTGCAGAACATCTACAGAATCATCGCCCGCATTAAGTCCAAGATTGAGAGTATTAAATGGTGCCTTGCTGACACCGCCATGGCGAGTTGTACAAAAAGACTTGATTTGCGGTGGGACAACCCAATCTGGCTTAATTTGATTCATTGCGCTGATCATTTTTGATAGACGCCATTAATGCTTCTTCTTTGGGTAAATCTGCTTCACTCATCCCCACCAATGGCAACAAATCGATTAAATCTTGCGGAGGTAACCTAAACCAGGTCATGACTTCATGGGTTGCTGGGTGCTTAAGGCTTAGAGCGTAAGCATGTAAAGCTTGGCGGCTAAAAGGCAATGATTTGGCTGCACCAGGGGTGCGTTTGCGATAAACGGGATCCCCTAACAGCGGAAAACCCAAAGATTCCAGGTGAACCCGAATTTGATGGGTTCGGCCCGTCTCTAGGCGACACTCCAGTAAGGCTGTAGGACTTTCAGCAAAAGAGCCTTTAGCCAAGCGTCGAAACATCGTTGCTGCAGGCTTGCCCTGGGGCGAGCCGGCTGCCATTTTGAGGCGATCGCGCTGATCACGGCCAACGCTTGCCAATACCTTACCTTGGGATGGGGCATCCCCCCAAACCCAAGCGAGATAGCGTCGACCTACTGTTCTCTCCTGTAACTGCCTTACCAGGGAGGTTTGGGCGATATCGGTGCGGGCTACCACCATTAATCCAGAGGTATCTTTGTCTAAGCGGTGAACAATTCCAGCCCTTGGCAGCTGCTTAAGCTCCGGAAAACGATGTAAAAGGCCATTTAACAAGGTACCCGTCCAATTACCAGCTGCGGGGTGAACCACGAGCCCAGCAGGCTTATTGATGACAATGATGGTGTCATCCTCATAAACGACATCCAGGGGGATATCTTCAGGTGCAAAGGCAAATTGTTCCGGCATTTCTTGAGGAAAGACCTTAATACTCTCGCTCCCACGCAGTAAATGACGGACTTTGGTGACTTTGCCGTCAACCGTAACCGCCCCAGCCTCAACCCAGGCCTTAAGCCGATTCCGGGAATAATCTGGCAAAGCGCCACCAAGGAACTTATCCAAACGCTCTCCGCTGACCTCTGGAGGAACTTCTAGGGCAATGAAATCCTCATCATCGATATAATCAATGGGATTCGAATCGGGAGTATGCGGCAATGCCACGCTTAAAGAGCCTTTTAGTTATGTCGGACGTTATTACAGACGCCAGTTTAAGGCTTGCTGCCACTATTGGGTCATCTTCCAGAAAATCCCTTATTTCTTTATTTGTTGGTGCGAGCGCAGCCTGCCTAATTCTCAGTGGATGTGCAGGTAGCGATGGATCAAAAGATGATTCCGATCTATGGTCTGAGACCAAGCTTTACTCCGAAGCTACCGACAAATTAAATGATGCCGACTACGCTAAGTGTGGCAAGTATTTTGAGAAGCTTGAAGGTCGATTCCCATTTGGCCCTTATTCGCAACAAGCCCAAATCAATGCCGCCTATTGTTACTGGAAAGGCCAGGAGCAAGCTCAGGCCTTAGTTGCTATTGATCGCTTCATCAAGCTACATCAAGGAAGTCCTAATTTGGATTACGGCTACTACCTCAAGGGTTTGATTAGCTTTAATGATGACTTGGGTTGGCTTGGTAAATTTACTGGACAAGATTTAAGTGAGCGCGATCCCAAAGCAGCTAAGGAAGCTTTTGAATCTTTCAAAGTAGTTGTTGAGCGTTTCCCAGATAGTAAATATGCGCCTGACTCTTTAGATCGTATGCGCTACATCGTGAACTCCTTAGCAGAGGCTGACGTGATCGTCGCCCGCTTTTACTTTCAACGTGGCGCCTACCTGGCGTCTGCCAATAGAGCGCAGCTCGTTATTCGTGATTACGATCGTGCGCCTGCTGTTGAAGAAGCGCTCTACCTTCTTACAAAGTCTTATGAGAAGCTAGGTATGACAGACTTGAGTAATGATTCGCTACGCGTTTTCAAACTCAATTTCCCTGATAGTCAAATGATGGTTACCGGCCAACGCGTTCAAAAAGAGCGTCGCTGGTGGCAGATCTGGAATAAGTAATTATCAAATAAGGTAGATGCAATCAGGTAGCGCAGCGCGTTACCTGATTGCTACCGGCACCCTTTGTGCCAAGGCGCAAATAAGCTCATAGCCAATGGTTCCACTCATCTGAGCGACATCATCCACCGGCACCTCCTGGCCCCATAACTCAACCACACTGCCGATCTTGGCATTGGGTGCTTCACGCAAATCGATCGTTAGCATGTCCATTGATACCCGTCCAACAATCGGACAAATCACACCATCACCCTGGGCATCAGCAGCATCAACCCAAACTGGTGTGCCATCTTCCGCATGACGGGGATAGCCATCAGCATAGCCGCAAGCAATCACACCGATTCGCATATCTTCTGGCGCTTGGTAGCGGCCACCATAGCCAACATGATCACCCTTCTTTAATTCCTGAATATCGATGATTTCACTACGTAACTGCATCACCGCTTGAAGTTCAGATCGAACAATATCGGCATGTACTCCCGTAGGTGAAACGCCATACAACATAATTCCTGGACGAACCCAATCACCCAGTGCATTGCGATGCCAAAGTATTGCGGCTGAATTTGCCAATGAGCTTGGAGCTTCTAGGCCCTCAGTTGCTTTTTCAAAACAGTCCATTTGCTCGCCTACCGATGGGGCTTGATCGACTTGATCGGCATTAGCAAAATGGGTCATGTGATGGATGTGATAACCAGCAGCATGTAGACGATGAAAAGCTGTTCGGTACTGCTCCGGTCTAAAACCGAGGCGATTCATACCAGAATTCAGTTTTAAAAAGAGATTGATTGGGTGACCCGAATGATTAGCAAAGGACTCTAACCATATAACCTGCTTCTCGCTGTGGACTACCAAGTCACATTTGAGCTTGTTTGCTAGCTCTAGCTCCTGTTGACTAAAGAGACCCTCCAAAAGCAGGATACGACCCTCCCACCCATGATCTCTGAGCCATTGTGCATCTGCAATATCAAGCAAGGCAAAACCATCGGTAGATTGAAGCCCTTTAAATGCAGCCTCAAGGGTATGCCCATAGGCTTTGGCCTTTACAACAGACCAGATTTTGGATTCTGGGGCGAGCTCACGAATCCGGCCTAAATTATGACGAAAGGCGTCAGTGTGTATAGTTGCCAAGATTGGCCTATTTATCAAGCGATTAGCCGACGAGCTCATATCCACCCCTCCTTTCATGTTTTAATTACATTAATGACTAGATTGTACGAATGAACCGTAGTTTTTACATCATTATGGCGGCGCAATTTTTTTCGTCGCTTGCTGATAACGCATTGCTGATCGCAGCAATCGCCCTCTTGGTCCAGCTTAACGCTCCGGCCTGGATGACTCCTTTACTCAAATTATTCTTCGTTCTCTCTTATGTATTGCTGGCAGCCTTTGTGGGAGCCTTTGCTGACTCACGCCCTAAGGGCAATGTCATGTTCATTACCAATACGATTAAGTTTGTTGGTTGTGTGGTGATGCTCTTTGGCAGCCACCCTTTACTGGCTTATGCCATTGTTGGTCTTGGCGCTGCTGCCTACTCACCAGCCAAATACGGCATTCTGACTGAGTTACTTCCCCCAGAGAAGCTCGTTGCAGCCAATGGATGGATTGAGGGCCTCACTGTTGGCTCGATCATTATGGGTACGGTGCTTGGGGGTGTCCTTATTAGCAAGTCTGTTTCCCAAACCCTTTTGGGGTTTGACATGCCTATTCTTGAGACTAGCATCGATACTGCAGCAGAATCAGCCATCATGATCATCATGGTGATTTACGTGTTGGCTGCCCTGATCAATTTACGCATTCCGGACACTGGGGCGCGCTATGAGTCCCAGAAAACCAATCCAATCGAGTTGGTAATGGATTTTGCTGTTTGCTTTAAGACCCTCTGGGCCGATCGACTTGGACAAATCTCCCTAGCAGTCACAACACTATTTTGGGGTGCCGGGGCTACCCTGCAATTTATTGTGATTAAGTGGGCTCAAGTTGCTCTACATATGAGCCTGTCACAAGGAGCCATTCTTCAGGCAATCTCGGCCTTTGGCGTTGCTGGAGGGGCTATGTGGGCAGCTTGGCGCGTTCCACTTCGTAGCTCCCTGAAAGTTCTTCCTTATGGCATTGCTATGGGTCTTGTGGTCTGCGTCATGGCAATCTACAACTCAGATATGCTGCCCAATACAACGCTTTGGACTATCGGCAAGTTTGAAATCTCCCTGAACCTCTTGCCAGCCTATTTTTTATTGATATTGGTTGGATGGTTAGCCGGTTACTTTGTCGTGCCAATGAACGCGCTACTTCAACATCGCGGACATGTGCTGATGTCTGCCGGTCATTCCATTGCGGTACAAAACTTTAATGAAAATATTTCAGTTCTGATGATGCTCTTAATCTACTCTGGATTAATTTGGCTAGATGCACCGATTCAGGCGGTGATTATTGGCTTTGGTGTCGCAGTTAGCGCAATCATGTGGCTAGTGATTAAGCGTCATGCTGCCAATCAGGCTGAATACGACTCAATGCATTTAATTGGCGAGCACAAGCACTAAGCGCAAGGCTTAGATATTTTGCAATACCGATTTAGCAAGCAATAGATCCTGCCACAACAGCGCCTTATCCTTTGGCCTAGCGACAAATTGATTTAATTCAAAAGTAGCAATCAGCGGCAAATCCTCTGCACCATCAGCATTAATGCCTAGAACGGTTTCGCGAAGTTCTGGAAGTGCGTCACGCTCACCCGATAATTTTTGAGCCGCCGGACCACCAAAAGCTAAGGCAACTATTGGCGTTCCATCTTGCGGTAACAATTCCGGATTGAGCTTGTCGGCTGGATTTTTCCAAGACCATTCTTGTGGAGTTAAGCCAAGAACTCGAATGATGTTCTGAAAAAGTACCTCGGCATCACCCTGAGGTTTATTACCAAAAAACCACCATATTCCAGGAGAAATCCGCTCCCGTATTTCCGGGGCAACGGGTGCTGCGGTAGCGATTGGATCAGCCTCTTGGGTAGTCACTTCTGCAGCTACCATTACCTGGGCTTGTTTTGGAGCAGCGTCTCGTGAAGTCCACTCAGTAATGCCCATCTCTTTTAGAAAGGCAGAATTTGTACTCATATTCATGCCTCAAGCTTAATCGATTTAGCTAAAACCAGAGCATCTTCTCGTAATCCGCTTGCTGCATCAACCGGGTAATAGTTTTTGCGCAAACCAATCTGCTCGTATCCCAGGCTTTGATAGAGCTTTAAAGCCGCCTCATTGCTTGGGCGAACCTCAAGGATAATCCGGGGCATTTTTTGCTGCGCAGCTACACCCTCGATTGCATTCATCATCTTTATACCAATACCTAAACGACGTAACTTTGGAGAAACGGTAATGTTTAAGAGATGTAGCTCATCTACAGCAGGAAACAAAATGCAATAGGCCCAGAGAACCTCGGGATCTAAGTAGCTGCCTTTTACCGCATCTGCTAATTGGGGTCTGACACAGTAAGCCCAATGCCCAGCGGCAAGTGAATCTGAGAAATTGCCTCTTGTCCAAGGATGAATATGCGAAACAGATTCAATAGCCAGGACAGAATCTAAATCTGCCACGGTCATCGGTAGAAATGAGAGCTCTGATATACCTTCAGTACTAGAGTGCAAAGAATGGAGGTTATCAACCATGTTGTTGACTTCGTTCTGCAGAGGTTAATGCCACCTTGTTACGGATATAGAGAGGCTCTAGTAGATGCACATCTTGTTGAAGACCCTTGCCCCACATTTCCTGGGCGCAAGCCAAAACACCTAGGGCATTCACTCCGATAACTGAGTCAAGCTGGCTAGTAGCAAAGGGTTGTGAAGCACTCGCAAAAATACGTTCCCCAAACTCAGTAAGTGCACTACCTGCGATGAACTCAATATTCGCGAGCTCTATTACCTCTGGTGGCGTCAGATGTATTTCTCCCTGACGCTGGGGCAATTGATTTGCCAGAATCTTGTAACTAGCCCAATAAACCTCTTCCATACGGGCATCAACTGCAATTACAAATGATTGAGCCCCTGAAGAAATAAACGCAGGCGTCTGAATGAGTTGACTAGCAATGGCATCTAGACTCGCTACAGGTAAAACTGGGAGCCTTGCCGCAATCGCTAGACCCTGAACAGCAGCTACACCTAAGCGCACTCCAGTGAAGGCTCCGGGACCATTGCCAATCGCAATCGCATCTAGAGAAGAAAGTTCAATCGAAGCTTCGGATAACAACTCTTCAACCCAAGGCAATAAGAGTTGGCTAGCGCCAGCCGACACTTTTTGGTGGCGAACTAAGGGTGCAGCATCAGGTAAAGATAAAGCCACCGAACACCAAGCTGAGGAGGTGTCGATGGCCAATATACGGGTCAATTTGGACTCTCTAGATTCTATGAACTCAGACCCGCAATGATATCTGGTGGCGCCTGAACTAGCTCAATCAATACACCCTCACCACAGAACGGAAACTCCTCATTACCCTTAGGATGCACAAAGGTAATGTCATACCCAGCGGCTCCTTTACGAATACCGCCTGGAGCAAAGCGCAGGCCCTGCGCTGACAACCATTCAACAGCCTTTGGTAGGTCGTCAACCCATAAGCCAATATGATTTAAAGGTGTTTGGTGAACAGCGGGCTTCTTTTCAATATCGAAGGGTTGCATAAGATCAACTTCAATTTCATGAGCCCCTGTTCCGATTGCACAAATATCTTCATCGACGTTTTCACGCTCAGAGACAAAAGTACTCTTGTATTCAAAGCCCAATAAGTCAACCCAAAGCTTACGAAGGCGATCTTTATTTTCGCCACCAATAGCAATTTGCTGAATTCCCAAAATCTTGAATGGTTTAGTCATGACCGGCCTTATTCGAAGCGAATGATCAACTGATCAACCGCCAAGCTTTCACCAACATTGGCGCAGATTTCAGCAACGACGCCATCTTGTGCAGCTACGAGTGTGTTTTCCATTTTCATTGCTTCAATGGCGGCTAATTTCTGACCAGCAGTGACTGCTTCGCCAACCTTTACGGAAATGTTGGTCAAGAGGCCAGGCATTGGAGACATGACTAGCTTAGAAGTATCTGGCGGCACCTTAACCAACATACGACGTTGAAGTTCAGCGCCTAGGGGGCTTAAGACCATACATTCGTAATGTGCGCCATCTAAGACGAGCGCGTATTTAACACCCTTGCGCTCCACTTGTGCGGTGATCTTGTGTGTGCCATTAATAGTTGCACGCAAGCAAAGCTCGCCTGGACGCCAGTTACTAACGATGTTGTAACGACTAACATCACTCTTCTCTTCTATATAGACAGAGTAGATGCCATCCTTCAAATCAACGCGAACAGGAATCTCTATCATCTCTTCGGTTGATCCAACTCGTGAGCCAGTTACCACTACAAACTTCTTCGCAATGGTCATTTCATGGCCAGCCAATTGACCGTCAATCATTTTGATGTGCTCAAGGTAGCGATAGCGCATAAATGCTGCTAAAGCTGCTAAACGCTTAGGATCAGTCGGCTGAACAGAATCCTTCTTGAAACCATCTGGATACTCTTCAGCAATAAATCCAGTAGTGAAGTCACCTGAGACAAAACGCGGATGTTGCAAAAGCGCTGCTTGAAAAGGAATGTTTGAATGAATGCCACGAATCACAAAGTCATTCAGTGCAGCGCGCATCTTCTCAATAGCTTCAGTGCGATCCTTGCCATGAACGATCAACTTCGCAATCATCGAGTCGTAGTACATCGGGATCTCGCCGCCCTCGTACACGCCAGTGTCCACGCGCACACCATCTAACTCTTCTGGTGGACGATATTTCACTAATCGACCGGTAGATGGTAAGAAGTTACGGAATGGATCATCTGCATTAATACGGCACTCCATCGACCAACCATCGAGCTTAATATCTTCTTGCTTAAATGCTAGCTTCTCACCTGCGGCTACACGAATCATCTGCTCGACTAAATCTAAGCCGGTAATGCCTTCAGTTACTGGATGCTCCACTTGCAAGCGGGTATTCATTTCGAGGAAGTAGAAGGACTTATCTTTGCCAACTACGAACTCGACTGTACCAGCGGATTGATAGTTCACAGCCTTTGCCAAAGCAACAGCTTGCTCACCCATTGCCTTACGGGTTGCAGGATCAATAAATGGTGATGGAGCTTCCTCAATCACCTTTTGATGGCGACGCTGAATCGAGCAATCACGCTCACCCAAATACACCACATTGCCATGCGAATCGCCCAGAACCTGAATCTCAATATGGCGCGGGCCTTCGACAAACTTTTCAATGAAGATACGATCATCGCCGAAGCTATTCATTGCCTCTGTTTTACAAGCAGCAAAGCCTTCGGCAGCCTCTTTATCATTAAATGCAACACGCAAGCCCTTACCACCACCGCCTGCTGATGCCTTGATCATCACCGGGTAACCGATTCCTTGGGCAATCTTGACTGCTTCTTCAGTTGTATCAATTGCTTCGTTGTAGCCAGGGATGGTATTAACCTTAGCCTCAAGAGCCAGCTTTTTCGAGGCGATCTTGTCACCCATAGCCGCAATAGACTGATGCTTTGGCCCAATAAATACAATCCCTTCTTCTTCGCAGCGCTTAGCAAACTGTTCATTTTCAGAAAGAAAGCCGTAACCTGGATGAACTGCTTCAGCACCAGTATCTTTACAAGCCTGAATGATGCGATCCATTACCAAGTAGGATTCGCGTGATGGAGCTGGCCCAATGCAAACCGCTTCATCAGCCATCTGCACATGACGCGCCTCTTTATCTGCCTCAGAGTAGACGGCAACCGTCTTAATGCCCATCTTTTTAGCGGTTTTCATTACACGGCAAGCAATCTCACCGCGGTTAGCAATCAAAATTTTCTTAAACATTTTCGTAGTCATGATTTATCGGCGCCTTAGAGGGGAATATTGCCGTGTTTACGCGGTGGGTTTGTGAGCTCTTTGTCTTTTAGCATCGCCAAAGAACGTGAGATACGCTTACGTGTCTCGTGCGGCAAGATCACATCATCAATATAGCCACGTCGACCCGCCACAAATGGGTTGGCAAACTTTGCTTTGTACTCAGCCTCACGCGCAGCAATTTTTGCTGGATCCGATTTTTCCTCACGGAAAATAATTTCAACAGCGCCTTTAGGGCCCATGACTGCAATCTCAGCTGATGGCCATGCGAAGTTCACGTCGCCACGCAAATGCTTAGAAGCCATCACATCATAGGCGCCACCGTAGGCTTTGCGGGTAATCAGAGTCACCTTAGGAACGGTGCAGTCAGCATAAGCGTAGAGCAACTTCGCACCATGCTTAATGATGCCGCCGTATTCTTGTGAAGTACCCGGCATAAATCCAGGTACATCAACTAAGGTCACTACTGGAATATTGAAGGCATCGCAGAAGCGTACAAAACGAGCAGCCTTAATGGATGCTTTGATATCCAAGCAACCTGCCAAAACTAAAGGCTGGTTTGCAACGATACCAATCGAGCGGCCTTCCATGCGAGCAAAACCGATCAAGATGTTCTTTGCGTAATCAGGCTGGAGTTCAAAAAACTCGCCATCATCAACAATCTTCTCAATCAACTCTTTCATATCGTAAGGTTGATTTGGATTGCTAGGCACCAATGTATCAAGCGAAAAATCAGGCTCCTCAGTACGCTGTGCCCCATTAATCATAGGTGGCTTTTCGCGGTTTGATAAAGGCAGGTAATTGAAGAAACGACGTAGCATCATGATGGCGTCAACGTCATTATCAAAAGCCAAATCACAAACACCTGAAATAGTAGAGTGAGTTACCGCACCACCCAACTCTTCTGCAGTGACATCCTCATGCGTCACTGTCTTAACCACTTCTGGACCAGTCACAAACATGTAAGAACTATCCTTCACCATGAAGATGAAGTCAGTAAGGGCTGGTGAATATACAGCGCCACCAGCTGATGGCCCCATGATTAAAGAGATTTGTGGAATAACACCAGAGGCAGTCACATTGCGCTGGAAAATCTCAGCATAGCCACCCAATGAAGCAACGCCCTCTTGAATACGTGCACCACCAGAGTCATTTAAACCGATCACAGGTGCGCCTACTTTGAGCGCCTGATCCATGATCTTGCAAATCTTCTCGGCATGCGCTTCTGAAAGAGAGCCACCCAAAACAGTAAAGTCCTGTGAGAATACAAACACCAAGCGGCCATTAATCATGCCGTAACCAGTTACAACGCCATCACCCGGAACAGTCTGATCAGCCATGCCGAAATCGTGGCAACGATGCTCAACAAACATATCCCACTCTTCAAAGGTTCCAGCATCTAGCAAGAGCTCGATACGCTCTCGTGCAGTAAGTTTGCCTTTGGAATGTTGAGCAGCAATACGCTTTTGCCCGCCACCTAATCTGGCAAGTTCACGCTTTGCTTCAAGCTGTTGAATGATGTCCTTCATAACTACTCCTTAGAAAAATTCGTGTCCCATTGCTTCGAGTAAACGTCTCGCAGCAACAGAAGCGGCCATGGTTCCTTGATTTACCTCGGCACTCAGACCCGGTAAAAGTGTTTGTACTGCGGGGTGATTCTGAAAGGCGTTTTTAAGGCCCGCATCGATGCGATCCCACATCCATGCTCCAGACTGCTGTTTGCGGCGGGATTGCAATTTGCCGTTAGCGTTTTGTAGCTTCTGAAAATGCAGAATTTTTTCCCACAACTCAGGTACGCCATTACCCTCTAGAGCGCTCAGCGTCATGACGGTAGGATGCCAATACTCCTGATCGTGTGAAGCGTGATCAGGGTTACCCTGGAAGCCCAAAAGACGTAGAGAGCTCGTAATAAATAATTGGGCACGCATTGCGGCGTCTGGATCGATATCAACCTTATTGATCACAATCAGATCGGCAATCTCCATGACGCCTTTTTTAATTGCTTGCAAATCATCTCCGGCATTGGGTAATTGCAACAGCAAGAACATGTCTGTCATACCGGCAACTGCAATTTCACTTTGACCAACGCCGACGGTTTCAACAATCACAATGTCAAAGCCTGCGGCCTCAGCAACCAACATCGCTTCACGCGTTTTCTCAGCTACGCCGCCTAATGTGCAAGATGATGGGCTCGGACGAATAAAGGCCTTATCTAATACCGATAACCTCTCCATGCGGGTCTTATCACCCAGAATGGATCCGCCAGATAAGCTTGAAGAAGGGTCAATGGCCAGAACAGCGACACGATGACCTTTTTCAATTAGATACAGACCGAGAGTTTCAATTAAAGTGGATTTCCCCACCCCAGGTACACCAGAGATTCCCAAGCGAAATGACCTTCCGGTCTTTGGCAATAAGGTATTAAGCACCTCATCTGCACGCTTGCGATGATCCATGCGAGTAGATTCAAGCAAGGTGATGATCTTGGCCAAGGCCCGACGCTGCGCCGATGAAGGCGCACCGGTGAGATCATTCACCAAAGCTTGGTCAACTGCATTTAGCATGCTGATGTCTTCAACTTTTAAATTACTCTGGCTTTGCAGACTTGCGAATCTGCTCAAGCACATCCTTAGCGGATGCTGGAATTGGAGTGCCTGGGCCATAAATGCCCTTCACGCCAGCCTCATACAAGAAGTCGTAATCCTGTCTAGGGATCACACCGCCAACGAAGACAATAATGTCATCAGCGCCCTGCTTTTTCAACTCAGCAATGATGGCCGGCACCAAAGTCTTATGTCCCGCAGCCAAAGTAGAAATTCCTAAAGCATGAACGTCATTTTCAATTGCTTGACGAGCACACTCTTCTGGAGTTTGGAACAAAGGTCCAATATCTACGTCAAAGCCCAAGTCAGCGAAGGCAGTTGCAACTACTTTTGCTCCGCGATCATGACCATCTTGGCCAAGCTTCGCAATCATCACGCGTGGACGACGACCAAAGTCTTTTGCGAATTCAGCAATCTCTACCTTCAATTTTTCCCAGCCTTCTGCTGAGTCGTAAGCAGCTGCATACACTCCAGTCACCTTTTGAGTATCGGCGCGATGGCGCCCGTAAACTTTTTCTAACGCATCAGAAACTTCGCCAACCGTAGCGCGCAAACGAATTGCTTGCACAGCCAGCTCTAATAGGTTGCCGGTATTTTCTTCTGCAGCTTTGGTTAATGCTTCCAGCGCAGCTTCCACTTTTTTGAGGTCGCGCTTCGCCTTGATATCTTTTAATCGTGCAACTTGGCTTTCACGAACCTTATCGTTGTCAATCATCAAGACATCGACCAAATCCTCTTTGCCGAGCTTATATTTATTAACACCAACAATGACATCAGAGCCAGAGTCAATCTTGGCCTGCTTCTCAGCAGCTGCAGCTTCAATCTTCAACTTAGCCCAACCGCTTTCCACGGCCTTGGTCATACCACCCATGGCGTCTACTTCTTGAATAATTTCCCAAGCCTTATCCGCCATCTCTTGGGTGAGGTTCTCCATCATGTAAGAACCAGCCCATGGATCAATCACGCTAGTAATATGCGTTTCTTCTTGAAGAATTAACTGAGTATTACGGGCGATACGGCTAGAGAATTCGGATGGCAAAGCAATCGCTTCATCAAATGAATTCGTATGCAAAGATTGAGTACCGCCAAACACTGCGGCCATGGCCTCAACTGTTGTACGAACAACGTTGTTGTAAGGATCTTGCTCAGTTAAAGACCAGCCCGATGTTTGGCAATGCGTACGTAACATCAGTGACTTTGGATTCTTTGGCTCAAAGGATTTCATGATGCGCCACCACAGGAGGCGCGCAGCACGCAACTTAGCAACCTCTAAATAGAAGTTCATGCCAATAGCGAAAAAGAATGAAAGACGACCAGCAAAACCATCAACATCCAAGCCCTTAGCTAATGCAGTTTTTACGTACTCTTTACCGTCAGCTAATGTGAATGCCAATTCAAGAACCTGATTCGCACCAGCCTCTTGCATGTGATAACCCGAAATCGAGATCGAGTTAAATTTCGGCATGTGCTTGGCGGTGTACTCAATAATGTCACCGATGATGCGCATGGAAGGCTCTGGTGGGTAGATGTAAGTATTACGCACCATGAACTCTTTAAGAATGTCATTCTGAATCGTGCCTGATAGCAACTCTTGCTTAACGCCTTGTTCTTCGCCGGCAACAATATAACCAGCCAGTACCGGTAATACGGCACCGTTCATCGTCATTGAAACCGATACCTTGTCCAATGGAATGCCATCAAACAAGATCTTCATATCTTCTACAGAATCAATTGCTACGCCGGCTTTACCAACGTCGCCAGTCACACGTGGATGATCAGAGTCATAGCCGCGATGGGTAGCCAAGTCAAAAGCAACAGAAACACCTTGCCCACCTGCGTCTAGCGCCTTGCGGTAAAACGCATTAGATTCTTCTGCAGTTGAGAAACCAGCATATTGACGAATGGTCCAAGGACGTACTGAGTACATCGTTGCCTGAGGCCCACGAACGAATGGCTCAAATCCTGGCAATGAATGTGTGTACTGGAGACCCTCAGTATCTTCGGCGGTATACAAAGCCTTTAAATGAATACCATCAGGTGTTTGCCAACCTAATTTATCGACATCACCATTCGGTGCCGACTTCTGGGCTGATTTTTTCCAAGCATCTAAATTGCTATCCGGCACATTTGGCCAGGTATTGGATGAATTCGATGCTGACTTTTTTTCACTTGTACTCATAAAGCACTCCCGGTTGGCTTTATTGCATTGTTACTAAATTTGTAGGGCTATTTTGCTTGACTTTTTTAAATTTGTCTAGATACTGTATACATAATTATGAATACAAAACTAATCAACAGGCCTCTATACGAAGATGTAGCTGAGAGACTACGCGAGCAGATCTTTTCCCATGAACTAACTCCTGGGAGCTGGCTAGACGAACAAAGCTTGGCGATAGCTTTTGGTATTTCACGTACACCAATGCGTGAAGCCATCAAGGTGCTAGCCTCTGAAGGCTTAGTGACGACCAAAATGAATAAAGGCGCCTATGTCACCGAAGTTGATCGGCGGGATCTAGAGCAAATCTTTACCGTCCTCTCTCTGCTGGAAGGTCAAGCTGCAAAAGAGACAGCAATTAAGGCAACTGAAGCACAGCTAACCCAGCTGGATAACCTGCATCACCGCCTAGAAAAAGCTGCAGCAGACCGTGATACCGACCAATTCTTTGAAATAAACGTCAAATTTCATGATCTGATTCAGGAAATCGCTGGTAATAAGTGGATGAATGGCGTGATTGAGGACCTTCGTAAGGTGCTAAAACTCCAAAGACGAGATTCATTGACCAGAAGTGGACGTTTATTAAGTTCACTCGTAGAGCATCGTGAGATTCTTCAGGCAATTCTCAAAAGAGATCCTCTGGCTGCTGAACTAGCTATGCGCAAGCACCTTACAAGAGGTCTTGAGGCAACTAAATAAATGTATGGAAAAAGGCGAAAGCCCATAAAGAACAAAGGCTTAGGTAATTAACCTAAGCCTTTTTTGCTTATACGACAAGAATTTCTGGATTACTTCTTAACTACAAAATTTCCTGGCAATGAAGCGATATAAGCAGCAATATCATGCATATCTGCATCAGAGAATGTCTGAACTTGGGAACCCATAATGGCGTTATTGCGACCATATTGAGCATTTCCATTTCCTACTTTGTACGCCTTTAATGCGTAGTAGAGGTAATCAGAATACTGGCCAGCCAACTTAGGGTAAGCCGGCAAAATCGGTGCGTTGAGACCTGCACCATGGCAAGAGGCGCAATTAGCCTTCTCTACAAGTGCTTGTCCTTTTTCAGCGCTAGCAGCTTGAGCTAGACCAATACTGGATAACAAAATGGCGGTAATTAGTGCGAATTTCATAAACGTGCCTCTAAATATCACTTCAATGGGTTATTTGGTGAGCTGGCAGTTTGCGCAGCATAGTACTCGCCAAGATCGGCCATGTCTTGATCAGACAAGCTGGCAGCAATAGAACGCATCGTTGGATGCTTTCTTTCGCCCTTCTTATATGCAGACAAAGCGCTTGCGATGTAAGCAGCATTTTGGCCACCTAGCATTGGGACCTTGTAAACCAAGGGATAGTCAGCGCGGTAGTCAGGAATGGAGTGGCAACCAATGCAGAGCCAAACCTTGCCTTGTCCAGCCTGAGCGGAACCTTTGACATCTTGAGCTTGAGCGGCAGAACCAGCAAAAGCCAAGCCAGCGCAGAGGGCTAATTGGGAAAGAATGAGGTGTTTTTTCATAGAAATCATCATTAACGAGTTTGATTTAAATCAATTTGGAGAGAGTATAGCGGAGACAGGAGAAGATTCACCATTCCAGAGCTTGAAATCAGTGAAAACACTGAAAATATCATCCCTTTTACCTATACTTGAGCGCTATTTAAAGACAAATTGATTGCCCTAGACATGACTAAGACCAAATCCCGCTTTGATGGCTCTCAAAGCTATGTAGCTACTGATGACTTGAAATTAGCGGTAAATGCCGCAATTCAACTGCAGCGCCCTCTTTTGATTAAGGGCGAACCAGGTACGGGCAAGACCATGCTGGCAGAGGAAGTTGCTGCAGCATTGAATATGCCCCTGATGCAATGGCACATCAAATCAACCACCAAGGCGCAGCAAGGACTCTATGAATACGATGCAGTTAGCCGACTGAGAGACTCCCAGCTTGGCGATGAAAAAGTCAATGACATACGCAACTACATTGTTAAAGGGGTCCTTTGGCAAGCATTTGAAGCGGATGAACCCGTTGTACTTTTAATTGATGAGATCGATAAAGCGGATATCGAATTTCCGAATGATCTTTTACGAGAAATTGATCGCATGGAGTTCTATGTATACGAGACCAGAGAGCTGATTAAAGCTAAGCACCGCCCTCTTGTCATCATTACCTCAAACAATGAAAAAGAATTACCGGATGCATTTTTGCGTCGCTGCTTTTTTCATTACATCTCATTTCCCGATGCTGGAACCATGCAAAGCATTGTGGATGTCCATCATCCAAACATCAAGCAAGAATTGCTGGATGCGGCTCTTAAGTCTTTCTATCAAATTCGATCTTTGCCCGGCCTCAAGAAGAAGCCCTCTACCTCTGAATTAATTGATTGGTTAAAGCTATTGCTAGCTGAAGATATCCCTGCTGAGGCGCTTTATAGCAACGAAGACAAAATTGCGATTCCACCATTGCACGGCGCCCTTCTAAAAAACGAACAGGACATTCACTTGTTTGAACGTCTCGTCATGATGAATCGCAATCACCTCTAATCTCAAGCGCCTCCATACTGCAATAGCTGAATCATGTTGATTCAATTTTTTCTCAAACTCAAAGAGGCCAAGGTGCCGGTTTCTGTTCGAGAATTTTTAACTCTATTGGAAGCCTTAAAGGAAGGTGTCATTGAACCTTCGATTGATGAGTTTTATCAGTTAGCGCGCATGACTTTGGTAAAGGATGAGCAACATTTTGATCGCTTTGATCAAGTCTTTGGCTCTTACTTTAATGGCGTAGAGCAAATCATGGCCTTAGCCCCAGACATTCCACTGGACTGGCTTGAGAAAAAATTACAACGCGTATTAACTGAAGAAGAAAAGGCAGCGCTCAAAAAATTAGGTGGCCCCGAGGCATTGCAAATGCGTCTTCAAGAGCTCCTGAAGGAGCAAATGGAATGGCACGGCGGCGGCAATAAATGGATTGGAGCTGGAGGCTCATCCCCTTTTGGTCACAGCGGCTATCATCCAGAAGGTATTCGCATTGGCGGTGAGAGTGCCGGCAATCGTACGGCCATCAAAGTATGGGAGGCTCGAGAGTTTAAAGATTACGATAGTGATCTGAGTCTAGGAACACGCAATATCAAAATGGCATTGCGTCGCTTGCGTCGATTTGCCAGAGAAGGCTCTAGTCTAGAGTTGGATCTCGACAAGACCATTCATTCCACCGCTGCGAATGCTGGCATGCTTGATATCCAAATGCGTCCTGAGCGTCATAATCAAGTCAAAGTCTTATTGCTAATGGATGTCGGTGGATCGATGGACGACCACATCCAGCGGATTTCTGAATTGTTTACTGCTGTCAAAACTGAGTTCAAGCACTTGGAGTATTACTACTTTCATAACTGCGTATATGAACACCTCTGGCAAAGTAATCGGCGCAGACGTGACCAGGTGACGGCTACTCAGGACATCATTAATAAGTATGGCCCCGACTACAAACTCATTTTCATAGGAGATGCCACGATGTCTCCTTATGAAATTCTGAGCCCTAACGGATCAGTTGAATACAACAACCGAGAAACTGGAGCCGCTTGGATTAATCGCTTGATTGATCACTTCCCGCACTTTGCTTGGCTCAATCCAGAGCCGGAATCCGTTTGGCAGTACCGCCAATCCATCGACATCATGAAAGGCCTCATGAAGGACCGCATGTATCCCGTGACTCTGAATGGCCTAGAAAGTGCTATGCGCGAGCTGTCGAAGTAATACACTACAAGTTATTTATTGTTGTCACCACACCATTTTTTATTTGATTGAACTCATATGACAAATCACATTAGCGACCGACTCAAAACTCTTGGTATTGATTTACCTCCACCCGGACCCCCTGCTGCCGCTTATGTCATGGCAGCCACCACCGGTAATACTGTTTTTCTATCTGGCCACATTGCCAAGAAAGAAGGCAAGCCTTGGGTTGGCAAGCTTGGGCAAGATATGGATACGGAGACCGGCAAAACTGCCGCTAGGTCAATTGCGATTGATTTGATATCCACCCTACAAAATCACTTAGGCTCACTGGATAAAGTGAAGCGCATCGTCAAGGTCATGGGTCTAGTCAATTCCACTTCAGAATTTACCGAACAACACCTGGTTGTTAATGGCTGCTCAGAACTGCTCTTTGAAGTATTTGGCGATGCCGGCAAACATGCACGTAGTGCATTTGGTGTGGCGCAAATTCCATTAGGCGCCTGCGTTGAGATTGAATTAATCGCAGAAATCTAAGATCAAAAAAAATCCCGACTACATCTGATGTCGGGATTTTTTTAGCAGCACAACAGGCAATTAGGTCAAATAAACTAATTTGCTTTGAGCTTTCCATCCTTCAGTCTTGGCTCTACGAAATGACCCTTACGCGCGCGATTACCTGCAAACGATTTCAAGGTTTTTGCATCGAGACTTAGCTCGGTTGGCTTACCTGCGCGTCCAGCACCAGAATACGTAGCACCATCTGGACCAACTGCAATTGCAGACGCCAACTTCTCTTTGTCATCTAAGCCCATCAGAATGACGCCTTTACCACCTGTAGGCAAGCGCTTCAGCTCATCCAGCGGGAACACCAATAACTTAGAGCTTTCAGATAGGCAAGCCACTTGCTTCATGCCGGCGGTCACTTTAGCCGCTCCAAGAGGTGCATCACCGCCTGGGAACTTGCTATCGATGCCAACGAAAGATTTACCAGCCTTATTACGGGTAGTCATATCCGCAACGTTTGCAAGGAAGCCGTTACCTGATCTTGTAGAAATAAGCACTAGATCATCCGGCTGGCCAGCATAGTAAGCCACCATTTGTGATCCAGCAGCTAAGTTCACAAAGCTGGTTAATGGCGAACCATCACCACGGGCACCAGGCAACTCGCTAACCGGAACGGTATAGACGCGGCCATCACTACCAAAACCTTGCATCACATCGACTGTACGGCACTCAAATGTTCCGTAGAGAGCATCGCCCGCTTTAAAGCCAAACTGAGTTGCATCATGCTCATGGCCTTGGCGTACGCGCACCCAACCTTTTTGAGACACGATGACTGTTACCGGCTCATCCAATACTTTAGTTTCAGCAACAGCGCGCTTATCTTCCTGAATCAAGGTACGACGATCATCACCAAAATCCTTCATATCGGATTCGATTTCTTTGATGATGCGTTTACGAAGAACGGTATCGCTCTGTAACAAACCTTCAAGATCATCACGCTCAGACTTGAGCTCTTTCAACTCTTGTTCAATCTTGATGCCCTCAAGGCGAGCCAACTGACGCAAACGGATATCCAAGATATCTTCTGCTTGGCGATCACTGAGTTTGAATTCTTTAATGAGGTCAGCCTTAGGCTCATCGCTGTTGCGAATGATCTTAATGACCTTATCAATATTCAGAAGAACGATTAAGCGCCCTTCCAAAATATGCATACGGTCATTCACCTTACCTAAGCGGTGCTGAGTACGGCGTGTAACAGTACCAACTCGGAAAGAGATCCACTCAGAAATAATCTCTTTGAGACCTTTTTGACGTGGACGACCATCAGTACCAATCATCACCAAATTCATTGGCGCATTGGACTCTAGTGAGGTGTGAGCGAGCAATAAATTCGCAAACTCATTGACATCAATATTTTTGCTCTTAGGCTCAAATACCAAGCGCACGGCAGCATCTTTGCTCGACTCATCACGAACACCGTCAAGCACATTCAAGATGGTAGATTTGAGATTGCTCTGCTCAGGGGTTAGGGTCTTCTTACCAACCTTGACCTTCGGATTGGTGATCTCTTCAATCTCTTGCAGTACACGTTGTGATGAAGTGGATGGCGGTAACTCATTAACCACAATCTGCCACTGACCACGGGCCAATTCTTCGACAGACCAACGGGCGCGCACTTTAAGACTGCCGCGACCCGCTTCATAGATCTGCGCAATCTCTGCTGGAGAAGAAATAATTTGACCGCCACCTGGATAGTCAGGGCCGGGCATGATCTCTAATAACTCTGAAGTACTCATTTTCGGAGACTTCATTAAAGCAATCGCTGCGCTAGCTACTTCACGTAAGTTATGTGAAGGAATTTCGGTTGCCATACCTACGGCAATACCAGATGCGCCATTCAGGAGAACAAATGGCAAGCGTGCTGGTAACAACTTAGGCTCTTGGAAAGATCCATCGTAGTTCGGCGCAAAATCTACCGTACCTTCATCAATCTCGCTCAATAAGAGACCAGCAATTTTGGTTAAACGCGCTTCGGTGTAACGCATAGCCGCTGCGCCGTCACCATCACGTGAGCCGAAGTTACCTTGTCCATCAATCAATGGGTAACGCAATGAAAAGCTCTGCGCAAGACGCACCAATGCATCATAGGCAGATTGGTCGCCGTGTGGATGAAACTTACCCAATACATCACCTACAACACGAGCACTTTTCACTGGCTTAGCGTCAGCGCGTAAGCCCATCTCACTCATCGAGAACAGAATACGGCGCTGAACCGGCTTTTGGCCATCCGAAACGTCTGGTAATGCGCGGCCTTTAACTACGCTGATCGCGTAATCAAGATAAGCGCGCTCTGCGTAGACTGCCAGCGTTAGGCTATCTTTATCATCTTCATTGAGTTCAACAATTTTAGGATCATGCGGATCTATAGGGCCACCAGCTTGAGCAGCAATAGGCTCATCTACTTCAACAATATTCATTTCAATCGGTTCACCTGCAAACAAGTCTGCTTGATCGTCTGCACCAGTACTGCCTGGAGTTTTTTTAGTTGCCATTAGATATCCGCCTCCACTTCGTTACCGCGCTCTTCTAACCAATCACGACGCGCCCCGGATTCTGATTTACCCATCAACATATCCATTGTTTTAATTGTTTCATCTTCCGTCCAGGCACCCAAAGTCACCGGTAAGAGGCGACGTGTGTCTGGATTCAAAGTGGTATCCCACAATTGCTCCGCGCTCATCTCGCCCAAGCCTTTAAATCGAGAAATTTGCCAAGCAGTTTCTTTAACGCCATCTTTGCGCAATTTATCTTCAATGGCTTGAAGTTCATTTGCATCCAGTGCGTAGATTTTTTGCGCTGGCTTTTTGCCACGTGCAGGCGCATCCACCCTAAACAATGGTGGCCTTGAAATATGAATGTGACCTAATTCAATTAACTTAGGGAAATGCTTGTAGAACAAGGTGAGTAGTAATACCTGAATATGTGCGCCATCGACGTCCGCATCTGACAGGATGCAAACCTTGCCATAACGTAGGTTTGATAAATCAGGGCTGTCATTGGCACCGTGCGGATCAACACCAATCGCAACAGCAATGTCATGCACTTCGTTATTCGCAAACAAGCGATCGCGCTCTGCTTCCCAGGTATTGAGAACCTTACCGCGTAAAGGCAGAATCGCTTGATATTCTTTATTACGGCCCATCTTGGCTGAGCCGCCCGCTGAATCTCCCTCAACTAGGAAAATTTCATTGAGGCCAATATCTTCGCTCTCGCAATCAGTGAGCTTTCCAGGAAGCACTGCCACACCGGAAGATTTTTTCTTCTCGACTTTTTGGCCAGCACGGGTTCTTGCTTGCGCCTGCTTAATAACCAAGTCCGCTAATTTGCGACCGTAATCCACATGCTCATTAAGCCAAAGCTCAAGAGCGGATTTAGCATAACCAGAGACCAAGCGCACTGCATCTCTGGAATTCAAGCGCTCTTTAATTTGACCTTGGAACTGTGGATCCAAAACCTTTGCAGACAAGATGAAGGAGGCGCGTGCAAATACGTCCTCTGGCATGAGCTTCACGCCTTTAGGCTGTAAAGCATGCATCTCGATAAAACCTTTGACGGCATTAAAGAGCCCTTCTCGTAATCCGCTTTCATGAGTACCGCCGGCTGGAGTTGGAATCAAATTCACATAACTCTCACGCACCGGTGCGCCGTCTTCAGTCCAAGTGACAACCCATGCAGCGCCCTCGCCTTCAGCGAAGGAATCGTCATCACCATTACCGGTAGCGTATTGCTCACCCTCAAATGGAGGAATCACTTCCGCACCATGGCCTGCTTGAGCCATTGCTTCATTTAAATAGCCACGTAATCCTTGGGCATATTGCCAAGTTTGACTCTCGCCAGACTTCTCTTGAATCAGGGTTACCTTTACGCCTGGTAACAAGACCGCTTTGGAGCGTAATAAACGAATGAGCTCAGGCATTGGGATGCCAGGGCTATCAAAATACTTGCCATCAGGCCATGCACGGACGCGTGTTCCATGCGATTTATCTTCTTTTCCGGCAGCACTAGTTTTAAGCTTTTCGATGACCTTGCCATCAGCAAAAGTCAAAGTAGACACTTGGCCTTCACGCCATACAGTAACTTCAAGGCGTTTAGATAAGGCGTTCGTTACCGAAACACCAACTCCGTGCAAACCACCGGAGAATGCATAGGCACCACCAGTGCCTTTTTCAAACTTACCGCCAGCATGAAGCTGGGTAAAAACGATTTCTACAACAGGCAGCTTCTCGGTGGGATGCATTCCTACCGGGATTCCACGACCATCGTCCTCGACGCTGACACTGCTATCGGTATGCAATGTCACGATGATTTGCTTACCAAACCCACCTAAAGCTTCGTCGGAAGCGTTATCGAGCACCTCTTGAATGATGTGCAAAGGGTTGTCGGTGCGGGTGTACATTCCCGGCCGCTGACGGACGGGCTCCAGTCCTTTTAGGACCTGAATCGATGATTCGCTGTATTCGGAAGTTTTACGGGTAGCCATGCGGGCAAATTGTAGTCATGTGTAAAACAAAACCTGAATTTTCCTGAATTACCCCTCTATTCATGCCAAAATTAGCAGATGGGAGCCTTAAGTCATATTCGCGTTTTAGACCTCAGCCGTGTTCTTGCCGGCCCGTGGTGCGCACAAAACCTCGCCGATCTCGGTGCAGATGTCATTAAAGTGGAGCGCCCAGGCGTTGGGGACGATACCCGCCATTGGGGTCCTCCCTTTGTAAAGGATGCCAAGGGCCATGACACCGCAGAAACAGCCTATTTCATCTGTATTAATCGCAATAAACGCTCTATTACGGTCGATATCAGCAAGCCTGAGGGTCAAGAAATCATTCGTCAGCTCGCCAAAGAGTCTGATGTAGTGATTGAAAACTACAAGGTTGGGGATCTGGCCAAGTACGGCCTGGATTATGAAAGCCTGAAAAAGGTCAAATCTGACCTAATTTACTGCTCCATTACAGGTTTTGGCCAGAATGGCCCCTATGCCCATCGCCCAGGTTACGACTTCATCATCCAAGGCATGGGTGGCTTTATGAGTGTTACTGGAGAGGCAGATGACTTTCCAGGAGCAAGCCCACAAAAGGCTGGCGTGGCAATAGCCGATATCTTCACCGGCATGTATGCCAGCACGGCTATCTTGGCTGCAGTGGTCCACCGAGATCAGACCGGTCAGGGTCAATACATTGATATGGCCCTCCTGGATACCCAAATTGCAGTAATGGCCAATATCTCCAGTGCCTACTTATGCTCGGATAAAGTCCCCCGTCGCTGGGGTAATGCCTCACCCATCATCGTGCCCTACCAAACGTTCCCAACTTCCGATGGCTGGATGATTGTGGCCGTGGGCAATGACGGTCAATTTGGACACTTTGTTACCGCCGGGGGTGAGGCACATTTAGCCGTAAACCCACGATATATCAGCAATCCTTTACGGGTAGAACACCGCAAGTCATTGATTCCATTGCTAGAAGTGATGACTCGTCGAAAAACTAAGGCTGAGTGGATTAGCCTTTTAGAGGCAGCAAACGTACCCTGTGGCCCTATCAATAACTTCGAGGAAGTATTTGATAACGAGCAAGTTAAGGCGCGCGGCGTCCAAATTGACGTTCCACACCCTACTGCCGGCAATATGAAGCTTGTTGGCAGTCCAATGCGGCTGTCAAAGACCCCAGTTGAAGTCCGCATGGCTCCACCCACCCTGGGTCAGCACACACATGAGATTTTGAAGGAACGCTTAAGTCTAGATCCCCAAGCTATAGCCTCTCTTCAAGAAAAAGGCATTATTTAAATCCCATGTCATTTAGTTATTCAAGCCAAAAGCTATCCCTTAAACAGGTGCTGATTTTTGGCGGACTGATGGTGACTTTCTCCATGGGCATACGCCATGGTTTTGGTTTATTCAACCTTCCAATTACTTCTGCTAATGGCTGGGGTCGTGAAACCTTCGCCCTCACCATTGCCTTGCAGAATTTAATTTGGGGTGCAGTTCAACCGATCACCGGAGCATTGGCTGATCGTTATGGCGCCCTCAAAATTATGGTCGCTGGTGGCGCACTCTATGCGCTTGGTTTAGCCGGCATGGCAATCTCCACCGATGCCTTGAACTTTTCATTAGCCGGTGGATTGCTTATTGGTCTTGCGCAGACTGCAACAACCTATAGCGTGGTCTATGGAATCTTAGGTCGGAACGTTGCCGCAGAAAAACGGGTGTGGGCAATGGGCATTGCAGCAGCAGCAGGATCATTTGGTCAGTTCCTCATGATTCCGGTTGAGCAAGGACTGCTTAGCAACTTTGGTGCCAACGATGCGCTACTCATTTTGGCGCTGATGGCCAGTTTGATGATTCCGATTGCGTTTATGTTGCGCGAACCCAATGTAAGCAATTTGCAGCAAGCGAGCGATCAAACAATTAAACAAGCGCTAAAAGAAGCTGTAGGCAATCCTAGTTTTAGATTGCTTACCTTGGGTTATTTTGTGTGTGGATTTCAGGTGGTATTTATCGCGGTACATTTGGCACCTTACCTCAAGGATTTATCCAAGATCTATCCCGATGTTGGTGCACCAGCAGTAGCAACAACTGCATTGGCATTAATTGGCTTATTCAATATTTTTGGCACCTATAGCGCTGGAATACTGGGCCAACGCTTCCCCAAGCGCTACCTACTATCGGGGATCTATATCCTCAGATCTGTTGCTATTATGGCTTTTGTTTGGCTGCCGCTCAGCCCAACTTCTACCTACATCTTTGCAGCCATCATGGGCTTCCTATGGCTTTCCACCATCCCACTAACCAATGCAATCGTGGCGCAGATCTTTGGTGTTAAATACCTCACCATGCTTTCTGGCTTGGTTTTCTTCTCGCATCAATTGGGCAGCTTCTGCGGTGCTTATTTTGGTGGCTACTTATTTGATCGCACCGGCTCCTACCTGATTGTTTGGAATATCGCGATTGCCTTGGGTGTGTTTGCATTCTTAGTCAACTTGCCAGTGAAAGAGCGTGCGATTCATCGCGCTGCGCTCGCGTAAGGCATCGTGCAAGTAAAAATTCGATTCCCGCAGTGGCTCTTGTATCTTTTTGCAATGCTGGTTTTAGGGATGATTTTTTTCGCCTACTTTGCTCCTGACATGATGGTTGCCATCACCAATTCAGTATGGGCGATGTGTGGCTGGTAATCAGTGGATAATGTTTCACGCCATAACATCTTTTTAAAAATTAGTTTTTTATTTTTTGATTCTTGCCGTAGCACAATGGATAGTGCACATGCCTCCTAAGCGTGGGATACAGGTTCGATTCCTGTCGGCAGGACCACTCACAAATAAAAACTTATCCACAGGGATTGTGGATAAATACCTAAAAGTTTTCGTAAGTCGCAGATTTGTATAGAGTGACCTAGCTTGCTTAAATTATGAGCAGTCGCCTCTGACAAAAATATAAATAAAGATCTGTTGACAATTGAAATTCGTTTATAGATTTTTAGACTACTTTTTTAGTATTTTTGATTTCTCTTACACTTAGAGGATGCACAAGCTCACTACCAGCACTATTGCCGCATTAGAAGAGATGCTCCAAAACACGGCGAGGTCTGCCCCACAGGAATTTTTACCTATCCATTTTCTGGGTGGCGCCTCTTCTGGGCAGGTCATTGGGCACTTAAATCCGGATTTCATCCCGTATTTACAAGAATCCTTGGCCAAAAATCCAATCTCCCATATAGATATGGGTCACGATCGCCTGACGATTCACCATGCAAGACCTTTGACACTCTCCGAGAGTCTGGCGAAATTGGCCGACCGGATGCAACAAGGTGGCTTTATTCCGGGCTGGAGACACGAGGATTTCGCCTGGATTGACCAAAATGGGCATGAATACTTCCGTTTAGAGCGCTCTGCCTTCCGTACTTTTGGCTTTCGGAGCATGGCAACCCACATTAATGGCTATACCAAGGCTGGCAATCTCTGGCTTGGACGCCGGAGTGAAACCAAGGCTACTGACCCAGGTCGGCTAGATAACCTTGCTGCTGGCGGCATTGGGGCTGATGAAACCCCCTGGGTGAATGCCCGCCGAGAATTATGGGAAGAAGCCGGTGTCCCACCCCAGATTTCTGATCAAATTGAGCCAGTGGGTCGCATTCATATGCGCCGCCCCATTCCAGGGCGAGGTTTTCATGATGAGCAGCTCTATATCTATGACTTGGAGCTAGCGGACAATTTTGTTCCCACCAACCACGATGGTGAAGTCAGCGGTTTTATCGAAATCTCGATTTCAGAGGCTGCAGCACGCATTCTTGCCGACGAATTCACTAGCGATGCCGCATTTGTGACGGCGGATTTCATTTTGCGCAATACCAAAGCAGGCTAGATTCCCTGCTCTAAGCTTAACCACGCTGCACTACTTGATTTTGGTCACTCAATTTGATGTCAATTCGTGGTTAAATTAGATCTAAGGATGAAACAGGGGTGCCCTCCTAGTGATTTTTACTGTGAGGCGCTGAGAAAGACCCTATAACCCGATCCAGGTAATGCTGGCGTGGGGAGTTTTCCATCAGACCGTCACCCGGTTTCGTCCATCTAATTACAGTCAGGAGATGGACATGAGCGATACCAAAAATAAATCTAAACAAGAAATTCCTAGCCTTAAGAGCTTGGAGCGAGACTTTGGCCAAAAATTTGCCTATCCCGCTTCGACCAAAACCTATCTAGAAGGTTCGCGTCCAGATATCAAAGCTCCTATCCGAATGATTGAGCAACTATCAACTCGCGTAGGTGAGGAGATGGTTCCTAATCCACCTGTTCCTGTTTATGACACCTCAGGTCCTTACAGCGATCCGGATATCGTGATCAACCTTGAAAAAGGTTTGCCTTTATTGCGCAAGAACTGGATTGAAGAACGTGGCGATACAGTGCAATTAGCTGGACCGAGCTCTGAGTACGGAGTTGCTCGCTCACAAGATGCGGCCACCCAGAATCTGCGTTTTGCCCACATCAACCCCCCTCGCGTTGCACGCGCTGGCCAAAATGTGAGTCAAATGTATTACGCCCGTAAAGGCATCGTGACTCCTGAAATGGAATACGTTGCTTTGCGTGAGTCTATGGGCCTTGAGCAATTGCGCAAGAATCCTGAATACAAACAACTACTCAAGCAGCATCCTGGTAAGAGCTACGGCGCCAATTTGCCTGACATCGTTACTGGTGAATTTGTACGTTCAGAAATTGCCGCTGGACGCGCGATCATTCCTGCGAACATCAATCACCCAGAACTAGAGCCAATGATTATCGGTCGTAACTTCCGCGTGAAGATTAACGGCAACCTCGGTAACTCTGCTGTGACCTCCTCTATTAATGAAGAAGTAGAGAAAATGGTTTGGTCTATTCGTTGGGGTGCAGACACCATCATGGATCTATCCACCGGTAAACATATTCATGAAACTCGTGAGTGGATTATTCGAAATTCACCAGTTCCAATTGGTACTGTTCCAATCTATCAAGCACTCGATAAGACCGGTGGTATTGCAGAAGACCTCACTTGGGAAATGTTCCGTGACACCTTGGTAGAGCAAGCTGAGCAAGGTGTGGATTACTTCACTATTCATGCTGGCGTACTGCTACGCTATGTTCCGCTCACTGCTGATCGTATTACCGGCATTGTGTCTCGTGGTGGCTCCATCATGGCTAAGTGGTGCTTAGCTCACCATAAAGAAAACTTCCTTTATACGAAGTTTGATGAGATCTGCGAGATCATGAAAGCCTATGACGTGTCATTTAGTTTGGGCGATGGTTTACGACCAGGCTGTATTGCTGACTCCAATGATGCTGCGCAGTTTGGTGAGCTCCATACTCTTGGCGAATTGACTGCCAAAGCTTGGAAGCATGATGTTCAAGTGATGATTGAAGGCCCTGGTCACGTTCCAATGCAGCGCATTGAAGAAAACATGACCGAGGAATTGAAGCACTGCTTAGAAGCGCCCTTCTATACCCTTGGACCATTGATTACCGATATCGCCCCTGGATACGATCACATCACCAGCGGTATTGGCGCTGCGCAAATTGGTTGGTACGGTACAGCGATGCTTTGCTATGTAACACCAAAAGAGCATTTAGGCTTGCCGGATAAAGAGGATGTCCGTACCGGCATCATCACGTACAAGATTGCAGCCCATGGTGCAGACTTAGCTAAAGGCTTGCCTGGCGCTCAAGTACGCGATAACGCTTTATCTAAAGCGCGTTTTGAGTTCCGCTGGGAAGATCAATTTAATCTCGGCTTAGATCCTGAGCGCGCTCGTGAGTATCACGACGCTACATTGCCTGCTGAAGGCGCCAAGATTGCCCACTTCTGCTCAATGTGTGGACCGAAGTTCTGCTCCATGAAGATCACTCAAGAAGTACGTGATTACGCTGCGACTTTGGATGCTGATGGCAATCCGAAAGCAAAAGTGATTCCGATTACTGCAGAAGCCTCTGCCGATCCTCAAAAAGGTATGGAAGAGATGTCAGCAGAGTTTCGTAAGCGTGGTAGCGAGATTTATCAGTAAGTGACTAAGGCATTCTCAAGCGGCACATACGCCATCGTTGGCGCCGGCCTTATGGGTCGGTTGCTAGCGGTCGCACTTGCTAAGCGTGGTGCTCGAGTTGAGCTGTTTGAGAAAGGCGGTTCAGATGCCGCTAATGCGGCTGCGCGTATTGCTGCTGCAATGCTTGCACCTCTGGCTGAATCTGCCATTACTGAAGATAACGTTGTGCGGATGGGTGTTCATAGCTTGCCGCGTTGGAAACAACTCATCGATGAACTAGCTAAGCCGGTTTACTTTCAGCAAGATGGCACTTTGATCTTATGGCATCGTCAAGATACCAGTGATGCGGAACGTTTTGCCTCCCATCTTGAAAGAAATTGTGATCGTAATCAGGCGCTTTCCAAACCGATTCATTTAGATAGTCAATCTCTAGCGGAAATCGAGCCGGGTGCTGCTGATCGCTTCACTCAAGGCCTCTATCTTCCCAATGAAGGTCAACTGGATAACCGCCAATTACTGGAAGCGTTATTAGTTGAGCTCACTTTAATGAAGGTGCCTTGTCATTGGAATCAACCCGCCAATCCAGAAGAGCTCCGTAACAAAGAGCATGGTTTTGATTGGGTGATTGATTGTCGTGGCCTGGGCGCGAAGGATTCTTGGAAAGAGCTTGGTGACACATCTAAAGATTTGCGTGGTGTGCGTGGCGAAGTTATTCGCTTGCATGCACCAGAGGTCAAACTGCGTCGCCCCACTCGCTTAATTCATCCGCGCTATCCAATTTACATCGCTCCAAAAGAAGATGATGTCTATGTTGTTGGCGCAACAGAGATTGAATCCGAGGATTTATCTCCTATGAGCGTGCGCTCCGCCATGGAATTACTCAGCGCGGTTTATACCGTGCATAGTGGTTTTGCGGAAGCACGTATTTTGGAGATGGCTACACAGTGTCGCCCGACACTTAAGGACAACTTGCCAGAGATTTCTGTTGATCAAAAATCCAACCAGGCTGATCTCATGATGATCAATGGACTCTATCGCCATGGCTTCATGATCTCTCCAGCTATTCTGGATTGCGCATTGGAAGTGCTTAGCTCAGGTTCTAGCTCAACTGCAATTGAATTGGGATTAGAAGTCACAGGTTTGACCCATCAGGAGCTAAGCGCATGCGCATAATGGTCAACCAAGTTGCTCAAGAGGTGCCGGATAATAGTACGATTGATGATGTTCTATTGCTTATCGATGCAAAACCACCTTTTGCTGTTGCCATCAATTATGAATTCGTTCCCAAGACCCGGCATGCAGAAGAAGTTTTGCGTGAAGGTGATGAAATGGAAGTCATTGCACCAGTTACTGGCGGCTAATTCTTCTACGAATGAAAAAATTAAGACATAAGTAATCTATTCATATGACTGCCCCTTTGCCAAATCCTTTAAATACTGCAGATCCATTGGTTCTGTATGGCGAGACTTTTGCTAGCCGTTTATTGCTAGGGACTTCGCGTTACCCTTCTCCACAAGTTTTAAAGAACGCTGTTAAGCAATCTAATCCTGGGATGATTACTGTCAGCTTGCGTAGGCAAGGCACTTCAACTGCAGAAGCGCACTCTGGTTTTTGGGATCTCTTGAAGAAAATGGCTGTCCCGGTTTTACCCAATACTGCAGGCTGTCACAGTCCTAAAGAAGTCATTGCAACCGCGCAAATGGCGCGTGAGGTTTTTGAAACTAATTGGATTAAGTTAGAGCTAATCGGTGATGACTATACCTTGCAGCCTGATACCTTGCGTTTAGTCTCCACGGCAGAAACTTTAATTAAAGATGGTTTTAAGGTTCTACCTTATTGCACAGAAGATCTTATCTTGTGCCAACGCTTAGTTGATGTGGGATGCCAAGCAGTGATGCCTTGGGCTGCGCCGATTGGAACAGGCCAAGGCCCTTTAAATCCTTATGCATTAAAACTCTTGCGTGACCGCTTAAAGGTTCCGCTGTTGGTTGATGCCGGTTTAGGCCTGCCTTCCCATGCATGTAGCGTGATGGAATGGGGTTTTGATGGCGTCTTACTAAATACTGCGGTTGCACTAGCTGATGATCCAGTGGCAATGGCTAAGGCATTTGCAATGTCTGTAGATGCCGGTCGCGCTGCCTACCTTTCTGGCGCCATGAAAGCACAGCAATCTGCACAAGCCAGCACGCCATTGGTTGGCACGCCTTTTTGGCATCAAAGTTAAATAAGGCACTAATGAGCTTAGTTCGCGATCTTGCAGACCAAATTGTTGCAGCCCATAGCAAAGCGGATTTGTGCCTACCCATTCCGGCATTCAGTCTGGCCTCGCCACCACCATTAATTGATAACGAGCATGCTGCTGATCATTACGAACTTGCCGGTATGCTCGCTGCAATCCAAATGGGTTTTATTGAATGTGATGCCAAAACCTTAGGTAAGGCCTGGTCTCGCATGGTTCACCAAGATGGTGGCTTTAATCCCTTTAAGTGGCCATCTAGACCCGAGCATTTTGATTTGCTTCCCTGGACCCGCAATATGAATCCCAATGCTTTTGCGGAGTGTCCAAAGCGCCTAGGTTTATATGCGGTGATGCCTGATGCTGATTGGGTAAAACGCATGGTGGAAGCCGAAGTACCAACCGTACAACTGCGCCTCAAATCCGAGGATAAAAAGCTTATTCGCAAACAGATTGCGCAAGCTGTTGATGCAGTCCAGGGTAGCAAGACCTTGCTCTTTATCAATGATTATTGGCAAGAAGCGATTGAGGCTGACGCCTACGGAATCCACTTGGGTCAAGAAGATCTGGAGACGGCTGATTTAGATGCCATTCGAGCTGCAGGTCTTCGACTTGGCTTAAGCACCCATGGTTATGCGGAGATGGTTTATGCCGATCGCTTCTGCCCAAGTTATATTGCTATGGGTGCTGTATTTCCAACGAATTTGAAGAAAATGGAAACCGCTCCACAGGGTCTAGGGCGTTTATATAAGTACGCCCAATTGATGAGTCACTACCCTTTAGTTGCCATCGGCGGTATCGATGAAAGCAGTATTCATGCGGTGGCTCAAAGTGGCGTGGGATCAGTTGCTGTTGTTAGAGCAATTAATGGCGCTAGTGATCCTAAAGCAGCCGTGAAGCGTCTTCAAGAGTTGATGAAGACCTAAGTCATAAGGCTTAATGCATCAAACTTAATACTTGCCCTCTTCTTCCGGTAGTGCAGTTCGATAAAAATCATGCATATGCCACAAGGGTCCAGGGCCTTCACCAATGCTTAAGAAGCGCCCTGCCTCAAGCCCTGCCTCAACATAAGAAATTGCCTTAGCAACCGCATGAGAAAGATCATGGCCATCCGCCAAATAGGTTGCAATGGCAGATGCTAATGAGCAACCGGTGCCATGGGTATTGGCTGTATTGACGCGGTAATGCTTGAACTCTTTTGATTGAATTACTTCAAGACCATCTTCCATGGTTCGCCACATCAGAAAATCCGTCAGTTGCGTATGGGTGGTGTCGAGGTGGCCACCTTTGATCAAGACTGCTTGCGGGCCCATATCGAGTAACTCCTCTGCAGCTAGCTTGAAATCCTCAGGGCCAGTTAATTCGCGACCCAATAGCAAGGAGGCCTCCTCGAGATTAGGGGTTACTAAAGTCGCCATCGGGAACAACTCTTTAATAATGGCTTGGGCGGTGTCATCGCCACCAAGACTGGCGCCTGAAGTGGCCCTTAATACGGGGTCAAGAACAATTCTTTTGGCTCCATGGCGCTTCAAAGCCGATGCCACGGTACGGACGATTTCTGGGCTGGCCAACATACCAATTTTGACAATATCTACCCCAATATCCAGAAATACCGCATCGATCTGAGCCTCAACCACATCAAGGTCGATATCCTGAATACGGTTCACGCCTAAAGTGTTCTGAGCCGTGATGGCGGTGATGACCGTCATCCCATATCCGCCCAGGGCCGTAATGACTTTGAGGTCCGCCTGGATGCCCGCGCCGCCGCCGCTATCGGACCCGGCGATGGTCAATACTTTAGGGATCTGTACAGAACTTGGAGTAGATGATTTCATCTTGCTATAATATCGGCTTATTCCTCGATAGCTCAGTTGGTAGAGCGCCGGACTGTTAATCCGTAGGTCCCTGGTTCGAGCCCAGGTCGAGGAGCCAAATATAAGAAAACCACCTTTTAGGTGGTTTTTTCTTTGGCGCAAGATCAACTGCTTTACGGCAGTGGTCTAGGTTGCTTGGTTTCCGATACTGGAATCACTCTGCCACCCAAGACTGTAGCTTGAACAGCAACATCTTTAATCTTGATTTCAGGGATAGTTTGTGGATCAGCATCTAGTACCGTAAAGTCCGCAAACTTACCGGCTTCAATACTGCCAACCTTATCTTCTACACCCAATGTATAGGCAGCATTAATGGTGATCATCTTCATTGCCTCTGATGGAGGTAAGGCTTCCGCAGGTGCCCAGACTTTGCCATCGTTATAGACATCTCGGCGAGTTACTACCGACCAAGCCTCTTGCAATGGGTTGGGTGCAGAAACAGGTGCATCTGAATGAATCGAGGTAACAATGCCATTGCGCACCAACATGCCTAAACGTGTGGCAGTAGAAGCGCGATCGGTACCCATTGCGGGGGACTGTAACTTTGCGCGTTGCGAGATATAAGAAACATTAGCGCTGACCACTGCATTTAATGCCTTAATCTTAAAGACCATAGCTGTAGACGGAACGCCAAAGTGATTTACCGTAAAGCGGTGATCAAAGCGTGGCTTCGAATCTTGTAGCAATTGCAAGGCATTTAGCGTGTCTAGATTTCCTACGTCACCATTACTGTGAACGTGAATATGAAAGCCCGCATCCCACCAAGGCTTCATAGTGGATGCAAAATCTTTTGCATTTGCATAAGTAGATGGGCCACCAATACCCCCATCGACATAGGTAGGGTGCCCCATATGCATGGTCTCAGGCATGTATCCACCATCGCTAAAGAATTTCACGCCCTGGAAAATCAAACGATCGTTATCGTATCGCTTGAAATTTAATGCTTCTTGGATAGCTTTATCACCATACTTTGCTTTCAATACCTCGCCAGTTACCACTGGAACAACCCGCATTGAACCTGCAGAAGATGTTGAAAAATCTCGAGCTACTTTTAATTCCATATCCAAGTCTAGGGCACCAAAAGATAACTCACCCATGGTGGTTATTCCCGCTTGCTGCATCAAGTCACTCATATAAAGGTAATCACGAGGCATCTGACTTGGGTTCATAATGTCTTTTCCCGCAACGCTCATTAGATACTCAGCGGCTGTAACGTCAAGAAACTGCCCATTGAGCTGGCCATTTTTATCGATGCCAATACCTGTAATGCCTTTGACTTTATCCGGGGTAATGCTGTAATGATTAATAGCGCCGCTATTGACATAAAAGTTTCGTCCAGAGGCATTCCAGATGATGATTGGACGAGTGGCAGAAACTTGATCTAACAACTGACGATCAGGCGCCCTACCCATAGAAACCTCATCCCAGCCCCAGGCCATGAGAATCTGATTTGGATCCTTTATAGCGTTGGAGTATTTCTTCAACGCATCCATTCCCGCCTGCAAATTGGCAATCCCAGGAAAAGCAGGACCCCAAGGATTTGGCATTGGTGCGGGGAAAAGCATGGGTTTATTGAATACGATTCCCCCCATCAAGGTATGAGCATGTGGCTCAATGAACCCTGGATAAATAACTTTATTAGCAAAATCTCGATTGATTTGAGTTGGATATTTATCAGTCCAAGGCTTCAAATCTTCTAGTGAGCCAACAGATAAGATACGCCCATCCGCTACAGCAACAGCAGTTGCATTTGGAATAGCTGGATCCATCGTGACAATCTTTTTTGCCACAAAGACGGTAATGTTGGAGACCTTTGGCGTTGATGGTGGCTCCAGCAATTGGACTGCGCTAGCAAGGCCTGAAAAAAGCCCAACGATTCCGATAGAAATAAGTTTAATTTTGAGATTCATGAGTAATCCTAAGACGGGTAATTTTGTAAATAATACTAAAAAGGATAACCAGGGCTTAATCAAGGCTCCCGCCTAGGGCGTCTTATCGCTAAAACACCGTTAATACCTCTCGATTACTTGGTTGGGACCTAGATCAAGAAGCCAGATATAAGAAAACCACCTTTTGGGTGGTTTTTTCTTTTGTAATCCGAGTGAAGTAATTGGGCTTAAATCAGCCCCTTCTTCCTTAGATTGGCTAGGCGGTTGTTTAAGGTTTTGATGGTGAGGAGATTAAGCTTGTCTCCCTCAGCCCAATTACTGCCTTTCCACTCAATGCCTTCTGATGTGACATTGGCAAACGGCTCTTTACCTTCTTTTGCATAGCCTTCTAAAATAGCAATGAGTGCAGGACGATCATCGGATCCACCGGCATCTTTAATGGCATCTAAGATTGGCTTAGTAATCGTATCGCCATAGGTAATCTTGGAATCTGGATGCTTGGCAGCTGAGGGCTCTTCAAAGATGTACTCATGCGGCCACTCAAAAACGTTTCTAGCTGAATTCTTTACTGACTCTGGACTTACGGCACCACTTGCAGGATTTTTTGGATCAGTCGGTAAATTGAGTTCCGCAATCCAAGCCTCGAATTCTGCAATGCGGGCATAGCGCTTTTCCTCGCTATCGCGCTTTTGCTCTTCTTGTGACAGTAATAATGTAACCCAGGCCCAAGCGATATCTTTAGGTATCGCAAACTCTTGCGCCAAAATACCGCTCGCTTTTTTGAGGATTGGCTTGGATGTGAGTTTTGTCATTGAGTTCTTTCTGATTCTTTAATAAGTGCCTTCAATTTCGGGTGGACAGCTCAAGGGGAAGGCTCCCGGTCATTATTGCAATGCTCGCCACAGACCCCGTAGGATACTCTTGATTTAGCCGAATTTAGTATTGAGGGATCAATCGATGGGTTACAACCCATTTATAAGGGCAAATCTCGATATAAAAAAAGCCCTTAGAAAAAATCTAGGGGCTTTTTCAATACCACAACGATATTGCGTAGATTGAAGAATTACTTCTCAGGCTTAAATGGGCTGTCCAAGAACTCTTGTACACCAGCAAACATCAGCATGCGATTCTTTTCCATAATGATGGTGTGAGTGCCCTCACTAATCTGCAACATGATTTTGTATGGTGCATTTTCTAATTTAGTGAAATATTCATAGAGCATATAGCTTGGTAAATCAGCATCCCACTCTGCATGAACCAGCATTACAGGCACACGAATATCTTTAGGCTCATACACTGGCTTTCCAGCCGTCCAGTACTCACGAGCGTCTTGAACTGTTCCGTTGGGAGCGCGTAATTTCTTAGGGCTCTGATTTTTGCCCCATGGGTCAGTCTCAAAGGTAGCCTCAGCCCATTTCTCAAACCAACCCTCTGGGATTAGGGTGGCCTTTGCATTCTCGGGCACACCAGTTAACCAGCGATTTTTTGCATCAGTAATCGACGCTACGCGATATGCGCCAAGCTGACCACCCTTATCGGTTAATGGCGCCCCGCCCTGACGCAGCCATTGAGGAGCATATAGAACGAGCTTATTGACCTTGTCATTATTCTCGGTGGTGTATTTACCCATAATGGTAGTACCCCAAGACCAGCCAAGTAAATTCATCTTGTTGATGTTTCGCTTTTTTAGAATGTAATCAACGGCACTCGATACATCCCTTACGGCAACATCGGTTCTCACAAGCGGTGGGTTCTGATCAGCGGGCTGATCCATCTCAGGTGGTCGCGTTGATTTTCCATAGCCACGCAGATCAACTAGCCACACATCGTAACCTCTGGCCGCCATGTATTCCATCCATGAAGTTCCACCCAAAGACAAATCAAAGGCAGTTTCTGCTGGATACGTTGAGCCATGAACATAAAGCAATGTTTTATCGGCAGTAAATTTCTTCATGCCGGCTAGATGCTTATTGCGCACGTAGAGTGAAATTCCCGGGGTGTCACTTTGCACCATGTACTCATTCATTTGAATCTTTCCTGCCGCAAAAGCGGTATCAAGAAAAATACAAGAAATGAAGGTCACAGCCAGATGTAATGCTCTTTTCATTTCGTCTCCTATGGGCTTAAGCCCTTTTATGTGTTTTAAAGATCAATATAACATTTCAAAAGAAGTCAAAATGCGAAAAAAGAGGTCTTTTCGGGTGTTGGCACCCTACTTTTCCTCCAGAATCCCCCGTACATAAATTGGCTAAGCACTTTAAAATGAAGCCTATGACCAAAATTCCAGAACTTCTAGCCCCTGCCGGCAGCCTCTCTATGCTGCGCACTGCCTTTGACTTTGGCGCTGACGCCATTTATGCAGGGCAACCACGTTATTCCCTCCGAGTGCGTAACAACGACTTCGGAAAAATGGAGACGCTCAAAGAAGGTATTGATGCCGCCCACGCTTTAGGCAAGAAGTTCTATCTAGTATCTAACCTACTGCCTCATGGCGGTAAGACCCGTACCTATATTAAAGACATGGATCCAGTGGTTGCATTAAAGCCTGATGCCATGATCATGTCAGATCCAGGCCTCATCATGATGGCCAGAGAAGCTTGGCCAGATATGCCAATTCATTTATCGGTTCAGGCTAATACCGTCAATGGTGCCTCTGCTAAGTTCTGGCGCTCTGTTGGCATTAGCCGAGTTATCTTGTCACGGGAACTTTCTTTTGATGAAATCGAAGAAGTTCGTCAAGACTGCCCAGAAATGGAATTAGAAGTATTTGTTCATGGCGCATTATGTATTGCCTATTCTGGTCGCTGCTTACTATCTGGCTATATGTCACATCGCGACTCCAATCAGGGTGCCTGTACCAATGCTTGCCGCTGGGATTACAAGGTCAAGCCAGGTCAGCAAAATACCAGCGGTGATGTAGTTCTTCTCCAAGAGGCGCGTCGTCCAGATGATTTGATGCCAATGGAAGAAGATGAGCACGGCACTTACATCATGAACTCTAAGGATTTACGCGCGATTGAGCATATTGAACGCTTGACGAAGATGGGCGTGGACTCATTCAAGATTGAGGGGCGCACCAAGTCACCCTATTACGTTTCGCGTACCTGCCAGTCCTATCGCACTGCGATTGATGATGCAGTAGCTGGTCGCCCAATGAATATGTCTCTGATTGGTAATTTAGAAGGCCTTGCAAATCGTGGCTATACAGATGGCTTTTATGAGCGCCATCACGATAAAGAATATCAACTCTATATGCGCGGTCACTCTCTATCAGGTAGAAGTCTTTATGTTGGCGAAACTTTAGAAATTGATGAGGCCTCTGGTCGCGTCAAGGTTGATGTAAAGAATCATTTCTCCCTTGGAGATAAATTAGAAATCATTGAGCCCGAGGGCAATCAAGATATGGTGCTGGATGCCATGTGGAATCTCAAAGGTGAACCCATTGATGTAGCTCCTGGATCGGGTCACTTTGTTTGGATTAAATTACCACTAAAGAGCAAGCACGCATTTATTGCACGCTACACTCAAGAACCCGCCCCTGTTGAAGCTGGTGGCTCTTGTAGTAACTGCTAATCGAATAACTCTGAAAGTTTTTATGACTGCAACATCTCTCCACTCAGCGCCTGCAAAAAGTTTAAAAGAAAAAGCTAGGGAAGAATTTATTAAAGCATTTGAGCTAACCATTTACTTCGGCGTATGGTTTTGTGCTCTTGCCTTTTTAGCGGCAACCTCTCTTGATGAGAGGCCGATTCCTTTATCTATATTTGGATTTGCTTTATTTAAAGGGGCAATTTGTGCGAAGTTCATGTTGGTAGCTCAAGCATTTTTTCCAATTACGGTTGATAGAAAAAATGGGATTGTGAACTCCTTGATCGTCGAATCTTTAGTCTATTTAGCGGTGGTCATAGGTCTAAATTACTTAGAGGCTGGCGTGAGCGGACTGATTCATGGAAAAGAATTCTTAAGCTCCATGATGAATTTTGGGAAATCAGATCCATTGCGCATAGTTGCAATGTCAATCGTTTACTGGTTAATTGTGTGGCCGTACCTGTTATTTGTTGGTATGGGCTTAATGCTAGGTAGCCATGCCACCCTACAAATTTTATTCGGCGATAAATCAAAAAGAACTAAATAAATCCAGCAAGGCTGCCTTGGTGATGAAGTCATCCTCTATTCGTCGAGGCAGGAGTTTTGGGGTATTAGCTTTTCTAGCACTTACCTTAAGCGCTTTATTTCCCGCTCTTTCTTATGCACAAGAAATCGAGGCGCGCACATACTCCAATGCGCCAGTCGGAATCAACTTCATTAGCGCAGGAGTTGCGCAAGCAAAAGCTGGCAATTACACGCTGACAAGTGAAGTTGTTGGCCTTACCCATATCTTTGATGCGTTTGGGCAATCCGGAAAACTCACTCTAGTTCTGCCATACGGCCAATTGAGTGGTTCTAGCAACGTTGGCGGTCGAACAGTCAATGCGAGTGCTGAAGGCTTATCTGACCCCCTCATCAAAGCTGCGGTGAACCTATACGGCGCACCAGCATTAACGCTGGATCAATTTAAGAATTATCAGCAAGATCTGATTGTGGGTGTCAGTCTTGCAGCATCAGTGCCATGGGGCAAGTACGATGACAACCAGCTGATTAATGTTGGCGCAAATCGTTGGTTTATCCAGCCTGGCCTTGGCATCTCCAAAGCGCTCGGCCCCTGGAGATTTGAATTGGCTGGCGCGGGTATTTTCTACACCAGCAATACCAACTTTATGGGTGGTAACTCGCTCTCTCAAAACCCTGTCTACTCAACTCAGACCCACGCAATTTATTATTTTCAGAATACAGCTTGGATTTCGGTCGATGCCACCTATTTCACTGGTGGACAGGCATATGTCAATGGCAACCCCATTAGCGGCAGTCAAGAGAACTGGCGCTTTGGAACAACGATGTCCTATCCTGTAAACAAACATAACTCGATTCGACTATCGGCCAGTACAGGTGCATATTCCAGAACGAATAATAGCTATGACTTGTACGGGGTATCTTGGCAATACCGCTTTGGTGGCGGTTTGTAGCGCTTATAAATCGCGTAGATGGCGGCGCAGGATTTTGCCAACATTTGACTTTGGCATTTCATCAATAAAAGCAATCTTTCTGGGGCGCTTGTAACTCGTCATTTGCTCTTTGCAATACTGAATCACTTGGGCCTCAGTTAGCTCAGGCTGCTCTTTGACTATATAGGCCTTCACAATCTCACCGAGCTTGCGATGCGGGAATCCAATTACGGCACACTCCCTCACACCAGGCATTAATGAAATCACTTCTTCGATTTCATTAGGAAATACTTTATAGCCGGCAACCACAATCATGTCTTTCTTGCGGTCCACAATCTGTACATAACCCTCAGGGGTCATGATGCCAATATCACCAGATTTGAAATACCCTTCGGGCGTAATAAATTGATTAGTCTCTTCAGGTCTATTCCAATACCCTGCCATGACTTGTGGCCCTTTGATGCAGATCTCTCCAGGCGTGCCAAATGGAACTTCCAGCCCATCGTCATCCAATATCAGGACGTCTGTGCTGGGCACCGGCATGCCAATAGATCCAGTAAATTCTTTTACGAATGGCGTATTGACGCAGACTACAGGCGATGTCTCTGAAAGACCATAGCCCTGAGCAATAGCAACGCCTGTCAGCTTGTGCCAGAGATCAGCAGTTTTCTTGAGTACGGCCATGCCACCACCAATCGTTACTAATAGATTGGGCAATCTCACATTCTTAAATTCAGGATGATGAATCAGCGCGTGGAAAAGCGTATTCACACCCGGGAAAATATTAATTTCAGGATGCTTTATTAAGAGCTTGATAAAAGCAGTAATGTCGCGGGGGTTTGCAACCAGTAATAACTTTCCACCCTTACGCATTCCAAGAAGTCCGCAAGCGGTCAGCGCAAAAATATGGGTCATTGGTAAGGCGCATAAAAACACTAACTGTTGCTCATGTCGCTTTATTAAGGCGGGCTCAAGCCAAGACTCAATTTGAATCAGGTTAGCTAATATATTTCGGTGTAATAAAACAGCGCCTTTAGAAATGCCAGTTGTACCACCTGTGTATTGCAAAAATGCAATATCTTCCAAGGCAATATTTGGCCTAGTAAATCCATGTCCAGAGCCGATCTTGAGGGCTTGATTAAATTTAACGCAAGGAAAATTCCAATGCGGGATGAGCTTCTTGATGTGGCGAGCAATCAAATTCACAATGACGCCCTTCGGGCCCAAGGACTCACCCAGGCTACTCACAATCACTTTTTTCACAAGCCTTTGATTGGCTAGATCTTGGTATATATGTGCAAAGTTTTCTAGCATCACTAGGATGGATGCGCCGCTGTCTTGTAATTGATGTTCGAGTTCGCGAGCGGTATAAAGCGGATTAATATTCACCACCACAAAACCCGCACGCAGAGTGCCCAGCATCGCAATCAAGTATTGCGGCACATTTGGGAACATGATGCCAATACGAGAGCCAGCTTCAAGGCCTAAAGTTTGTAGGTAAGCGGCAAAGTCCTTAGATAGGATATCAAGCTGGCGGTAGCTAATAGAGTGCCCCATGGACTCGATTGCAACCCTATCAGGGTAGGTCTGAAAAGATTCCTCAATTAACTCAACAACCGACGAGTAATCCGCCAAATCAATCTCATGAGGAACACCCTCGAGATAGTTTTTTAGCCAAGGTTTACGGGTATTGATGTGCATAACTGATGCTAGACTAGCTTTAAGCGCTCATGAGCTCTTTGAGCTTTTCTAGATAAAGTTCTTGACCGTGATTAACACGATGCGTCCATTCATTGCCAGAGTCTGCATTGGCATCGTCGGTCACGTACTTGAATGATTGCCAGGGAATATTAAATTGATAGGCCATATTGGCAATCGCAAATAATTCCATATCCACTACATCCACGCCTTGAGAAATGAGCCAAGGATCATGGGCGGTTACAAAGCTATCGCCAGTGCCACAAGTATGCTCCCCACCTAAGGATAGGTATTGAGAAGGCTTGGGACAAAACGGAGTCTGCCCTCTGGGTGCTAGTGGCACCGTCATCATGTCGCGCTGTATTACCTTGCCGATTTCCAATAAGCCATGAAGTGTAGAGTTAATTTTTCCAACAGTCCCAAAGTTCACGATCCTCTTTGGCTGAAATTCATGAATAGCCCGAATACTTGCAGCAGTTGCATTAATTTTTCCAACCCCCGAATACACAATATTGACACCGGCCGGCAATACGCTTTTATCAAGCTCAGACTCTAGTGCGGTAATAATGAGTAATTGTGTTTTCATATCAGTCAAAAATGAATTTATTAGATTATCTACCCGGAGTCCCGGACTTTCCTAAGCCAGGGATCCTATTCAGGGATATCTCCCCGCTTTTGGCCAATCCAGCTGCATTTAAGGAGGCCATCCTGCAACTAGAGGAGCTGGCCCAGCAGTTCGACTACAGCCATATTCTAGGCATAGAGTCACGTGGCTTTATCTTTGGTGCTGCCCTTGCTCACCAAGCTCATAAGGGGCTCGCATTAGCCCGAAAACCCAATAAGCTGCCCTTGGCTAGCCATCGAGAATCCTATGGCTTGGAATACGGCTCTGATTCTCTGGAGATCCAGCAATCTACCCTGCCGGCTGGGGCACGAGTTTTGATCCTAGATGATGTTTTAGCTACTGGCGGAACCATCATTGCAGCCAGTCAGTTGCTTAAAAAAGCAGGGTTTCAAGTAGCTGGCGCCTTAACATTTTTAGAAATCGCTGGGTTAAATGGTGGCGACCTTCTGACTCAAAAAGGGATTGCCAATAAAACGGTATTGAAAGCCTAGAGACTGGAATTACACCAGCTTCTTAGCGCTTTTGAGTAGCTTGACAGCGCCCCAACCTACAGCAAGCACCTTGCTAGCAAGCTTGGGCTTGTAGTGGGCTAGTACAGCGAAAGCGCTAGTCCACAGCACCGGAGTGCCCTTCACAAAATTAAAGGCATCTATGCCCTTATCAGCCCAAGACAGTGGCTTTTCTATTGGCTCAAAATGCAGGGCAAAATCAGTACGCTCTTGCGCCGCACGCTCCTGAAGCACTTGCTGCCGAGCAAGAAGCTCTGAAATCTTTCGACTCATCGCTTAGCAAGCTCCTGGCGATCTTTCGATAACTCAGTAATCGTTGCCTCAAATAATTTAGGCATAGTCTTCAGTGAGCGCAAGACTACCAGCGCCAGAATAATTCCGACGGATAAGAATCCACCAGTGAGAAGACTTAATGCGAAGATGCGATCAGTCTCCCAACTAAAAATAACAATCAGCAAGGCCAGCATCACCAAACCAAAAAACAAGAAAAATAAGGTAAAGATGATCATGACCAGCAGACTCAGAAACTTTGCGCGTGCAATCTGAACATCAGTAGAAATCAACTCCAGACGCGTCTGGGCGATTGACGCCCCTGTAGAGACTAGATTCTTGAGGGAAGATAAAAGATTTTCTTGAGACATGAGTGCCTAGCGACGACGAATAAAGAGGCCAATTAACAGACCAAGACCAGCAGCAACGCCAACCGCCTCCCAGGGATTGCGATGAACAAACGCATCAGCACCTTCAGCAACAACTTTAGCCTTTTCAGTCAAAGTACCTTCCACAGAAGAAAGACTTTCTTTAGCATTATTGAGAGTATCCAAAGCCTTTGAGCGGATAGCACTAAGGGGACCTTCCTCATGACTTGCTGTTGCTTTAATGAGATCTTCAGCATCTGCCATGAGCGCCTTGAAGTCGCCAATTAAATTCTCAGAGTTGATCTGAGCTTCTTCATGGATAGTTGATTTTTTGGCAGTCATTACCGCTCCTAGTTGATAGCGCTTAAAGGAATTAACAGATCCATTCTAAGCAATTCCACTGAGGAATCACAGTATTAATACTGTCATTCCAGCATTACCTTCTTTGAAGTGCTTAAGATAGGCTTTGAGGCCAGGCCTTCTTCGTAAAAGCGCATGGTAAGCCTCGCTACCAAAGGCGGTTTGTTCGCCAAAATGGTATTCATCTACCCGGTCTGAAAAATAGTTATTTTCGAGGGCGTTATGTACGGCCCACTTGATTCTTCCACCCTCACCGCTTGCTCCATAACCATGGATCAAGATCATTGCCTTAATCCCGACTTCAGATGCACGTCGTAATGCAACGGTTAAGCGATCCAAAGCCTCTTCAGCACTTGGACTATCGAACTTCAAATTCAATACCATCGTATCGCTATGCGGGATGGGAAGTTCCTCACTTCCGCATTGACGACATTCTCCAAGCATCCCTCTGGAGTTGCCACATTCTGGGCATTCAAATGAATGGGTCATCACACATCCTTACCGAAGATTGGGAAAACCCATTCACCCCATTCAAACAGCATTAAGAGCAATACTTTGCCTCCAGCGCTGATGCTGAATTGACCTGATCATCAACCATGCGGTTTAAGGTCATCTGCGCTGCATCTTTATTTTCCTGAACCTTGAGATTTAGGTTAATCAGGCCAGCTACATCTTTGCGAATCGATGTATTGCCATAACGCAAACCTTTTAATGTGGAAACTGCTTCAGCTGAGATCTTGCACTGCTGGCTTACCAATTCAGAAGAATCAGATGAGGTATTTGCGTATGCAAATGCAGCTACGGAGATTGAGGTAACGGCTAATAGAGTTTTTTTCATCTTATTTCCTTAATTTGTGACCACATGTTGGACAACAACCTGAATCTTTTGCTTTTGTTTTTCTTAAGGCGGCGTAGACGCTAGATTCTGAAATTTCCATCTTCCTAGCGGCTTGAGCTGCGGTCATTCCCTTCCCTATCCAATCTAAAGCTTGATGTGTTTTTGGTATCGCTCTTCTCATTTACCCTCCTTTGACACTACTATACTACAGAAGTTGTGAAGTTGTGAAGTTTATTTAATTATTTTTTTAAAGCTTCAAAGGCTTGCGAAATAGACCATCGACGGTGATAAAGTGGCTGTACAACTACAAAAAATGCCCGGAGATATATGAAGCCAGTCCTAGATTTATTGCAGGCATGCGAACAAATACAAAAGAAGCAGCTGATGGTTGATGACTATTTAGCCCAATGTGTAGCTCGGGCAGATCAACTAGAGCCTGTGCTGAAGGCGTTTACAGTAAGAGCGCCATTAGAAGAACTTCAGAAACAGTCAGGGTCCGGTCCCTTAATGGGTATCCCTGTGGCCGTAAAAGACATCATTGCCACAAAAGACTTTGTAACGGCTAATGGCTCGCCTATATACAAAGACTTCACCCCTAGTGAAAATGCTGAAATAGTCAAAAAAATTCGTGCATTAGGTGGAGTTATCTTTGGCAAAAGCGTCACTACTGAATTTGCTTGGCGTAACGCTGGACCAACAACGAACCCTTGGAATAGCACCCATACTCCAGGAGGATCTTCTAGCGGCTCAGCAGCGGCTGTAGCCAGTGGGATTGTGCCCTTAGGCATAGGATCGCAAACTGCTGGATCAATTATTAGGCCGGCAGCATTTTGTGGCGTGGTTGGTTATAAGGCCAGCTTTGGATCCGTACCAAGAAAAGGTGTTCATCCAGTCGCCGACTCTCTAGACCACATTGGATTTTTTACCAGGTCAGTTGCTGACGCTAGATATGCATTTAATTTGCTTCGGAACACTACCGCCGATGAAGCAGATGCTATTGTTATTCACGAACTCTTAGCTAAACCTTTGAGCGAGACTCTAGGCAATCCTAAACCTCGAATTGGCGTTCTAAAAACACCCTTTGATGACTTATTAAGCCAAGAACAGATTAAGACTATTCAATATGCCGCAACCTTGCTGGAAAAATCAGGCGCGCATATCGAGGAAATCACACTCCCCCAAATGTTCTGGGATGCAATAGAGGCTTTGGCCGTTTTAATGGCCTGTGAAGCAGCAGTAGTTCACAAGGAGTATTTAGAAAAATTCCCTGAGCTAGTAGGTCCGGATATCAAGGAGCTTGTGGCAAAAGGGAATGCTTATTCCACGAAAGATTACGTTGCAGCAAGAAATCTTCAAAAGACATTGCGGCTTTCTATAGATGAATACTTTCAGCGCTTTGATGTCATTTTGAGTTCCCCTGCAACAGGAGAGGCGCCTAAAGGACTTGGCTTTACTGGAAATCCAATCTTCTGCTCTTTATGGAGTTTTATAGGAAATCCAGCAATTGCACTTCCACTCGGCAAATCAAGTAATGGACTTCCACTTGGTATTCAACTCGTTGGCAATTACATGGAAGATGAAAAGCTACTCAACATGGCTCAATTTGCTGAGGAATGCTTCAAAGCCGAAAGCTAGAAATAAAAAAGCCCCGGTTAAGGGGCTTAGTTATTTGTCGTAGCGGCTCAAGCAGTTAAATCACAAGGATTTTGGCGGAGACGAGAGGATTCGAACCTCCGATCAGAGTTTTAGCCCCGATGCTCCCTTAGCAGGGGAGTGCCTTCGACCAGCTCGGCCACGTCTCCCTGCTTGATACCTTTACAACGACCCACAGTTTAACGGATTCCGTTGACTGCGGGTTTTTACTGCGGTTTTAAAGCGTTTACTGCGTATTTTTACTTCTGATCGAGCTCAAAAGCCTTATGGAGAGCGCGGACAGCCAGCTCCATGTACTTCTCATCGATCACAACAGAAATCTTAATTTCGCTAGTAGAGATCATCAGGATATTGATGCCCTCTTCCGATAATGTACGGAACATCTTGCTAGCAACGCCAACGTGGGAGCGCATACCAACACCAACAACTGACACTTTGGAAACCTTTGGATCACCAGTGATTTCTTTAGCTTCGATATGGGCTTGAACATTGTTCTTGAGCAAGTCCAAGGCCTTTTGATAATCGGCGCGTGGAACTGTAAAAGTGAAGTCTGTCTTACCTTCAAACGATTGGTTCTGAATAATGATGTCCACATCAATATTGGCATCCGCAATTGGGCCCAAAATTTGATAAGCGATACCTGGGCGATCAGGAACGCCCAGAACGGTAATTTTTGCTTCATCACGCGCAAAGGCGATGCCGGAAATAACTGCGGCTTCCATAGTGCTGTCCTCTTCAAATGTAATCAAGGTGCCCGACTTCATCTCTTGATCAAGGGGCATCAACGG
>CANGNV010000005.1 GCA_947455485.1 Burkholderiaceae bacterium | reverse complement strand
GAAATTGATTACAATTTCGCCATACCTTCAAGGAGCGTTGCAAGGAATGCTGAGAACCAGCGTTTCCCCAGGCTTGAAGGGAGTGGACTCCTAGGTAACCCCAGAGTTTGCTAATTGCAACTGCGCTCGCTAACCCATGATTCAATGGCTAGCGAGTTCCTACTCCAGCATTGGATCGTATTTAGCTGGAGCATTCATGAGTACCGTTTCCGATTTAAATAATTTTGTAGCAACCCGTTGCGCTATTGCCGATATTTCTTTGGCTGACTTTGGTCGTAAAGAAATCGCTATTGCTGAAACTGAAATGCCAGGCCTGATCGCGATTCGCGACGAGTTCGCATCACAGCAACCATTGCGTGGTGCACGCATCACTGGTTCATTGCACATGACCATTCAAACTGCAGTATTGATCGAGACGCTTGAAGCTCTCGGTGCTGAAGTGCAGTGGGCGTCTTGCAATATTTTCTCTACACAAGATCACGCTGCTGCAGCGATTGCCGCTAACGGCACACCAGTGTTTGCGATCAAGGGTGAAACTCTTGAGCAGTATTGGGATTACACCCATCGTATTTTTGAATGGGCTGATGGCGGCTTCACCAATATGATTTTGGATGACGGTGGCGATGCGACTTTGTTATTGCACCTCGGCGCACGCGCTGAAAAAGATCAAGCTTGCTTGAATCATCCAACTAGCGAAGAAGAAACTATTTTGTTTGCAGCCATTAAAAAGAAATTGGCTCAAGATCCAACTTGGTATTCCACACGTTTAGAAAAAGTAAAAGGCGTAACTGAAGAAACTACTACTGGTGTACATCGTCTCTATCAGATGTTCGCTAAGGGTGACTTGAAGTTCCCAGCAATTAACGTGAACGATTCTGTTACCAAGAGCAAGTTCGATAACCTCTATGGTTGCCGCGAATCTTTAGTTGATGCGATCAAGCGTGCTACTGACGTGATGGTTGCCGGTAAGGTTGCAGTGGTTTGTGGTTACGGCGATGTGGGTAAAGGTTCAGCCCAAGCTCTACGTGCTTTGTCTGCTCAAGTTTGGGTTACTGAAGTAGATCCAATCTGCGCATTACAAGCAGCGATGGAAGGCTACCGTGTTGTCACAATGGATTACGCCGCAGATAAGGCAGACATCTTTGTTTCTGCAACAGGTAACTACCATGTGATTACACATGACCATATGATCAAGATGAAGAACCAAGCTATTGTTTGTAACATCGGTCACTTCGATAACGAGATTGATGTTGCCGGCATCGAAAAATACAAGTGGGAAGAAATTAAGCCACAAGTAGATCACGTGATTTTCCCAGCAGCTAATGGCAATCCTGAGAAGCGCATCATCATCTTGGCTAAAGGCCGCTTGGTTAACCTCGGTTGCGGAACAGGTCACCCATCTTATGTAATGAGCTCTTCATTTGCGAACCAAGTGATTGCGCAGATCGAATTGTGGAATGCGGTTGGCACAGATAAATACCCAGTTGGTGTTTACACCCTGCCCAAGCATCTGGATGAAAAGGTTGCTCGTTTGCAGCTCAAGACATTGAATGCACAGTTAACTGTATTGTCAGATCAGCAAGCTTCTTACATTGGCGTAACGAAGGAAGGCCCTTATAAGGCTGACCACTATCGTTATTAATCTGCTCCTTGCTAGATATTGTTCAATAGAGAAATAGAGATACAGGCCCAAAGATCATGGAATTAAGCGTTGAATTCTTCCCTCCAAAAACACCTGAAGGTGAGAGCAAGCTGCATCTCGTGCGTGAGCGTTTTAGTGAAACGCTTAAGCCCGCTTTTTATTCTGTGACTTTTGGTGCTGGTGGCTCTACACAATCTGGCACATTAAAAGTGGTGAGTGATATTCATGCTGCAGGTGCAGCGGTTGCTCCCCACTTATCTTGTGTTGGTAGCTCACGTGAAAGCGTGCGCGAAATGTTGAAGCAATACCAAGCTTTGGGTGTTAAACGTATCGTAGCTTTACGTGGCGACTTGCCATCTGGCATGGGTCAGTATGGTGAGTTCCATCACGCAAATGAATTGGTCGAATTTATTCGTGCTGAAACTGGTGACTGGTTCCATATTGATGTAGCCGCATATCCAGAAAGTCATCCTCAGGCTAAATCACCTGCAACTGACGTGGATTTCTTTGTGCAGAAGATGAAAGCTGGAGCCAATTCAGCGGTGACTCAATACTTCTACAACAGTGATGCGTACTTCCGCTTTGTGGATGAGGCTTATGACTTGGGCGTTACTCAGCCAGTGATCGCTGGAATTATGCCGATTACTAATAGCACTCAGTTGCTGCGTTTTTCAGATGCCTGTGGCGCAGAGATCCCGCGTTGGATTCGTTTGCGCTTGCAGTCTTATGGTGATGACACTGCTTCGATTCGTGCGTTTGGTGAAGAGGTAGTTACCGACCTTTGCGATCAGCTCTTAACTGCTGGCGCTCCAGGATTGCATTTCTATTCACTGAATCAGGCAGATGCTGTTTTAGCGATTGCAGATAACCTCAGTCTCAATAAGTAATTAATAAGCCTGACTCAGTCAGCATGGCATCTAAAGGCTCATCATGTGTTTGAGCCTGCCATTGAGAATCGTCTAATTTTTGCCAATCAAAGCCTATACCTACGCATAGTAGGTTTGGCTTAGCTTTACGCAACTGAGCTAAGGTGCGGTCAAAGTAGCCGCCCCCATACCCAAGCCGCCAATAATGTGTTTGATCACCTACCTTGGATTCTGACCAGCCTACGCAGGGAATCAAGATGCAGTCTGGACTGATTTGGGGTCTACGGGGATTATTAGGATCTGGCTCCAGCACGCCGTGGCGACTTGGAATCAGTAGGTCGCCCTCTTGCCAGGTATAAAAATCCAAATGTTTATCGGGGCGCGCAAAAGGGAGGGCTAGTGTTTTGCCTGCGCTACTCTCAACCCAAGCTAATAAAGCAGGCCGCAGATCAAGCTCATCTTGTATCGGGCAATACAGGGCAATAGATTGAACTAGAGCGTCATGGGTGTGCAGAAAGCTGGCTAAGCCAGCCAAAACAGCTTCTCGTGCCAGGGGATAGCTTGCGCTAGCCGCAAACTGTTTCCTTTGGGCTAGTAAGTCCTGCCGTAGCGATTTTGGAGAATTGCCGTGCATATCAACCATTATCAGGCGAAAATTAAGAGATATAGTAAATCGATAAGGCAATACGGTGAAAAAGAGGTTTGATGTTTTTAGTGGTTGGCAAAAAACAGTGGGCGGAATTTTATTTCTAGCTCTGGCAGTTGCTGCGCCTAGTATTTCTGCAGAAAAAGCCAAGAAAGCTACTCCTACTAAAGAAAGCAGAGTTTCAGCCTTTGAAATTACCGAGGGTGATCGCACTTTTATTGAATTACGTGAGGCTGCCAAAAGAAATGATGTGGCTCGCGCACAAACCCTGGCTGCTAGTCTCTCGAATTACCCGTATGAAGACTACGTAGCCTATTTCCGTATCAAGCCCCAATTATTTGATAGTGCTGGTGGCGCTCGGTCCGACAGTAATGCGGATGCTCAGGTGCAGGCTTTTCTAAATCAATACCAAGGCACTGCATTAGCCGATCGAATGCGCAATGACTGGTTGCTCGTTTTAGGTAAGCGCAAAGATTGGTCTCGGTTTGATGCTGAATATTCCAAGTTTGTTTTGGATGACGACACTCAAGTGAAGTGTTATTCCTTGCAGTCGAAGCTGGCTCAAGGTGAGAATCCAACAAAAGTTGCAATTGATGCGCGTGGAATATTGTTAGACCCACGTTACTTCGGTCAAGCTTGCCAAGAATTGGTGCCTATTTTGGTTGGTGCTGGTGGTATGACGCCGAGCGAAGCAAAAGCAATTGGGCGCGCTGCTAGCGAGATGGGTTTTGACACGATGTCACGCCGCTTGGGTGGCGAGGATCCGATTGCTGAGATTGTTAAATCTGCCAAAGCAGATCCTGCAAAAGCATTTAAAGATTTTTCACAAAATGCATCTCGCTATAGCAAAGAGAATCAGGCGGTGGCTTGGGGTGTGATTGGTCAATTCCTTGCAAAAAAATTAGACCCCAATGCAGATGATGCATATCGTCTTCAACAGGAGCTCGGTTACAACGAACTCCTATCTACTGAGAGTCAGGAGTGGAAAGTGCGCGCAGGCTTACGCGCTAAGGATTGGACTCTGGTCAAGAATGCAATTGAAGGTATGAATCCTGCGGTACGTAGCAAAGATCCCGCCTGGACTTATTGGTATGCGCGTGCATTGAAAGTAGAAGGTCAAAATGAAAAAGCTCGCGAGAATCTCGATCTCATTTCTGATCAGTACAACTTTTATGGCCAGCTTGCGCGCGAAGATCTTGGTAAATCCAATCATGCGCCTGTACGTACCAAAGTTAGCGATGCAGAGATTGATGCCATGTCTCAACGTAAGGGCTTTATTCGTGGTGAGCGCTTCTATGCCATGAATTTACGATTTGAAGGCAATCGCGACTGGAATTGGGAGTTGCGTAATATGAGCGATAAGCAGTTGCTCGCAGCGGCTGAGTATGCCAAGCGCATCGGCTTGTATGACCGCGTAGTGAATACGGCAGATCGCACCAAGCAAGAGCATGACTTTAGTTTGCGCTACCCAACACCATATCGGGATGAGCTATCCCCAATTGCTAAGCAAATTGATTTGAACTTAGCTTGGGCTTATGGATTGATTCGTCAAGAGTCACGCTTCATCATGAATGCCTCTTCATCGGTTGGCGCTTCAGGCTTGATGCAGGTGATGCCCAATACAGCAAAGTATGTGGCCAAGAAAATTGGTATGACCTCGTATACCAATGACAAGCTTGCCGATACCAATACCAATCTCACTTTGGGTAGCAATTACTTGAACATGGTCCTGGTAGATTTGGATGGTTCCTGGGTTCTGGCATCTGCTGCTTATAACGCTGGTCCATCACGTTCTAAAACTTGGCGTGAAAAACTCACTAGCCCAACAGAAGGGGCGATCTTCGCGGAAACCATTCCGTTCAATGAAACGCGAGCCTATGTAAAAAATGTTTTAGCCAATTCAACGTATTATTCATCGGTGATTCATGGACAGACGCAGTCTTTAAAGCAGCGTTTAGGTGTGATTACTCCTAAAGCGGCAAGTGCATCTGAGCTACCTTAGTATTTCAATTACATTGGAGTTTTATGAAATATGACATTCTGCTAATTGGCGGTAACGGTTTTGTAGGTAGAGTCTTGGCTGCCCAATTGCAAGCAGAAGGCTATTCCGTATTGTTGCCGACTAGACACCTCGTATCTGCACGTGAATTACGTATGCTGCCGAAAGTGCACTTAGAAGATGCGGATGTACATGAGTTTGACTCCTTACAAGAACTTTGCTCACGAATTAAGCCAGGTGGTGCAGTCATTAATTTGGTGGGCGTGTTACATGACAAGCCTGCACAGCCTTATGGAAAAGTATTTGAAGCCGCACATGTAGAGCTCCCAAAAAATATCATTACTGCAATGCAGTTGCATGGTCTCAAGCGTTACTTGCACATGAGCGCATTGGGTGCGGACTCGAACGGCCCATCGATGTATCAGCGAAGCAAAGGTGATGGCGAGGCCGCAGTAAAAGCCAGCAATCTAGATTGGACTATTTTTAGACCTTCAGTGATTTTTGGGGCCCAAGATCAATTTATTAATTTATTTGCCAAGTTAACGAAGTTATTTCCTGCGATGCCTTTGGCAAACTCCGGGGCACAGTTTCAGCCGGTGGGCGTAGACGATGTGGCTAGCGCATTTACTAAGTCTCTGAAAATGCCATCGACCATTCATCAATCTTATGACTTAGTTGGCCCTACCGTTTACACCATGAAAGAAATTGTGGAATTTGCTGCGCGCAAGGTCGATACAAAATGCGCGATTATTCCTGTGCCTGCTTTTGTTGGCTATCTTCAGGCTTTGGCTTTTGAGTTCCTACCCGTTCCAACTTTGATGTCTCGCGACAATATTGCTTCAATGCAGTTGCCAAACATCTTGCCTCTTAATGGCGTAGACGCCCTGACTCAAGTATTTGGCATTAGCCGTCGCACCCTAGAAGGCATGAAATAAGCTCATGAAGATCTACGCTGTTGGTGGTGCCATTCGGGACACCCTCATGGGTTTGCCGGTGCATGACATTGATTATGTGGTGGTTGGCTCTAGCGTAGAGGAGATGATTGCCCAGGGCTATCGTCCAGTGGGCAAAGATTTTCCAGTGTTCTTGCATCCAGAGACCCAGGCTGAATATGCCTTAGCTCGAACTGAGCGTAAGACAGGCAAGGGCTATAAGGGCTTTATGTTTTATTCCGACCCAACCGTCACGCTAGAGCAAGATTTAGAGCGTCGTGATCTGACGATTAATGCAATGGCTCAAGAGGTTGATGTTGGTGGTAATTGGATTGGGCCTATTTTGGATCCCTACAATGGCCAGCAAGATCTAGCGGCTAAAGTATTTCGTCATGTGTCCGATGCATTTGCTGAAGACCCTTTACGTCTATTGCGTATCGCTCGTTTTGCAGCGCGCTTTCCTGAGTTTACGGTTGCGCGAGAAACCATGGCTGCTTTACAGGCGATTGTTCATTCCAATGAATTATCAGCACTGTCGGCTGAGAGAATTTGGCAGGAATTGGCCAGAGGCTTTACAGCCGACAAGCCAATGCGCATGTTCCAAGTTCTACTGGATGCTGATGCGGCCAAGGTATTGCTGCCGGCAACACTGACATCCTGTTTGGCTAAAGAAGAATTCCGCGAGCAGCTCATTGCACATTTGCATGCAGCAGATAACCGCCTGGAAGATCGATGCGCCGTCACTCTCATGCATTTACCTGCCAGTGAAATTCGCTCGTGGGCAGAGTGCGTCAAGATGCCAAATGAGGTGCGTGATTTCAGTGAAATATTTAGTGAGCTCAATGTACTCATCGAGAAATCAGTTAACGATGCAGGTGCAAGCTATCAGCCTGTAGATATTTTGACCTGGTTTAATCGTGCAGACGTTTGGCGTAAGCCCGATCGTGGAAATGCTTTATTGAATTTAGCAAAGCATATTGGCTTGAATGTCAGCGCTTTAATCTCGGCAATGCAAAATGCTCAATCACTCAATACGGCTGAAATTATCGAAAGTGTTCCAGCAGAGCAGCGATCTAACGGTGAAAGAATTCGTAGTGCGGTAGATGCTGCGCGACTCTTAGCTATTACTGCAGCCGTAAGCATTTAAAAACTTACAGCCGATTTCTGCCTCGAAGGCCAGGCAAGTCTTCCAAGACATGGCCTGGCAATACCTCAGATAGTTTCTTTGAGAATGCAAAGACTTTGAAGAGCTCACCCATCTCCGCTTCAGACAATAGTTTTTGCAGCGAGTTAGAAATAGGTAAGAAAGTTTCTGGGTTGCTAGGGTCGCCAATCTCCAATGCAATATCGCCAATGCCAGCGTCTAGCAAATAAGACGCCTGATTGCTGAGATAGACATCATCAACCTCTTCCTCGAGTGCACTGCGTGCAATCTGTGACCACTCTACATGCGTTGTTAAATCACATAGTCCCGGAAGGTGAAATGGATCTTGAATAGCATGATGGCGATGGTGCGCCATGAGTGTGCCTTCAAGGCGTTGCGCGTGATAGTACTCGCTCTCCGGAAATCCGTAATCAAAAGTGAGGAAGAGTCCGGTATCGAGATGCTTGGCTACTTGGCGCATCCAAGCATTTGCAGGCGCATGTAATTCTGTAACGTAGCCTTCAGAAAAGTTTCCGGTGAGCAAGGCCTCTGGAAGCAGTGACTGCTCAACAGGTTGTCCTGCCGACCAAGCAAGCTTGCCATTAATTACGGCGACCCCTTGTTGATACCAAAAGCCATTTTGAAAAATGATGGCGTCACAAGGGATGGCATCAATTACCTCGTTTGCCAGAATGATGCCCTTGAAGTTGCTAGGTAAAGAACTTAACCAATTGCATTGAGTGGATTGGGTTAGTTTCTCCCCAAGTTGCTTGAGGCGCTCTGCTTGCCTTTGAGCTAGGTCTGGCGAGATCTCGATGATGTCGTAGCGATCCAGGGAAAACTCAAGATCGTGCAGTCGGGTAAGAATGGATTCAGCCAATTTGCCGGTGCCGGCGCCAAACTCCAGAATTTGAGTAGGGAGCCCTTGGGCTTGAAGGCCCTCCAGAATCGGTAAAAGGGTTTCTACAATGGCGGCGCCAAATAGGGGGGAGAGCTCTGGGGCTGTCGTGAAATCACCGCCTGCACCCAATTTATGGGCCCCAGCGCTGTAATAGCCCATGCCTGGCTCATATAAAGCCATTTCCATATACCTTGAAAAGGGCATCCAGCCGCCATTAGAGGCAATTTCAGCCATTATTTTTTGGCTAAGAAGCTCGGTATGAGCCGTTTCAAGGCTGGTCAAGGTAATATCCATAGCTCGCTAGTCTAAGAGAATTTAAGTGAACTTGAGTTCAAACCTACAACCTCAGCAAAATAAAGCAGTTTTAGTGACCGGCGCTGCCAAGCGTCTTGGTCGAGAAATTGCACTGGAATTTGCTCGTCAGGGCTGGGATATCGCAATTCATTATGGCCAGTCGGCATCAGATGCCCAGGCTACCGTTGCGGAAATCCAGAGCTTGGGGCGTAAGGCCGTGGCATTTAAGGCTGACCTCGCCAGCGAATCAGAAATCCATTCTTTGTTTGCCGCAGTTGTTGCTGAGTTTCCAAGTCTCGAGTGTCTCGTGAATAGCGCTTCAATCTTTGAATATGATCGCGCTAATTCAGATGCCCCGCTCAGCAGTAAAAGTTTGCAAGACCACATGCAAGTTAATTTAGCTGCACCTGTTTTGCTATCTCAGTTGATGTTTGAATATCAAAAGAGCCAGACAAAGAAAGCAAGCGAGAGCGAGCTATCAATTCCCTCGGTGATTCAGTTGCTCGATCAAAAATTGATCAATCTCAATCCAGATTATTTGTCTTACACATTATCTAAGGCAGCACTACTCACTTCAGTTGAGGTGTTAGCAGTAGATTTTGCTCCGCACTTACGGGTGATTGGTTTGGCTCCTGGTATTACGCTGACTTCGGGTGATCAAACTGAAGCAGGCTTTACTAAGGCACATCAGATGACCCCATTAGGTAAGTCATCAACACCAAGCGATATTGCAAAAGCGGCCGTATTTTTGGCTAGCTCGAATGCAATCACTGGCACGACCTTATATGTGGATGGCGGACAACATCTTTTGCCGTCATCACGCGATGTGATGTTTAAGACAAGTTAAGTATTCAATACAGAATCAAAAGTTAAAAAGAGCCAATAAAAATTTATGCATGCCATTCTTTCTCATCCCGCTTTAGCTGATTGCCGCCGCTTATTTCTTCGTGACTATGAAATCTATATCAATATCGGTGTGCATGATTTTGAGAAGAAGGCTGAGCAGCGCGTTATTTTGAATGTCGATCTATATATTCCGCTCGACATGAACAGCCCTACTAAGGATTTATTGGAAGAGGTTGTGGATTACGACTTCATGCGTGAAACCATTAAGGCGCGGTCTTCCCAGGGTCATATCCATTTACAAGAAACCTTCTGCGATGACATCGTGACCGCGATGCTCTTGCATCCGAAGGTCATTGCGGCTCGCGTCAGTACCGCTAAGCCAGATGTGTACCCAGATTGCCACTCTGTTGGTGTTGAGGTATTTCGGATGAAGCAAGCTTAAAGAAGATCCAGAAAAATTTAGTAGCTATGAGTGATATCCGTAAAGTCGTCTTCGAAGAAAACAAGCTAGAGAAAAAGCTCTGCCGTTTAGTTGGCCAAGCAATTGGCGACTTTGGGATGATCGAAGATGGTGACAAAGTGATGGTCTGTCTGTCAGGCGGCAAAGATAGCTATGCCATGCTCGATATTTTGTTGAAGTTGCGCGAGCGTGCCCCAATTGATTTTGAAATTGTTGCTGTCAATTTGGATCAAAAGCAGCCAGGATTTCCAGCAGAGATTTTGCCGAATTATTTAAAGGCTTTAGGCGTTCAGTACCATATTGAAAACCAGGATACCTATAGCATCGTCAAGCGTGTAATTCCAGAAGGAAAAACGACTTGTGGACTTTGCTCGCGTTTGCGTCGTGGCATTTTGTATCGTGTCGCGGATGAATTGGGTGCTACCAAGATTGCTTTAGGTCATCACCGTGATGACATCTTAGAAACATTGATGCTGAATATGTTCTTTGCAGGCAAGCTCAAAGGCATGCCACCAAAGCTGCGATCTGATGACGGTAAGCATATTGTGATTCGCCCTCTCGCGTACGTTCCTGAAAAGTTGCTTGAACGTTATGCGGTGGATATGAACTTCCCAATTATTCCGTGCAATCTCTGCGGCAGCCAGCCTAACTTGCAGCGCGGTGCCATGAAAGAGATGTTGCGCGAGTGGGAGAAAAAACACCCAGGTCGCGTCGAGAATCTATTTCGCTCAATGCACCATATCGTGCCATCCCATTTAATGGATGGAGAGGCCTTTGATTTCAAGAATCTCGAGATTTCTACAGAGCTGTCGGGTATTGCCGCCAGATCAGCTGGTGACAAAGCGATTGATGAGACCGAAATCGATGAAATAGCCTGTGGAACGCTGATTCAGGGGTCTTATAATCCCTCTTTATGAACATCGTTATTTTGGCTGCTGGGCAGGGAAAGCGGATGAAGTCCGCATTACCCAAGGTTCTCCAAACCTTGGCCGGGAAACCCCTTCTCCAGCACGTTCTCAATACAGCACTAGACCTTCAAGGCAAAAGCGCCAAAACTGGCCCCATCGTTGTTGTTGGTCACGGCGCAGCTGATGTTAAAGAATTTATTCAAATCGCCACCGAGCAAGATTCTCGCTTTGGCAAAGTGGGCACTGCACTGCAGGCTGAGCAAAAAGGAACGGGCCACGCTTTATTGCAAGCTCTACCCAAGCTAGATGTAAATGAACCTACTTTGGTTCTGTATGGCGATGTGCCACTTACAAGTAAAAAGACGCTGTCTAAATTAGCTAAATTAGCTGATGGCGTACGTGGTCAAGATTCCGCTTTAGCGCTCCTGACTCAAAACCTTGGCAATCCAACGGGCTACGGTCGTATCGTGCGAGATATCGATGGCTCCGTAAAAGAGATTGTTGAAGAAAAAGATGCATCGCCCGAGCAAAAGCGCATTCAAGAAATCAATACCGGCATCATGGTGCTACCAACCAATTCACTGAAGAAGTGGTTGAAGTCTTTGCGTGCTAGCAATGCTCAAGGTGAGTACTACCTAACTGATGTCATCGCGATGGCGGTTAAAGATGGTGTGCCCATTCGCACTGCGCAAGCTGATGCTGAATATGAAACTGTTGGCGTTAACAGTCGCGACCAGTTGGCTGCTTTAGAGCGAGTCCATCAACTCAATCAAGCAAATGTACTGATGGATGCCGGCGTTTCTTTGGCTGATCCAGCCCGTATTGATATTCGCGGAACGTTGGAGTGCGGCACCGATGTCTTTATTGATGTGGGTTGCGTATTCGAGGGTTGCGTCACTTTAGCTGCCGGCGCAAAAGTCGGTCCATACTGCATTATTCGTAATAGCGTGATTGGTAAGAATGTCACTATTCACCCATACAGCCATATTGACGGTGCAAAAGTTGGTGCAAGTTCGCTGATTGGACCTTATGCTCGCTTGCGCCCTGGTGCTGACCTGGCGAATGATGTTCACATTGGTAACTTTGTAGAAGTGAAAAACAGCAAGATTGCCGCCAATAGCAAAGCCAATCACTTGGCCTATGTGGGTGATTCCATCGTGGGCTCTAGAGTCAATATCGGCGCAGGTACGATTACCTGTAACTACGACGGCGTCAATAAACATCAAACCATAATTGAAGATGATGTCTTCATTGGTTCGGATACTCAGTTGGTTGCTCCAGTGCGTGTTGGCCGGGGTGCTACATTAGGTGCGGGCACGACCCTGACTAAAGATGCGCCGCCTAATCAGCTCACTGTGTCGCGCGCTAAGCAGATCTCTTTACAGTGGCAGCGCCCAGTAAAGAAGGAAAAGAAAGTGGCCACCAAAAAATCCGTGAAGGCTAAAAAATAATGTGCGGAATCGTTGGCGCAGCATCGCGTAAGAATATTGTTGAAGTATTGATTGAAGGCTTACGTCGCCTTGAGTACCGTGGATATGATTCCTGTGGTTTTGCCGTAATTAATGGTGATGATGCCAAACATCCAATTGAGCGTGCCCGCACTACCGCTCGCGTTTCTGAGTTAGCGGAGCAGGGTAAAGATTTTCACGGCACTTTAGGTATTGCGCACACCCGCTGGGCAACGCACGGTAAACCAGACACACAAAATGCACACCCTCATATCTCCGATGGATTGATTGCGGTTGTTCATAACGGCATTATTGAGAACTACGAATCACTGCGTACAGAGTTGAAGTCTGCGGGCTATGTATTTGCATCTGAAACAGATACTGAAGTGATTGCGCATTTAATTCATCAAGCGTATGTATCTAGCAAGCAAGTGGATTTAGTTGCTTCAGTGCGATCTGTATTGCCGCGCTTACACGGTGCCTATGCGATCGGTGTGATTGCGCAAGATCGTCCAGATGTTTTGGTCGGCGCGCGTGTTGGATCACCTTTGGTTGTGGCGCTTGGTGAGAATGAAAACTTCCTTGCTTCTGATGCGCTGGCTTTGGCTGGTCGCGCTCATTCGATGATGTATCTCGAAGAGGGTGATGTCGCTATTCTGAAGGCTGAAGGTATTGAGATTCTTGATCAAGCTGGCAAATCTGTGCAGAGAGAGCATAAGGCTATGCCTGCACAAGCTGACTCAGTAGATCTAGGCCCTTATCAGCATTACATGCAAAAAGAGATTTTTGAGCAGCCAGGAGCGATCGGCGATACGCTGGCCAATATTGTTAGCTTTGGCCCGGAACTCTTTAATGCGGATCCTGAACAATGGAAAAAGTTTGATCAAATTTTGATCTTGGCTTGCGGCACTAGTTACTACTCTGCTTGTGTTGCTAAATACTGGCTAGAAGATTTGGCTGGCATTCCGACCCAGGTTGAGATTGCGAGCGAGTATCGCTATCGCACTACCGTTCCTAACCCGAATACATTAATTGTGGTGGTCTCCCAGTCTGGTGAGACTGCGGATACTTTGGCAGCCTTGCGTCATGCCCAAGCTTTAGGACATCAATACACGCTAGCAATTTGTAACGTTGCAAGTAGCGCCATGGTTCGCGAAACGAATTGGAATTTCTTAACCAAGGCTGGCACTGAAATTGGCGTGGCCTCTACTAAAGCCTTCACTACTCAATTAGTTGCCCTCTATCTGCTGGCTGTTTCATTGGCCAAGCGCGCAGGTAAGGTCAGCCCTGAGCAAGAAAAAGAGCTCTTGCGTGATTTGCGCCATTTGCCAAAAGCTTTGCATGCAGTATTAGCGCTTGAGCCGCAGATCATGGCTTGGAGCACTGCATTTGCTAAATGTGAAAATGCTTTGTTCTTGGGTCGAGGCATGCATTACCCAATTGCCCTTGAAGGCGCTCTAAAGCTAAAAGAGATTTCATATATTCATGCTGAAGCTTATCCAGCAGGCGAGTTAAAGCATGGACCGCTTGCACTTGTTACCGAGAAGATGCCAGTAGTCACTGTGGCCCCTAACGACGATTTGCTAGAAAAACTCAAATCCAATATGCAGGAAGTCAAAGCCCGCGGCGGCAAGTTGTATGTCTTTGCTGACCAAGATACTGAGATCACTAGTAGTGAAGGCATCAATGTGATTCGTTTGCCTGAGCACTATGGCAAGCTCTCTCCAATCTTGCATGTAGTTCCATTACAGCTCCTGGCGTATCACACCGCTTGTGCCTTAGGCACCGATGTAGACAAGCCACGTAACCTCGCAAAGAGCGTGACGGTCGAGTAATTTCTCTGGGGTGAATTCACCTCAAAATTCCAAGTAATTTCATTAACCCAGGCGTAAGCCAATCAACTGGGTTTATTCCCTTGATTCTGTAGGGTCTTGCAATTAGTACGAACTAGTACTAAACTAGTACGCATACAGACTAAATTGAGGTAATTTAATGAATCACCTATCGCTCGTTAAGGAATTGGTTCAGGCATATCAAGCATTTGAGGCTTACTCTGGAGCGCATATTAAGGAGATGGGTTTAACAACCACTCAGTTCGATATTGTCGCGACCCTCGGTAATCAGCCGCCAATGACTTGCAAGGAGTTGGGGGATAAGACGCTTGTTTCCAAAGGCACCATGACAGGCGTTCTTGAGCGATTGGAAGCTAAGGGCCTCATTGAAAAGTTTATGAATGCCGATGATGGACGTAGCTACAAGATTGGGTTATCCAAAAGTGGCGACAAATTATTTAAGAAGGTATTTCCGGAGCATGTGGAATACCTCGGCAAAGCATTTAGCAAGCTCACTAAAAAAGAATTAGAACAAGCGGTAACGGTTTTAAAAGAAGTAAAAGCAATTTTTAATTAAACAGTTTTTCAGTCAATATTACAAAGGAACATTACATGAACACATATCAAAGCGCACTTAACCTCATCGGTCGATTGCTTATCGTTGCACTATTCCTACCGGCGGGTTTGGGAAAGATTGCTGGATTTGAGGGAACATTAGGCTACTTCGCTTCTTTGGGTATCCCAGCTCCAGTATTCGCATTGGTAGCAACAATTGTGATTGAAGTTCTGGGAAGCATTGCATTGATCGTAGGTTTCCAGACACGAATCGTTGCAGTGATCATGGCGATCTTTACTTTAATCGCTGCTGCTACTGGACATGCATTTTGGGCTGCTCCAGCAGATGCAGTATTTATCGCGCAATTGCTATTCTTTAAGAACATTGCGGTAATGGGTGGCTTATTGGTGTTGGCTTCTACTGGTGCCGGTAGCTTCAGTATTGATGGTCGTAAAGCAGCGAAGTAATTTCATTCATTAAAGGAAAAGATCATGACTAAAGTAGCTGTTGTATTTCATAGTGGTTATGGCCACACAGTTAAACAAGCTGAAGCCCTAGCTAAAGGAGCAAATGGCACGCTAGTAGCCATTGATGCCGAAGGCAATATTACTGATGCGCAGTGGGAAATATTGAATGCTGCTGATGCCATCGTGCTTGGTTCGCCAACCTATATGGGGACTGTGAGCTGGCAGTTTAAGAAGTTCGCTGATGCTAGTTCTAAGCAATGGTTTTCACAACAGTGGAAAGATAAAGTATTCGGTGGCTTCACAAACTCTGCAACGATGAATGGTGATAAGCATTCCACCTTGCATTACTTCTTTACCCTAGCAATGCAGCATTCAGGTATTTGGGTTGGTACTGGTTTGATGCCTTCGAATTCCAAAGCTGCGAAGCGTGATGATGTGAACTATGTTGGCTCTTCTGCTGGCGCGATGATGCAGACACCTTCAGACGCAAGTGCTGATGAAGTAAATGTGGGCGACTTGGAAACAGCACGTCTCTATGGTGAGCGTATTGCCAAGATCACTGCTGAACTTAAAGCTAAGTAAGCTTTTTATCTGAAAGAAATTGGGGGAATCATGAAAAAACTCATTGGTTTACAAGGCAATGATCGAGGCCACTGGGTGGGCGATGGATTTCCTGTGCGCACCCTATTCTTCTATCAGGACCTGGGAAAGCAAATGAGCCCATTCTTGATGCTGGACTATGCGGGACCAGCAGAGTTTCCCCCAACGACTGATCGTAAGGGCGTGGGTTCACACCCTCATCGAGGATTTGAAACAGTCACTATCGTTTACGAGGGTGGGGTAGCTCATAAAGATTCCACGGGTCAGGGCGGTGTGATTGGTCCTGGCGATGTTCAGTGGATGACTGCTGGCTCTGGCATCTTGCATGAAGAATTTCACTCAGAGGGTTTCGCTAAAAGCGGCGGAACACTAGAGATGGTGCAGCTGTGGGTGAATTTGCCAGCAAAACTCAAAATGACCAGTCCGGGCTATCAAGCCATTCTGGATAAACAGATTCCTGCGATTGATTTGAAGCATGGCGCAGGACAAGCACGCATCATTGCAGGCGAGTTTGATGGCCATACAGGGCCAGCCAATACCTTTACTCCTCTCAATGTGATTGATCTGAAGTTAAAGAAGGGTTCAACAAGTATTTCCGTGCCAGAGGGCTGGAATGCTTCCTTAGTTGTGCTGAAGGGTGCCGTTGAGACTGGTGAGGGCGTGGTTGCTAAGGACGCTCAAATGCTGATGTTTAGCAATCAGGGCCAAGATATTGAGGTCAATGTGCTTGAAGACTCCATTGCCTTGCTGCTGAGTGGAGAACCTATTAATGAGCCCATCGTTGGATATGGCCCATTCGTCATGAATACCAAAGAAGAAATTGCTCAGGCAATGCAGGATTTCAATAGCGGAAGCTTTGGAAAAATTGCCCATTAAAAATTTGACTGGGGTATAAAAAATTCGTTTGACTTCTAGCCTTAGCTGTGGACAAAATTCATCAGTTAAATCAAGGCGTTACACAGACTGGATTAGAAAAGTGTGTTCAAATATCTGCTGTAGAAAAGGATATTTGTCACAGTTCATGCTCGGCTCCAAAGATTTCTCTAGTTTGCGTTTGCTCTCGCTACTTTCCGCGGGACTTCTCTCTGCATGTGCAGTGGGCCCAGACTTTAAGCAGCCGGATGCTCCCAATACATCCTCATACACTGAGACAACCCTTTCCAAGAAATTAGCTACTGCGCCGGGCGTGCCTGGTGGTACCGATCAAGAGTTTGTTGAGGGTGCAAATATTGAGGCTCAGTGGTGGGAATTATTTAAATCTCCAGAGCTTGATCTATTGATCAAAAAAGCTTTGCAGCAAAACCCAAATTTAGGCGCTGCTGATGCGGCCCTACGCGCCAGTCAAGAAAACGTCAGCGCACAAATTGGCGGTCAGTATTTCCCTGCGATTGGTTTAAATGGTGGTGTAGCTCGTCAGCTCCAACCTTCCGCTATTTATGGGCTGCCTTATGGCTCAGACACCTACAACCTCTATAACGCCTCTGTAAACGTCACCTATAAGCTTGATGTTTTCGGTGGCGCTCGCCGTGCAGTCGAGGGTGCGAGAGCGCAAGCAGAGATTGCACAGTTTCAGTTAGAGGGTGCATACCTTTCTTTAACGGCCAATATTGTGACCAGTGCAGTGCGTGAAGCAGCTCTGCGCGCACAAATGCAAGCCACAGAAGAAATTCTGAAAGCTCAAACTAATTTAGCCGAAGTTACTGAGAAGCAGTTGGCCATTGGCACTGTCTCCAGAGTGGATGTGACATCACAAAGAACTTTGGTATCTAATTCGCAAGTTGATTTATTCACTTACGAACGCAATCTTTCGTTTGCGCGTAATCAGTTGGCGGTCTTGGTAGGCGAGTTGCCTAGTAATGCCAATATCACTAAGTTTGATTTGAAGTCTTTGCATTTACCAGAGAAGTTGCCTCTGTCAGTACCTTCAAGCCTTGTGCGTCAACGCCCAGATGTCCGGGCAGCTGAAGCGCAGCTCAGGGCAACCAATGCCTTGGTGGGTGTAGCTACTGCGAATTTATTGCCACAATTTAATATTACGGGCGCTATTGGTTCTGCGGCACTCACTAGTGCAGCTTTGTTTGGGCCGAACGCTACTCTATGGTCTATTGCTGGCGGCATCTTCCAGCCGCTGTTTCAGGGTGGTCAGTTATTGGCACAACGCCGTGGCGCGATTGCTAATTACGAGCAAGCGGTTTATCAATATCAAGCGACAGTGCTTAAGGCATTTCAAGAGGTTGCAGATTCCTTACGCGCTCTAGAGACCGGTGCTCAAGCATTGAAGTCTGCATCGGACGCAGAGCGTTACGCTTATGAAACTTTAGAGTTGGTGCAGCAACAATATAAGTTAGGCACTGCAAGTTACTTGGCTGTTCTCTATTATCAAAATCAATATCAAATTGCCAAAGTCAAATCGGTTTCTGCACAAGCAACTCGATTCTCTGACACAGCAGCATTATTTGCAGCATTAGGCGGTGGTTGGTGGAATCGTACCGGCCCAGCCTTTCAACCAAAAGCCATAGCGAACAAAGATCAAAATGAAACTTCTGGAAACAATTAAAACCAAAGTGACTGCAGCAGCAGTTGCCTTGTGGGCTTGGATGCTTGTTAAAGCTGAAGAGTGGAAGCTACGCGATAAGGCGATTGCACTTTGGGAGAAGGCAAAAGGGGTATGGGTGCGTTTGCGCGAACGCTTCTTGCGCAGTAAAGCCAATGCCAAACTGCAATCGATGACCCCTTTAGGTCGACGTATGACCATTATGTTGTGTGGTGTATTTCTGTTGCTGGGTTTGATCTTTGGGTTTAATCAACTCAAGACCTTCATGATCAAGCATTTCATTGCTGGTATGGGTTTGCCGCCTGCAACCGTTTCTACGATGGTGGTCGAAACGACAGCATGGCAACCTAAGCTCTCGAGTGTTGGTAACGTGCGCGCATTTAGGGGTGTAGATCTCAGCACTGAAATCGGTGGCCTTGTACAAACCGTACCCATTAAATCTGGCATGGATGTAAAAGAGGGCGATCTACTCATTAAATTGAATGATGCTTCTGATGTTGCACAACTCAATTCATTAAAGGCCTTAGCCGATTTGGCTAAAGTCATTAATGAGCGTGACAGACAGCAGTTAGCAATCCAGGCGATCAGTAAGAACGTATTCGATACAAGTAAGGCAGATGCAAAGTCCAAGCAAGCTCAGGTAGAGCAGCAAACTGCTTTAGTTGCCAAGAAGAATTTGAAGGCCCCTTTTAGCGGCCGTATAGGTATCGTGATGATTAATCCTGGTCAGTTTGTCAATCCAGGTGACAAGTTGCTTACCCTACAAACCTTGGATCCAATTTTTGTGGATTTCAATCTCCCCCAAAGCAATGCTGAACAGATTCAGGTTGGGCAGGAAATTGTAGTGACGACTGATGCATTCAAAGATGCGAGCTTCACTGGCAAGATCACTGCAGTTAGTCCGAAGGTGGATGCCAATACGCGCAATATTCAGATTGAAGCCAAACTAGCTAATCCAGATAAGAAGATTTTGCCGGGTATGTTTGCGAATGTGAATATCAAGCTGGGTGATGAGGTGAAGATGTTGACCTTGCCCCAAACTGCTGTGACTTATAACCCTTATGGCTCGACAGTGTTTATTGCTAAGCCTACTGGTAAAAAGGATAAGCAGGGTAAGCCTGCACTTGAAGCCCAACAGGTATTTGTCACTACAGGGCCGACACGTGGCGACCAAGTGGCGATTCTCAAGGGTGTTGAAGAGGGTGCGACGGTTGTCACTAGCGGACAGCTCAAGTTGAAGAACGGCACACCGCTGATTGTGAATAACAAAGTGTTGCCTTCGAATTCACCAAACCCGCAGCCACAGGAATAAGTCCTAGATGAATTGGACTGACATATTTATTCGTAGACCAGTGCTCTCACTGGTAGTGAGTGCGCTTGTCTTGGTGTTTGGTTTGAAGGCTGTTGGATCGTTGCCGGTCAATCAATATCCACAAACCCAAAATGCGATTGTTACTATTACAACCGCCTACTATGGTGCTGATCCTGAGACGATTGCTGGGTTTATTACGCAACCATTAGAGACGGCGATTGCTCAGTCTCAAGGTATCGACTATTTGTCATCAATGAGTGTGAGCGGGCTTTCGACGATTACCGCTACTCTTAAGCTCAATTACGATTCCAACGCAGCATTAACGCAAATTCAGACGCAGATTAGTTCGGTAAAGAATCAACTGCCACCCCAAGCTCAGCAACCGGTATTGACTGTGCAAATTGGTCAGTCGACTGCGGCGATGTACATGGGCTTTTATAGTGATGACATTCCGAACAATGCGATCACGGATTACTTGTTGCGGGTAGTTAAGCCAAAGCTAGATGCTGTAGACGGCGTCCAAAATGCTGAAATCACTGGCGGCAGAAAGTTTGCCCTACGCGCTTGGCTCGATCGCGAGAAGATGGCTGGCCTTGGTGTGGGTGCCGATGATGTCTATAGTGCGATGGCCGCTAATAACTACCTATCAGCAGTGGGTAGCACTAAAGGCGATATGGTTGCCGTGGACTTAGTGGCTGGTACAGATCTACACACGCTCGATGAGTTCCGAAAATTGGTTGTCAAAAAAGATGGCATCAATATTGTCTACTTGGATCAAGTGGCGACTGTGAGCATGGGCTCCGAGGACTACAACACGAATGTCGCATTTAGTGGCAAGCGCTCAGTATTTATTGCTATCAAGGTAGCACCTCAAGCGAACTTGCTTGATGTAGCGGAACGTGTTCGTGCCGCAGTGCCAGATATCCAGAAGCAGTTGCCAACCGGTATGTCGGGCAAAGTAGTTTATGACTCTACTAAGTTCATTACTACTTCGATTGATGAAGTGGTAGCTACCTTACTAGAAGCGCTATTGATTGTGACGGTGGTGATTTACCTTTTCTTGGGAAGTGCGCGTGCAGTTGCAGTTCCTGTGATTGCGATGCCGCTCTCTTTGATTGGCACGTTCTTCTTAATGCAGGTATTGGGTTACTCCATTAATTTGCTGACGTTGTTGGCTTTAGTGCTTGCAATTGGTTTGGTAGTGGACGATGCCATCATTGTGGTTGAGAACGTTGACCGTCATATGAAGGAAGGCAAGTCTCCACTAGAGGCCTCTTTAATCGCCGCACGTGAATTGGGTGGTCCAATTTTGGCAATGACGATTGTGTTGATCGCGGTCTATATTCCAATTGGCTTCCAGGGCGGCTTAACAGGTGCACTCTTTACGGAGTTTGCCTTTACCTTGGCAAGTGCGGTGGCGGTATCGGGATTGATTGCGTTGACGCTCTCTCCGATGATGTGTTCCCGAATCTTTACCGAAGAGCAAGAAGCTTCATCGTTTGTGCAAAAAATTGATCGCATTTTTGAAAAAGTTCACCATAGTTACCAGACTACTTTGCGTGAACTCTTGAGTACTTGGCAGGTCATCATTGTGATGGGTGTGATTTTGCTGGGTGGAGTTGCTTACCTTTACGCCACTGCTCGCGCTGAATTAGCGCCAACAGAAGACCAGGGTATTGTGTTGATGCAGGCTTCAGGCCCACCCAACAGTACGGTTAATCAGATGCAGACCTATGCTGATCAGATTTATCAAATATCCGCAGCAGAGCCTGAGTATGAGCAAATGTTCCAGATCACCAGTCCAACCAGCAGCTTTGGCGGTGTATTGCTCAAGGATTGGGATCAACGCAGTCGTAATGCCACGAAGTTCCAAGAAGATATGCAAAGCAAGTGGAATTCGATCGCAGGCGCTCGCGTAGCAGCCTTCCAGTTTCCGGCTTTGCCTGGCGCGCAGGGCTTGCCGGTTCAAGTGGTCATCAACACTACCGAGTCTTACGAACAGCTCAACGAAGTATCTCAGGCGGTTTTAGATAAGGCTCGTCGTAGCGGCAATTTCTTCTTCGTGGATTCAGATTTAAAGATTGATAAGCCACAAGATGTTTTAGAAATTGATCGTGAAAAAGTAGCTGCGCTAGGTATGACCCAGCAGCAAGTGGGTAGTGCGCTATCCGCTGCTTTGGGTGGCGGTTACGTCAATTACTTCTCTGTAGCTGGCCGTTCCTATCGCGTTATTCCACAAGTAAAGCAGATGGATCGTTTAAATCCAGATCAGATCTTGGATTACTACATCCGCACTCCTAGTGGACAGATGATTCAGGCTCGCACGATTGCAACGATTAAGCAAAAAGTGGTTCCTCAATCGATTAATCACTTTCAGCAGCTGAACTCCGCAACAATCTCTGGTGTCAGTACACCATTTATTTCTCAAGCGGATTTGCTCGAGTTCATGCGTCAGACCTTGAAAGAGGTTGCACCTAATGGCTACAGCATGGACTACGCCGGACCTTCCCGTCAGTTCATGGCGGAGTCAGGCGGTTTCTTGGTGACAATGTTCTTTGCGATCTTGATTGTGTTCTTAGTCTTGGCCGCACAGTTTGAAAGCTTTCGCGATCCGATCGTGATTTTGGTTTCAGTGCCGCTCGCCTTGTTTGGCGCACTCATCTTTATTAACCTTGGGTTCACAACCTTAAACGTGTATACCCAGGTTGGACTAGTCACTCTGATGGGCTTGATCAGTAAGCACGGGATCTTGATTGTGGAATTTGCTAATGAATTGCAAGAAGCTGGCCGCAGTAAGTTGGACGCTATCGTAGAAGCAAGTAGTGTGCGTTTGCGTCCGATTTTGATGACTACTGCAGCGATGGTATTGGGCGTGGTGCCTCTCGTCATTGCTTCTGGCGCCGGCGCTGCTGGCCGTCAATCGATGGGTATCGTGATCTTTACTGGTTTATCGATCGGTACTCTGTTTACGCTCTTTGTGGTGCCGGCGATGTACTTGTTTATTGGTGCAGATCACCATCAGAAGAAATTCAAGCAACAGTAACTTATTTCGCAAGTAGCTAAAGAAAAAGGGTGAACTCAGTTCACCCTTTTCTATTGGAGCTCCTGATTTACTTCACAATATTGAGTTCTTTTTCTGCAACTACGCTGTACTTGGAGTCAGCTTCTATGCGCTGCATCCATGCTTCAACGTTGTGTAAAGAAAGACGTGCCCCCGTTTGCTCTGGAAAGGTTTCATTTAACAGAATCCATCTGCTGACACAGAGTGCCAACGGAATATCTCCAATATTGAAAGAGTCTCCTGAGCAATAACGCTGATTGGCTAGCTGTTGGTCAATTAATGCGAGTAAAGCATTGGTGTCTTGATATGCCTTGTGAATGACTTCGTAGTTTCTTTCGTTTTCAGGTGTTCGAGTTAGCCCTAGAAAGGCAACGCGCAAACTGGGCCACATAGTGCCTACTTGCCAATCCATCCACTTCTCAGATTGGTATTGACTAGCGATGTCCGCTGGAAAGCGCTTCGACTTATCGTACTGACGAACAAGATATCGCAAAATGGTATTGGATTCCCAGAGAACAAGATCACCATCTTGTAGCGTAGGGACTAAGCCATTGGGGTTGAGTGCTAGAAATTCAGGGGTGCGATTTTTACCAAAGTGAAGGCCAGCATCAATGCGCTCAAAATCTTTACCTTCTTCCAGTCCTAGCTCGGCAAGGCACCAGAGCACCTTTTGCACATTGATAGAACTTTTTCTTCCCCACAAGCGAATCATGAGAATTCCTATTTTGGTATTTTTAAAGTGATGAATCTAAGCCCATAAATTTGCTGTGTGCAAATATGAGCGGGTGACTTTCTGGAGCATGCTTTAGATTGAGTACTTTGGCAACGATGATGTTGTGATCGCCACCAGTATGAACAGAAACAGTTTCACACTCAAAGTAAGCACAACAGCCCTCAATTTGGGTCAACCCACTTGCAGCAAGTTTATGGGGGATGCTCACAAATTGATTTTCTTTCACGGTAGCAAAGTGCATTGCCATTGCTTCTTGTGAGCGCTCCAACACATGAATTAACTGTTTGTGACCCACTTCAAAATTAGGCATTAAACGTGAATGCTTTTTGAGGCTCCACAAAATGAGTGGTGGCTCTAGTGAAACAGTATTAAAGGAGCTGATGGTGATGCCATGGGCATTCTGGTCAGCATCCAAGCAGGTAATGACTGTGACCCCAGTTGCAAAGGAAGAAAAGCCTTTGCGGAGCTCTTGGGAGGTAAATGGGGTCATCTTGTGAGCTTATTGAGTGTTTTACTTTACTGCGGCTGGAGCAGGCGCATCGGCAGGGATAGTTGTTCCTGGAATAGGGGTCAGGATTTCATTCTCTTCAGCTTTAACGCATTTAAAGCGATATTCCTTGCCAGCCTTAGAAAGGAAGCTTGCGCCCTGGTAGAAATCATTCTTACAAGTCGTATTAGCAAAGTCCATCACGTCTTGAGGTGCTGCGCCGGAGGTAATGAGGCGCATATTGCCCATAGACATATTAATTTGGCTCGATGAGCAGCCAATCAGCGCTAAGCCAGAAATCGTAGTTAATAGTAGAATTTTTTTCATGGAAACCTCCATAATCAGCAATGCTCGTTAGGATAAACCTATTACGTATTTGCTGTGGAGAATGCAGCGCTTTTAAAAGGAAGAGACATGTTTAACGCAATTTTGGTAAATAAAGATGATCAAGGTTATCGGGCCCAGCTTAGTCAGGTCGATGAGGCTAGTTTGCCCGAGGGGGATGTCAGAGTTAAGGTGCTCTATTCCACACTGAATTACAAAGATGGCCTAGCTATTACTGGCAAGGGTCCGGTGGTGCGAAGCTTCCCTATGGTTCCTGGTATTGATTTCGCAGGGGAAGTTTTAGAGAGTGCTAGCCCAGAATTTAAGGCTGGCGACATGGTGTTACTCAATGGCTGGGGTGTTGGTGAAGGTCATTGGGGTGGGCTGGCTCAGCAAGCGCGCGTGAAATCTGAATGGCTTATTCCATTGCCAAAAGGATTTACTGCTAAGCAGGCTCTAGCTATTGGCACTGCTGGCTACACCGCAATGCTGTGTGTGATGGCTTTACAAAAGCATGGCCTTAAGCCTAGTGATGGTGAGGTCTTAGTGACTGGTGCTGCGGGTGGCGTTGGTAGCTTCGCCATTACTCTTCTCAGTAAATTAGGATTTACAGTTGTTGCCAGTACTGGGCGCATGTCTGAGGCTGATTACTTGAAGAAATTGGGTGCAAGTGAAGTGATTGATCGTGCCGCACTGTCAGCTCCTGGCAAGCCTTTAGCAAAAGAGCGTTGGGCGGCAGTAGTCGATAGCGTTGGTAGTCATACATTAGCTAATGCCTGTGCGCAAACGAAGAGTGATGGTGCGGTTGCCGCTTGTGGTCTTGCTCAAGGAATGGATTTTCCGTCGAGTGTTGCGCCATTCATTTTGCGTGGCGTCACTTTGTATGGCATCAATAGCGTGACGGTACCAAAAGCAAAACGCATTGCCGCTTATGAGCAATTGAGTAAATTAGTTGATCTCAAAACTTTAGAGGAGATCTCTCACGAAATTAGTTTGGGAGATTCAGTAAAGTACGCTGCCGAACTGATGGCTGGAAATGTGCGTGGTCGTTTAATTGTTGATGTCAATAAATAAGCAATTAGTAATACTTACTGCGGTGCTTGAGGTTTGCGCGTTTCTAGTTTTTCCCAGACCTCAAGCTTGTCAGAGTTAGAAAGTTCAGACCAGTCTGCAATCTCTGATAGCGTGCGATAGCAGCCACGGCAAAAACCATTTTCAGGGTTGATGTCGCACCAGTTGATACAAGGCGATGGAACTGTTGTCAAAGCAAACCTAGAATAGAAAAAAGATGAATACCAAAAACCAATCCAGCGATCTTAGTTCTATTCATTATCCCTTAGCTGATGCTTTGCCGGAAGTGGGTAGTTCAATGGAGGTCGCGCCTGGTGTTCGTTGGTTGCGGATGCGCCTCCCCTTTGCTTTAGACCACATTAACCTATGGCTGCTACGTGATGAGTTTGAAGGCGTTCAGGGTTGGACCATCGTAGATTGCGGCATTGCTAATGACGAGACCAAAGCAGCTTGGGATCAAATTTTTGCTACTCAACTAGATGGCTTGCCGGTGCTCAGGGTGATCGTGACCCATATGCATCCAGACCATGTGGGACTCTCTCAATGGCTTTGCGAAAAATGGAATGCGCCGCTCTGGATTTCGATGACGGATTATTTAACTGCGCAATGGCTGAGTCACAAAGAGGGCGGTGCTGCGGTTGGTGCACGTGCTGGTGGAGGCGGCTCTGCAGATCACTTTCAGAAGCATGGATTGACTGCACCAGAAGATTTAGAAAAAATTCGGGCGCGCTCTAATTACTATAGCAATATGGTTCCGGGTGTGCCACGGCAATATCGTCGCATCATCGATGGCGAAATGATTTTGATTGGTGGACATGAGTGGCAAGTGATCATGGGATTTGGTCATGCACCTGAACATGCTTCACTCTTTTGCAAAGATCTCGGCGTATTAATCTCTGGAGACATGTTGTTGCCACGCATCTCCACCAATGTGAGTGTCTACGATGCAGATCCGGATGCAGATCCTTTAGGTTTGTATTTGAGCTCTTTAGATCGATATCTACCGCTACCCGATGACGCACTCGTACTGCCATCGCATGGCAAGCCATTTACAGGAATGAAGCCACGGATTGATCAGTTGAAAGCGCATCACGATGAGCGCTTGGCAGAAACGCTTGGAGCATGTGAAAAACCGGCAACTGCTCGTGAGATAGTGCCGGTTTTATTTAGACGTGAATTAGATATTCACCAAATGACATTTGCTATGGGTGAGGCTATTGCTCATCTGAATTACCTACTTCGTCGAGGAAAGTTGAGTCGCCAGCTTTGCGACGACGGCGTGTTGCGGTTTTGCGTGGTTTAGAGGCCTTCGTTCCCGACTCTTCAGGGGATCCGCCGGTAGCGGCGGCAGCAGTTGCTGAAACGGCATCCCCGAAGGATTTAAGGGCCATCATGGTTGCATGTTGCACTTCTAGACCCTGAATGGTGGACTTCAAGATATTGAGATTGAGGTTAAGCCAGTTTTCAACGCTTTTCAGGTCCTTAATGCGCTTTTCTAGTTCATCGGTATCTAGCCCTGGAAATGCTGAGCCAAAACCCCCTGCAGCCTTAGAGGCATCTGTAGTGAAGGGAAATTGTCCTGGCGTCGATCCGCCTGCTCCCTGACCCCACATGGTTTTCATCATTTCTAGGCTTTGATTGAATTCAGGGATAGTTCCAAACATAGGGCGGGCTCCGGGTCAGATAAAAGTGGCTTAATGCCAATACAATAAGAGATTCTAGAGATTAATCCCGGTTAAGCAATGCAATCTAATGGTTTATCCCAGCCTTACACCCGTGGTCAGGCACTTCCCGAGCTACTGAAGCAGCGCATTCTGATTTTGGATGGCGCTATGGGCACCATGATTCAGCAATACAAGCTCAATGAAGCGGATTACCGCGGATTGCCTGCCAGCAAGCGCTTTGAGGCTCATCCTGGTGACATCAAGGGTAATAACGAACTTCTAGTTCTCACCCAGCCTCAAATCATCAGCAAGATTCACGAGCAGTATTTAGATGCTGGCGCCGACATTATCGAAACTAATACTTTTGGCGCCACTTCTGTTGCGCAAGAAGATTACAAAATGGCGGGCTTGGCGCGCGAGATGAATGTCATCTCTGCTCAATTGGCGCGAGCTGCCTGTGAAAAATACTCCACGCCAGATAAGCCACGTTTTGCGGCGGGCGCAATTGGACCTACTCCAAAGACAGCCAGCATTTCTCCGGATGTAAATGACCCAGGTGCTCGCAATGTAACGTTTGATGCATTGCGTGCCTCCTATCGCGAACAGATCGAAGGCCTCTTTGAAGGCGGCGTTGATTTATTTTTAGTAGAAACTATTTTCGACACACTCAATGCCAAGGCTGCATTGTTTGCCTTAGATGAGTTCTTTGAAGAAACTGGTGAGCGTTTGCCGGTGATGATTTCTGGTACGGTGACAGACGCTTCTGGTCGTATCTTGTCGGGTCAAACAGTTGAGGCGTTCTGGAATAGCTTACGTCATATCAAGCCGCTGACTTTTGGTTTGAATTGCGCATTAGGCGCCGCACTGATGCGTCCTTATATTGCTGAACTTGCTCGCATATGCGACGCAGCTGTATCTTGCTATCCCAATGCAGGCTTGCCTAATCCAATGAGTGACACTGGCTTTGATGAAACTCCAGAAATTACGTCCAGCCTTGTCGATGGTTTTGCAAAAGATGGTTTGGTCAATCTCGTAGGTGGTTGCTGTGGAACGACGCCGGATCATATTCGTGCGATTGCTAATGCAGTTGCCAAGCGTAAGCCACGCGCCTTCTATCGTGAGAGCGCAGAGGTATCAGCATGAGTAAGACTACTAAGATAATGCCGCCAATGAAGCTCTCGGGCTTAGAGCCTTTCAATGTCACGCCTGAAGTAGGTTTTGTAAACATTGGTGAGCGCACTAACGTTACAGGCTCCAAAGCATTCTCCCGCATGATTTTGAATAATCAATTTGATGAAGCCTTGGTAGTTGCAAGACAGCAAGTTGAGAATGGCGCTCAAGTTATTGACATCAATATGGATGAAGCGATGTTAGATTCCGAAGCAGCGATGACGCGCTTCTTGAATTTAATTGCTTCAGAACCAGATATTGCTCGAGTACCAATCATGATTGACTCCTCCAAATGGAGTGTGATTGAAGCCGGCCTGAAATGTATTCAAGGTAAGCCGATTGTTAATTCGATCTCACTCAAAGAGGGTGAAGAGCCTTTCAGAAAACAAGCGCGTCTAATTCGTCGTTATGGCGCAGCATCTGTAGTGATGGCTTTTGATGAAGTAGGTCAAGCGGATACTTTTAAGCGTAAGACTGAAATTTGTCAGCGCTGCTATCAAATTCTTGTGAATGAGATTGGCTTCCCAGCAGAAGATATTATTTTTGACCCCAATATCTTTGCCATTGCAACTGGTATTGAAGAGCATGACAACTACGCAGTAGATTTCATCAATGCGACTCGCTGGATTAAAGAAAATCTGCCGGGCGCGAAAGTGAGTGGCGGCGTCTCTAATGTCAGCTTCTCTTTCCGAGGTAATGATCGCGTCCGTGAAGCCATTCATACGGTGTTCCTGTATCACGCCATTCAGGCGGGCATGGACATGGGCATCGTCAATGCAGGGCAACTTGGCGTTTATGCCGATTTAGATCCTGAATTGCGTGAGCGCGTTGAAGATGTGGTGCTCAATCGTTTTCAAGAAAAAGATGGCAAGACTCCAACTGAGCGCTTGTTGGATATTGCTGACCAATTTAAGGGCGGTGGCGCCAAGCAAGTAGAGAACTTGGTATGGCGTGAAGCCCCAGTGCGTGAGCGTTTAACCCATGCTTTAGTGCATGGCATCACTACCTTTATTGAAGAAGATACGGAAGAGCTGCGTGCCCAAATTATGGGTGCGGGCGGTCGTCCGATCGAGGTTATTGAAGGCCCTCTGATGGATGGAATGAATGTCGTCGGCGATTTGTTTGGCGCCGGCAAGATGTTCTTGCCGCAAGTGGTTAAGAGTGCACGTGTAATGAAACAAGCGGTAGCAATTTTGATTCCCTATATTGAGGAAGAAAAGCGCCTGCACATCGCTTCTGGTGGCGAAGCGAAAGCCAAAGGCAAGATTGTGATGGCGACCGTTAAAGGCGACGTGCACGATATTGGTAAAAACATTGTGACAGTGGTGCTGCAATGTAATAACTTTGAAGTTGCCAATATGGGTGTGATGGTGCCTTGCGCAGAAATTCTGAAGCGTGCCAAAGAAGAAAAAGCAGATATCGTTGGCCTATCTGGTTTGATCACCCCATCCTTAGAAGAGATGACTTACGTCGCTCAAGAGATGCAGCGTGATGACTATTTCCGTGAACGTCAAATTCCATTAATGATTGGTGGTGCTACAACTTCTCGTGTGCATACCGCGGTGAAGATTGCACCCCATTACGATGGCCCTGTAGTTTATGTGCCTGACGCTTCCCGTTCTGTATCAGTAGCATCGAGCTTGCTATCGGATGAAAGCGCTAAGAAATTTATTCAAGACCTGCGTGATGACTATGTACGCATTCGTGAGCAGCATGCCAATAAAAAAGCATCACCAACTATCTCGCTAGAGGCTGCACGTAAGAATCGCGAGCTGATTGATTGGTCTAGTTATGTTCCTGAGAAGCCGAAGTTTATTGGGCGCCGTGTTTTTAAGAATTTTGCTTTAAGCGATATTGCTAAATACATTGACTGGACGCCATTCTTCCAAACTTGGGATCTAGCTGGTAAGTTCCCAGCAATCTTGGATGATGAGATCGTTGGCGTAGAGGCTCGTAAAGTATTTGAAGATGGCCAGGCGCTACTAGATAAATTAATTAAAGGCCAGTGGTTGCAGGCTGATGCTGTAGTGGCTTTCTATCCAGCAAACACAATAGGTGATGACATCGTCTTGTACAGCGATGAATCGCGTGAGCACCCATTATTTGTTTGGCAGAACTTGCGTCAACAGTCAGAGCGACCAGTAGTTGATGGCGTTCGTCGCCCTAATCGTTGCTTAGCGGATTATGTGGCGCCAAAAGATTCTAAGGTGGCAGACTACCTTGGTTGCTTCGCCGTTACGACGGGCCATGGTGTTGAGAAAAAAGTGGCCGAGTTTCATGCCAAGCATGATGACTACAGTGCAATCATGTTGCAATCCTTGGCCGATCGTTTGGCAGAAGCTTTTGCAGAGTTGATGCACCATCGCGTTCGTACGGATCTTTGGGGCTATGCAACTGATGAGATTTTGACGAATGATCAAATGATCAATGAGGAATACCGCGGCATCCGTCCGGCGCCAGGTTATCCAGCTTGCCCTGCGCATGAAGTGAAAAAAGATTTATTGCGCGTCATTGGTTCGGAAGATATTGGCATGACCTTGACTGAATCGATGGCCATGAACCCAGCTTCGAGTGTCAGTGGTTTTTATCTGGCACATCCAGAGGCGCGTTATTTCAATGTGGGTAAGTTGTCAGCAGACCAGATTGAAGATCTTGCTAAGCGCCGTAATGAGTCTGTTGAAGACATCCGTCGCCAGCTAGCCAGCTCTATAGATTAAGAGCTTCCTTAATGTGGCGCTTTAAACGCCCCACATCACTGGCTCATCTTTGGCTTTGGACTGTTTCATGAGCTCTAAGAAGGGGTAGGCACGCTGCCCCAGTCTGTCTGCAAGCTTCGGTTTTTCAGTATTTTCTTGATCAGCCGTATTACTTTTAGCCCGCTCTTCCAGGTCTTTCAGAATGGCGGTTTCTAAGGCGATGATGAGGGCTGGTAGTTGCTCAACCGTCAAAATCCCTCGAGGCTCTAATGGCCGGCCCAAAATTTCAAAGATGCGCTGGGTAAGATCAGCCAGCATGATGACGTCAGGACCCGCTTTGGAGCGAAATTGATAGATCATTTCGATAGCTTACCACCTGATAAACTCACTTATCTATGTTGTTAACTAATAAAAATCGTTTAATTGAAATGCTGAGCGCAGCCCTGCAGGGTTTGGCTCAAGAGCGTAGTTTGGGCGATGCCCCTGCGCCTCGTTTGGAACGCCCTAAGGCGGTAGACCACGGCGATGTCGCTTGCAATATTGCCCTCCAGCTTTCTAAGGCTTGGAAGCTAAATCCAAGGGAATTGGCCCAAGCGTTGGTTGAGCGTCTGCAGCAGCAGCCCGGCTATGGTGACCTCATCGCGTCTTGCGAAATCGCGGGCCCTGGATTTATTAACTTTCGTCTTAGCAACGCAGCTAAAACTGCAGTGGTGCAAGAGGTTCTCACGGCGGGATCCCAGTTTGGGCAGTTAGCTCCAGAAGCGGCCCCAGTCTCCAGCGCCATGATTGAGTTTGTATCTGCTAATCCCACTGGACCACTACACGTTGGCCATGGTCGTCAGGCTGCACTCGGCGATGCCTTGGCAAACTTATTGGCAACACAGGGTATTAAAGTCCACCGTGAGTTTTATTACAACGATGCCGGAGTCCAGATCGCGAACTTGGCGCTCTCAGTACAAGCTCGATTAAATGGGCTTAAACCTGGTGATGCTGCTTGGCCAGAGAGTGCTTATAACGGTGAATATATTGCGGAAATTGCGACTGCTTTTAAGGCTTCATCTGAATATAAAGATGATCTTGAAGCCATTCGTCAATTTGCTGTGGCGTATTTACGCAATGAACAAGATATTGATTTAAAAACATTTGGCGTGAAGTTTGATTGCTACTACCTAGAGTCTTCTTTGTATACCGATGGTAGTGTTGCAAAAATTGTTGAAGAGCTGCAGAGCATTGGCAAGACCTATGAGTCTGAGGGTGCACTTTGGCTCAAGACAACAGATGATGGTGACGATAAAGATCGCGTCATGCGAAAGTCTGATGGCAGCTTTACCTACTTTGTACCCGATGTCGCCTATCACACCAGCAAATGGAATCGTGGCTTTGAAAAAGTGATTAACGTTCAAGGCAGTGATCACCATGGCACGATCGCCCGTGTGCGCTCAGGCTTACAGGGCGTGGCTCAAAAGCGTGGTTGGGATATTCCAAAAACGTATCCTGAGTATGTATTGCATAAGATGGTCACAGTGATGCGCCATGGCGAAGAAGTCAAAATCTCTAAACGTGCAGGCTCCTATGTAACTGTGCGTGATTTGGTTGAGTGGTCTGGAGGAGTTACGCCAGAGATGACTGCCGATGAGCGCGAGTTTGCACTACAGCGCGGACGCGATGCTGTGCGTTTCTTCCTCATCTCTCGCAAAGCCGATACAGAATTTGTATTTGATGTTGATTTAGCTTTGCAGCAGAATGACGAGAACCCCGTGTTTTATGTGCAATACGCTCATGCTCGCATTTGCTCAATCTTGACTCAGTGGGGCGGACAGGTTTCTGACCTGAAGGGCGCAGACCTTTCTTTGTTGCAAAGCAAAGCTTCGGATCATTTATTGCGCCGCTTAGCTGAATACCCAGAAATGCTCACTGATGCGGCTGCGGATTTGGCGCCACATGCTTTGGCTTTCTACTTACGTGATTTAGCGGGAGATTTCCATACTTTCTATAATGCGGACCGCGTTTTAGTGGATGATCCTGCATTGAAATTAGCCCGCCTCGCCTTACTCTCGGCGACTCGTCAGGTGCTTGAAAATGGATTAAAAGTATTAGGCGTATCAGCACCCGCTAAGATGTAAGCTGTAGTACTTGCGAGCGCTTAAGAAGTAAACAGAAGGATGGGGACACGATGAAAAAAAACAATCAACACGCCAGCTTCACTCCGAAGACGCAGTCTTCGAGTCCAGAGTATGGCGGCACTATTCTTGGTTTTATCTTAGGGCTTGGAGTTGGTCTAGGCGTTGCTTTTGTGATTGCCTTTTACCTCTCTAAAAATACACCTCAAGAGCGTCCTGGTGTCAGAGCACCTAATCTTCCCTTAACTATTAAATCAGGGCCAGCGCCTGCTGAAGGTGAGGCTGCTGCCCCGGCAGAGACTCTGGATCTAAATAAGCCATTGCAAGGTAAGTCTGCTGCACCTGCCGCTAGTGCGCCAGATCCCATTGCTGATTTGGCTAATGGTAAGAAGCCAGCAGATGCGGCCCCAGCCTCTACTGCAAAATCTGATGCTATTTATTTCTTACAAGTTGGTGCGTTTAATAAGCGTGCTGATGCCGATGCGCAAAAAGCCAGTTTGGCGATTCAGGGTATTCAGTCTCAATTGAGCGAAATTAGTAGTGAAGGCAACACACTCTGGCGTGTTCGCGTTGGCCCATATAACAGTGTTGAAGAAAGCAATCCTGTGCGAGATAAGTTAAATGGCATGGGCATTAAACCGAGTGTTATTAAATCTAGCAAATCATGATTACATTATCTAAAAGAGCCTTTTTATCTGCCGCCATTCTTGGTTTGGCAATTTCTTTTTCTGGTATCACAAGCGCACAAAGCCCTAAGATCGAGGAAGGATTTGATTACCGAATCCTGCCCGTACCGCAGCCCGTTGAAGTTAAAGGCAAGGTAGAGGTTATCGAGTTCTTTTGGTACGGTTGCCCGCATTGCTATGACTTTGAGCCAGAGCTAAATGCATGGCTTAAGCGCCAACCAAAAGATGTGACCTTCCGTAAGGTGCCTGTTGCCTTCCGCGATGACTTTATGCCACACAGTCAATTGTTCTATGCCTTAGAGGCCATGGGCAAGGGTGAGGCGATGAATGACAAAGTCATGTACGCCATGCATAAAGAAAATAAGCGCCTCATGACGGAAAATGAGATTGCAGATTGGGTCGCTTCTCAGGGTATTGATCGCAATACGTTCTTGGCTACTTATCGTTCATTTGCGGTTGTATCCAAAGCCCGTGCGGCAAGACAGATGGCTGACGCTTACCGCATTGATGGTGTCCCAACTATTGTGATGCAGGGTCGCTATGTGACCTCTCCATCGATTGCTGGAACCAAAGCTAAAGCGATTGCAGTAATGGACTACTTGGAACAAAAAATCCGCAAGGATAAGTACAAGTAATTCAGAATCTTAGATTTTGACGAAGCGTCGCACGATCCAAAAATAGAGTGGGTAAGGCAGGATTCTGAGGAACTTTAAGAATCCTGAAAACCGCTTAGGGAAGTGAATATCAAATTCTCCAGCTTCTAGCCCCGCGAGAATTTCTTTTGCAGCCTCGTCAGCTGTAATGAGTGCTGGCATTTCAAAATCATTTTGTGCAGTCGCTTCGGTTGCCACAAACCCTGGTGAAATCAGGTGCACGCTCACACCCTGTGGCAGTAAGTCGTAGTACAGGGTTTCGCAGAAGTTAATAATTCCCGCTTTGCTAGGTCCATAAGCCAAGGCTTTTGGCAGCCCACTGTATCCAGCTACGCTACCCACGATGGCAATATGGCCGGCATGTTTTTTGAGCATGTTGGGCAAAACAATGCTGACGGCCCGCATAGGTCCGAGCAGGTTGGCATCAATGGTTTTCTGTGCAACCTCAAACTCAAAATTATCGGCACGTAAGGGGGTGTAAACGCCCGAAACAAACAGCAGTAAGTCCATGCCACCCCACGCCTCTAGTATTCCCTGGTAGGCAGCAATGAGCTGTTCATGTTGAGTGACATCTAGCGGGAAAACTAAGGCTTGCCCCGGTTCTGCAGATTGTGCAATCGCATTGAGCCTCTCAGCACGACGACTAGAGAGGGCAACTTTTGCACCTGCCTTTATAAAAGCTTGTGTACAGGCCTCACCAATTCCGCTGGACGCGCCAATGATCCAAATGCGTTGATTTACGAATGAATCAATTCCTTTTTGTTTCATGGGCGCAGGGCATCGTTCGAGTGAGTAATATCTGAGTGTTTGAGGGTGTATTGCACTACATCAATATTCTTTTCGGAGAATCCAGCGGCGCAGTACATAAGATAAAAATTCCAGAGACGAATAAAAGCCTCGTCAAAGCCAAGGCGATAGATTTCTTCAATCTTGTGATTAAAGCTATCGCGCCATAGGCATAATGTTTTGGCATAGTCAGCACCAAATGCAAACTCTGCCTCAACCTCTAAACCAGCATGAGCTGCAGCTGCCTTGAATTTAGAGGGTGAGGGCAACATGCCGCCTGGGAAAACGTATTGCTGAATAAAGTCGGTGCTATGACGATAGCGATCAAACAAGTCCTCTGCAATCACAATAGTTTGTATGCAGGCTCGGCCACCTGATTTCAGTCGCTTAGCAACTGTTTGGAAATATTCACCCCAATGGTTCTCGCCAACTGCTTCAAACATTTCAATGGAGGCAATGCCATCAAATTGTTCTGCGCAGTCTCGATAATCTTGAAGGCGTACCTCGAATGTCTGTGGATTACCCACCTCTGCATTGACCTTCTGAAGTCTGGTATCTGCAAACGCTTTTTGCTCCGTGGATAAAGTCAGGCCTGTGACTTGATTGCCGTTGCGTAAGGCTTCTTCCATAAAGCCACCCCAACCACATCCAATCTCTAGTAGCTGGTCGCCCTGTTTAGCGTGGATGGAGTCTAGTATGCGTTTGATCTTGGCGCGCTGCGCATCCATCAGGGATTGCTTATCTCCCTCAGAGAACCAAGCGCTTGAATAGCTCATCGTCGGATCTAACCAAAGGGTATAAAAAGCGTTACCGAGATCATAGTGCGCATGAATATTTTTTCGACTACCAGATTTAGAGTTATCTCTAAACCAATGTCTCAAGCGATACGCTATAGAACCCAGCCAACTTCCATAGATTGCTTTTTCTAAAATAGTACGGTTCCGAATAGCTAGCTCTAGAACAGACTTGAGGTCTGGGGTATTCCATTCACCTCGAATATAGCTCTCGGCAAAGCCAATATCGCCGTGAGATAAAACTTGCCTAAATACTGACCAGTCTAAAACTTGAATTTCTGCATGCAGTTGGTCTGAGTTATTTCCAAACTCTCTTACTTCTTTATTTGGTAATGTAAGAGCCAAATGACCGCTACGCAATTGTGCCAGGAGACTTAATAAAGTGTGTGTACTTGTACGATATTGTTGTTGCTTAGACTCCCGCTTCTCCGGACGGGAGAATGTAAGTCGAGACAGTAGAGATTGACCGGGGCGATTCATCGAGTAATTTCAAGTTCTGGTGGTTTAGGTTTTGAATAAAAAGGCACTCCTTTTATCCACAATTTCAATGCCTGCCAGTGTATCCGGCCGATGACACCCAGACTCATGAGTGGGTACCTTAAAAAGGCAAGATAGAGGGCGCTTTTACTCAATGTTTGAGAAAGGCCGCTGATACTGGTATTGATCAATGGGGCGCCATCTTCATGGAGCTCAATTCGGCAAACGATATTCCGCTTTGAATGGCTATCCTGAGGAAATAAAAAGCGAAAGTGATATTCCCCGCGAACATCGCAGAAAGGCGATACGTGGAAGACCTTCTTGCTCACCAAGGTCTCCCCGGATTGCACGGCTTTTCCAGAGTCATGATGAAGTAAGTAACAGTGTCGTTCACCAAAGGTGTTATTCACCTCCGCTAGCACTGCTTGAACCTGCCCATTGGCTCGGGCACAGATCCAAAAACTGACAGGATTGAAAACATAGCCAAGTACGCGTGGAAAAGTTTGCAGCCAAATCTCGCCATCAATATTCTGGATGTTGTTTTCTTCAAGAATCGTTTCAATCCAGGAAAGACTATCCTGATTTCCTAGACCATGATCTTGATCGAAGAATGAAAACAGTCCAAACCGATTATCTCTAAGACCATGTTTGCTGAGCAATGCTGGATCGTTCCTGCGCGCTCGCATTGGAATGGATAAAGTAAATACACCATAGCCAAATGCGTTTTTAGCGGGACGAAAACGTCGATGCTTAACCGCTCCGAAATTAATCGTTGGCAAATTCATTTACTGAACATCTTTAAGCGAACTGGATTTGACATGATGAGAGATACTTTCCATCAGATCCATTGCGACCAATTCGCCTGATCGCAGACCATCTTCATGAAAGCCAAAGCCAGTCCATGCGCCGCAATACCAAATTGAGGAATTACCCTGAATTAAAGGCAGTTCCTTTTGAGCTTGGACGGCGCGCATATCAAAGACTGGATGCGAGTAATGAATTTCTTCATGTACTAACGTTGGATTGGGATCAGTTAGCGGATTCAAGCTCACAATAATCTGCGTGCTCTCGAATGCCTTAGGCAGGGGTTGCAAGCGGTTGATTAAATAATTAACGCTAACGTGTTGTTGTGCAGTTGGTGTTGCGCCGGATTTTGCAGTGTAGTTCCAGGCCGCCCAGCAGCGCTCGCTAGTTGGCAAGAAATTGATATCAGTATGCAAAATTGCACGATTCTTTTGATAAGGAACTGAGGCCAAAATATTACGGGCGTTTTGGTCAATGCCGTGTACTAACTCTAAGGTTTGATCGCTATGACAAGCCATGACCACTTCATCAAACCAGTGCGATCCAGAGGAGGTGATGACTTCAACTTGAGAGTTTTCGGCTTTACTTGTATTGACTCGAGAAACAGATTCGCGCACAAATTGGACTTGATATTTCTCAAGGGCCGCCACTAAAAGCTTTACATATTCTCTTGAACCGCCTTTAACAGTAAGCCATTGCGGGCGATTCTGAATTTGTAAGAGACCATGGTTGTGACAGAAGCGCACCATAGTCTGAATTGGAAACTCCAGCATCTGCTCAACAGAACATGACCAGATAGCGCCAATCATCGGCAAGAAATAGTTTTCTCTGAAGCTGGTGCTAAAGCGGTTGCGATCTAAAAAATCTTTAATACGCTCATCAGGTTCTGAGTATTCAAGCTTAGAGGTGATTTGCTCTTCAGCGAGCTGAGTGGCAAGGCGATTAAAGCGCAAGATGTCATAAGCCATTCTCCAAAATGAAAGCGAGAACAAATTAGATCGTTGTCCAAAGAAAGAATTAAGATCGTTACCAGCCCATTCAATTTTTTTGCTGCGCCCAGTTTTTTCGCTAGCATCAATCGATACTGAGAAGGACATTTCTGATGGCGCAATCGGCACTTCAATTTCTTCAAATAGACGAACTAAGCGAGGATAGGTTTTGCGATTAAATACTAAAAATCCAGTATCGACTCCATGAGTCGTCTTACCTTGAGTAGTTTTCAGCGTGAGATCTACGGTATTGCTGTGACCGCCAATGTGATTCCCGCCTTCGAATATGGTGATATCTAAATCTGGGTGCTGTCTTAATGCATATGCGCATCCTAAGCCAGATATACCGGCACCAATAATGGCAACTTTTTTCTTACCCACTAAATTTTCTCTCCAAGAAGTTTTTCTATTTCACCAGTAATGCTGCTGCTAGTGGGTTTAGTCATGCTGCCATATGAGTCCACAACATTGCCGTTGCGATCAATGAGGTATTTATAAAAATTCCATTTAGGTGTTGTACCAGTTTTAGCAATGAGCATCTTAAACAAAGGATTAGGATTGCTGCCACTGACCGAGCTCTTGGCAAACATGGGGAACTTTACGTCATAGGTATTTTTACAGAAGTCGGCAATTTCTTTATTGCTACCCGGTTCTTGCTGCCCAAAATCGTTGGATGGAAATCCCAACACAACTAAGCCGCGATCTTTATATTTGGCATACAGCTTCTCAAGGCCTTCATATTGGCTGGTAAAGCCACAAAAACTGGCTGTATTAACAACCAAAACAACTTTACCTTGATATTGGCAGAGGTTTTGAGGCGCCTCATCCTGCAATCTTGGGAAGGTATGGGACAAAAGGGGGCTGCAGCTAGATGACGCTGGAGTGGCTGCCTCAACCAATTGCATCGCTGGCAGCAGCAAAAGTAGTGCTAGTAAGTAGCTCAGCATATTACGAATCATCTTGAACCTTTGGGTGGGGCTGGGATGTCCAAGTCTAAGACATACTGGCAAATATCGTTGAGCCTAGTGCAATGCCATTAATATGACGCTATGAGCTCTTTACCTTTACCTTCTTTTGAGTCTAAAGTCTGCCCCCCGGCAGAGTTAGAGGCTCGCATTGCGGCGCTCCCAAGGCCCCTGGTATTTACGAATGGTGTCTTCGATATTCTGCATCGCGGACATGCCAGTTACTTAGCCCAAGCACGCGCCTTAGGGGCTAGTCTTGTAGTTGGCGTGAACTCAGATGCTTCAGTCAAGATGCTGGGTAAGGGTGATGACAGACCTATCAATGCTGAGGCTGACCGCCAGGCTTTATTAGCAGCACTGGAGAGCGTGGATTTAGCGGTGATGTTTACAGAGCAGACGCCAGTGAATCTGATTGCCAAAATTCATCCGGATATTTACGTTAAGGGTGGCGATTATGAGATCGATACTCTTGAAGAAACTCGCCTTGTGAAGACTTGGGGTGGCAAAGCTGTCGCCATTCCATTTTTATATGAGCGCTCTACAACAACCCTGCTAGGCAAGATCCGTACTAGCTAAAGATTTTGTAAGAGCCAAGCCCAAAGCCCGCGCAGTACCAAACCTTCAATGGGTTCAACAGGAAGTGCCGCCAGCTCTGGAAACTGTTTGATTTCATTTGCCAAAATTTTGGCATTGCCACCATCAAGCCAAATTCGTTCGACAGGATGATTCATTGCCTTAGCTAAATAAGCTGCGCGCAGTATCGCTCCAATTTGCGCCGCATCACAACCACTAGTAATAGCTTCATCTGTTGTTGTACCAAAGCTTGCTTGAGCCTCGGGATTGGTGGCGCGAACCGCTAGTGGAAGTTGGGCTGTATTTTGTTGGAGGCTTTCGTGCATCAAACTAAGGCCTGGCAAGATCCAGCCGCCATAATGAACCCCGTTACCGCCTATTAAATCAATGGTAGTAGCCGTTCCCGCATTAATCACCAGCGTATTAGTGTTTGAGAGCGCTCTAGCGCCAATTAGTGCAGCCCATCGGTCTGCGCCCAACTTGCTTGGGTCTTGATAGAGTGTGCGAACACCCTCGTAAGAACTACTACCTGTAAATTGCTTCCACTCAAGATCTTGCCATTGTGGAAAGAGGCTGCGTAGATTTTCAATAGCAGCATCACCTGCTACACAGCAAAATGCAATCGCATCAGGCTTTGGCAATGTTTTAGAAATGTAGTCAGATAGTTCGGCCCGTAGCTCGGGCGATTGGAAAGACTTGGTGCTAATCGATCCAGAATATGCCCACAGTTTTTTATTGCGGTCCGCAATATTCTGTGTGGATTCCACAGCAGCCCACTTCAGCCGAGTGTTGCCAAGATCAAATACCAGATACAGACTCATGATTGAACTCGCAAAGAAACATCGCCCGCATGAATGGCAATCAATTTGTCATGCTGTTTTAAGAGAAGCGCACCGGTGTCATCAACCCCGGAAGAAATTCCAATGATAGGATCCTTGCCTGCGCCGGATATGCAAACCGACTGGTCATTGAAGGCATCCCAGCGTTCCCAGGAATTTTTAAAGTAGCTAAATCCATGCTGCTCAAATTGGGCTAAATGCTTTTCAAATGACTCAATTAGTTTTAGCCAAATAAATTCTGTATCGGGAATTGGTATTTGATGCGGTACGAGTTGATCCAAGGCAGCAACACTAAGAGAGGATTGATCTTCCAAACCTTTTTGAATTAGTGCGGCATTGCGTAAGTTCAGACCTAGTCCGATCACCATCCAAGTAGGGGAACTTAGATTGCTTTGTCCACCCTCAATCAAGATGCCGCCAAGTTTGGCATTGTTCAGCAGTAAATCATTAGGCCACTTCAATCGTAGGCCTTGTTGATGGAGCGCATCCTCGCTAAGTCCTAGGGCTCCCGCAATTCCAGAAATGGCTGCTAAGCCGATAACTAGACTGAGCCCACTTAGTTCATTGGGGCGCTTATGGAATGGGTAGGCCAAGGAAAAACACAGGGTGTCTTCGGGGTTGGAGAGCCAAACTCTTCCAGCCCGACCCTTGCCGGAGGTCTGCTCATGGGCAATTCGAGCAACGGGATCAATTAATTCCCCGGCACGCCAACGGGCCAATAAATCATCATTAGTCGATTTGGTGGTGGCAACGCGCTCTAGGATGCAATTCGGACTCATTTTCCTATTGTAGAAAGATCTGACCTGGCTGACCTAGAATGATGGAATGCATCACGAAGATCAGCGTCCTCGCAAGTTTATTTGGCCACTCCAAGCTATGCCTTTGGCCAGGGCCATTAGCTTGAGCTATGCGCTTTTAATCATCTATGTCAGCCTAAATCCCTTTGATTTCAACTTTGACAACGGGATTGCTGCTTGGGCGTGGTTGGATGCTCCTTTACCCCGCTTTATTACGCTCTTTGACGTTTCTGTCAATATTCTGGCCTACATCCCCTTGGGATTTTTGTTGGTCTTTGCCTGCTATCCACGTTGGCGAAATTTCGTTGCCTTGGGTATCGCCTTGAGCTTTAGTGCGGTATTGGCTTTTAGCGTCGAGTCATTGCAAACTTGGTTACCCACTCGCATTCCCAGTCAAATGGATTGGTGGGCTAATGTCTTAGGTGGATTGATGGGCGGCCTATTGGCGATTCCCTTGGGACCCCAGTGGCTCTCTGGTAGCGCAGTACGCCGGCGCTTTGACCAGTGGTTTGGTTTGAACTGGGCCGCTTGCGCCTTATTTTTACTTTTTCCTTGGGCTCAGATCTATCCCCAAAGTTCTTGGTTGGGGACTGGGGTGTGGGGACATGCTATTTTTGCCTCAGTCGACTGGGGAACGATGGTGGTGAATCATTTCATCCAGGAATCCATCATTACCGCGATTTGTTGGTTAGGCACCGGACTTCTGCTATCTCTAGGGATGCGCGCAAAAGCACCCCAGTGGAAAATTTTGAATAGCCTACTTTGCTTCACCGTTCTGGTCAAAATTACCTTTACTGCATTGCAATTCGGGGCAGAATTCAGTTTCTCGTGGCTTACCGCGGGGGCTATTGGAGGGATGGTGTTGGGAACCCTCTTGCTTAGATGGGCGCTCCAATTTTCTTTAGCTAGCAAAGCTTGGCTTGCAATCGCTTGTTTGGTCAGTGCCACCCTGGTAATTAATCTCTTGCCGGACAATCCTTATTTCATTTTGACATTACGACACTGGTATCAAGGCCGGCTATTACACTTTAATGAATTGATGCAATGGGTTTCCGTAGTATGGTTGCCATTAGCTTTACTGTGGGCACTCCGAAATAGAGCCGCCCTTAATCTAAAACCTTAATTGAGATTTTTTATGAGTTTTAAGCACCATGTTTTTTTCTGTCTAAACCAGCGTAGTAATGGCGACGATTGCTGCGATCGCCATAACGCTTTTGCATTATTTGAATATGCAAAAAATCGTGTAAAAGAGTTGGGACTATCTGGCCCAGGAAAAATTCGCATTAATAAGGCGGGATGTTTAGACCGTTGTGCTGATGGCCCGGTGGCAGTGATTTATCCAGAGGGTATTTGGTACACCTTTGTAGATACTGAAGACATCGAAGAAATTATCCAGTCACACTTAATACAAGGGCGCCCAGTAGAGCGTCTGCAGTTAGCTTAAAAAGAATTGAGAAAGTTCTACACATGAATAGCCGTACAAAAATAATTCATATTGATGGCGTTGTGGGTCAAATCGAAATGTCGATTGATCTACCTGATGAATTAAAAAATAATCCTGATTTCGCAGTGAGAGGTTTAGCCTTAGTCGCGCATCCACATCCGCTAATGGGCGGAACAATGGATAACAAGGTTGCGCAAACAATGGCTCGCGCATTTAATCAACTGGGATACGTCAGTGTGCGCCCCAATTTTCGCGGAGTAGGTGCCACAGCTGGTGTGCATGATGACGGCGTTGGCGAGATGGAAGACTTGCTACATGTCACTGATTGGATGCGCACACCTTCAAGCTGGAATCAATTTGAGGCCACCTCACAACAGGCCTGGGTGCAGACTGCAAATACCTTGCCTTTGGTAGTTTCTGGATTTTCATTTGGAAGCTTTGTCGGAACCCATTTAGTACGGCGCTTAGCAGAGCTAGGGCGCCCAGCCGAGCGACTCGTCATGGTGGGTAGTGCAGCGGGCAAGTGGGTCCTGGCACCCGTGCCTGCTGATACGATTTTGATTCATGGCGAAGTGGATGAAACTATTCCTCTGATTGATGTTTTGGATTGGGCGCGCCCTCAAGAATTAACAGTGCAAGTGGTGCCGGGAGCTGATCATTTTTTCCATCGACGTTTACATTGCATTCGTAACATCATCACAGGTGCTTGGTTGGGTATGCCCGATCACCGCAATCAATAAAGAAAATTGAGAAAGATAAAAAGACATGACTGAAGATAGAAAATCGCTTATTGAATATCCATCAGAGTTTCCAATTAAGGTAATGGGCAAGACTAACCCAGAGTATCTGCCTGCAATCTTGCATATTGCACGTCAATTTGACCCTATGCTTGATGAGAGCAAAGTTGAGCAGCGGCCTTCTAAAGATGGAAATTATCTCGGCATTACCTTACCAATTACTGCGACCAGCCGTGAGCAGTTAGATGAGTTGTATCGCACTTTATCCACACATCCTTTGGTTAGTGTTGTCCTCTAAATTATTCGCATGAGTTTTTTAGTAAAACATTTGGGGGTGGCTCACTACGAGTCAACTTATCAAGCGATGCGGGATTTCACACAGCAGCGAGATAGTGATACTCCAGATGAAATTTGGATTCTTGAGCATCCTCCAGTGTTTACTTTAGGTTTAGCAGGAGATGCTAGTAATTTGCATTCCCCAAGCAATCAAATTCCTTTAGTACAGGTGGATCGTGGTGGTGAGATCACTTATCACGGCCCTGGGCAGATCGTGGTGTACCTATTACTTGATCTTCGGCGTTTGGGGATTTTTGTAAAAGAGCTGGTCTCCCGAATCGAGCAGGCTTTGATTGATGCCCTTGCCGACTTTGGAATTCAGGCAGAAAGGCATGCTGGTGCGCCCGGCATTTATGTTGCTCGGGAGAGTGCGGTGCCATTGGAGTATCAGGGTGCCAAGATTGCGGCATTGGGCCTCAAAGTCTCTAAGGGATGCTCCTATCATGGGCTTGCCTTGAACGTAGCGACCGATTTGGCGGCTTTTGCCCGTATTCACCCATGTGGGTATGAGGGCTTAAGGACGGTGGATATGCAAACCCTTGGGATCAAGGACAATATAGACATTATTAGCCAAACCCTTTTAGGGCATTTGCAAAAGCAACTGACTTCATCATGACTACCAATAAGCCGGACCTCGATACTGTCGCCACTAGTAATAGTCGCCAAGATCTTAATTACGATGCTTCACGTAAGCAAAAGTCGAGTGAGAAAACTGCGCGTATTCCGATCAAGATTGTTCCCTTGGAGCAAGTACTCAAAAAGCCAGATTGGATAAGAGTAAAAGCTGCCTCTGGAAATTCTCGCTTCGCTGAGATTAAAAAGATTCTTCGTGAGAATGAGTTGGTCACCGTTTGTGAAGAAGCAAGTTGCCCCAATATTGGTGAATGTTTTGGTAAGGGTACCGCTACCTTCATGATCATGGGTGATAAATGTACCCGTCGTTGCCCATTTTGTGATGTGGGCCACGGTAGACCAGATCCGCTGGATACCAAAGAGCCTGGCAATTTGGCGCGTACGATCGCTGCTCTTAAATTAAATTATGTGGTGATTACTAGCGTAGATCGAGACGACTTACGTGATGGTGGCGCCATGCATTATGTGGATTGCATTTCTCAGTCGCGAGACCTCTCTCCAAATACTAGGATCGAAGTCTTAGTGCCGGATTTTCGGGGTCGCTTAGATAAGGCTTTGGATATTTTTTCTGAGCATGCGCCGCAAGGTTTGCCCGATGTGATGAATCACAATTTAGAAACTGTGCCGCGATTATATAAAGAGGCGCGTCCTGGTGCTGATTACGCACACTCATTGAAATTATTAAAAGACTTCAAAGAGCGCTTCCCGCATATCCCAACCAAGAGCGGTTTAATGGTTGGCCTGGGAGAAACTGACGAAGAAATTTTAGAAGTCATGCGCGATATGCGTGAACACAATATTGATATGCTGACTATTGGTCAGTATCTAGCTCCTTCAGGACATCACCTGCCAGTTCGTCGCTATGTGCACCCCGACGTCTTTAAGCGATTTGAAGAAGAAGCTTATGCAATGGGCTTCTCACATGCTGCCGTAGGCGCGATGGTGCGCTCTAGCTACCATGCTGACCAACAAGCGCATGGGGCTGGAATTGTCTAAACCGATTCTTAAAAAGCTTGGTGTAGTTCTAGCATTTGCATTTCTACTTTCCGCTTGTAGCCCCAAATTAGATTGGCGCACTGTGCAGTCGCCACAAGAGGGCTATAGCACTTTGTTTCCAGGTAAGCCTGAAAAAATTGAGCGACGAATACCATATCAAGATCAAGAAATTCCACAAACCTTAGAAGCGGTAAAAATTGAGGATGATATTTATTCGGTGAGCACGATTCACTTGGGTAAAGATCAAGTCGCGCTTGCACCTAAACTATTGGAGCAATTGCAAGGCAATCTATTGAGCCGTGCAAACGTTAATTTAGAAAGCGCTGTTACTGCCGATGCCTTTTATCAGGCAGCTAATCGGCAGCGTCTTTCCACTAAAGATTATTTTTTAGAATTTAAATCCACTGGTGCAGTAGAGCAGTCAATGCGTGTGCGTTGGATCACCAGACTTACACCAGACAATGGAGCTTGGATTTATCAGATCTCGATTTTGCATACTGCGCCAGCACGGGTGCCTGCAAAACAGTTTTTCTCTGAAGAGGCTTACTCTAATTTCTTTGATGAGTTTCATCCAGAATAGTTTCTAGATGAAACTGAGATTTTGATTAAGACTTTTCTAAAGCAGCCACTTTAGCTTCGAGGGCTTCTAACTTTTCTCTGGTCTTAGCAAGTACTTTGGATTGCAAATCAAATTCTTCGCGAGTAACCAGATCCATTTTCTGAAAACCTTGATTCATCATCGCACGCACATTCTTTTCAATCTCTTGCGCGGGTGAATTGCGAATAGCATCCCCAACCTTGTTTTGCATATCGCTAGCAATGCGCTGGATTTGTTCTAAGATTTCGCCTGGTTTTTGCATAATGCTGCCCACCGTTCTATTGAAAGTTGCATAAAAGATACAGATCGTATTTTAAGTTGTAGCGCCAAAAACAGGGCAAAACAGCTAAAAACAGAGAAATTGCACCAAAATGAACGGAAATGGTGCATATATAAGCACCAAAGTTGGGCATAAGCCTTATTTAGGGGAATTGCACCAAATAGAGGTGGCTCCCGAGATTCATGATCACTCCATGCAATAAAGCATTTATCCCTTTTTCATGACCACTAAGGAGTTTTATATGAAAACTATTCAAAAGACAGCCATCGCTCTTGCAGCATCTGGCTTATTTGCAACAGCAGCATTTGCGCAAACAGCTCCTGCAGCGGAAGCTCCAGCAGCTCCTGAAGTGAGCCCAATAACAGCAAACGTGACCATCACTAATGACTACCGTTACCGCGGTATTACTCAGTCAAACTATCAACCAGCAATTCAAGGTGGCTTTGATTATGCACATGAAAGCGGTTTGTATATTGGTAACTGGAACAGCACAATTAACTGGGTTGCGAACACCACGAACAATGGCGTTAGAGCTCCGGTCGAGATGGATTTCTATGGTGGTTTTAAGAAAGAGTTAATTGGGGAAGGTTTTGCATCTGATTTTGGTGTGCTCCAGTATTACTACCCACAGTCTGGTTCATATCCAGCTGGCTCAATGCTTAATCCAAACACAACAGAGTTATATGTGGCTCAGAATTTCACCTTTGGCCCAGTGACTGGATTTGTTAAGGTTAACTATTCGCTAACTAATATTTTCGGCATCCCAAATAGTGGCGGCTCATTCTATCCAGACTTAACCGCTAACTACGATACTGGGTTCTGGGGTATTAGTTTGAATGGTCACGTTGGTTACCAGTATGTTGCTGGCCAACCACAATCAACAATTAGCGCTACTAATGGCTCACTGAATAATCTAAGTTATACCGATTGGAAAATTGGTGCTACTAAGGACTTTGGTGGTGGCTTGTCTCTCGCAGCCGCTTATGTAAGCACAAATGCAAATCCCGCTTGGTGGAGTACTTGGACTGGAGCTAGTGGAGCAAACAATGGTTCAGCCGGTCGTGGTGGTGCAGTTGTATCTCTTACAAAAACTTTCTAATTCTTTCCTCTGAACGGAGAAACGTATGAAATTAATTACCGCAATCATCAAGCCCTTCAAGCTTGACGAAGTGCGCGAAGCTCTCTCAGAAGTGGGAGTTTCGGGTATTACCGTCACTGAAGTTAAAGGCTTTGGCCGTCAAAAAGGTCACACCGAGTTGTATCGCGGTGCTGAGTATGTTGTCGACTTTTTACCTAAAGTAAAAATTGAAGCTGCTGTTGAAGATGGCATCTTGGAGCGAGCGATTGAAGCAATTGAAAAATCTGCTCGTACTGGAAAAATTGGCGATGGCAAGATTTTTGTCTCCCCAGTTGAACACGTCATTCGCATTCGTACCGGTGAAACCGGCGCGTCAGCACTTTAAAGAGAGGTTCAAAATGTTAACTTGGATGAAACGACTCCTAGCTGGAAGCGCAATGGCCTTGGCTATTGGTGCAACCAGTGTCATGGTGGCTTCGCCAGCCTTTGCTGATGAAGCTAAGCCAGTTGCTGCTGCGGCTGCCGCTGCAGTTGCCGCTGCTCCTGCATTAGTTCCAAACAAAGGTGATACAGCATGGGTATTAGTGTGTACAGCACTAGTAATCTTGATGACATTGCCTGGTTTGGCTTTGTTCTACGGTGGTTTAACACGCAGCAAGAACATTCTTTCTGTACTCGTACAGTGTATGTTTGTGTTCGCGTTGATCACAGTATTGTGGTCCCTCTATGGATACAGCTTTGCATTTACTGAAGGCGGCGCATTCATTGGTGGATTCGATCGCTTGTTCTTGCAAGGTATGACTCCAGATTCAGTTGCCGCGACATTTAGTAAAGGCATTGTGATTCCTGAGTATGTATTTATGGCCTTCCAAGCTGCGTTTGCAACTATTACTTGCTGCTTGATCATTGGTTCATTTGCTGAGCGCGCTAAGTTTTCTGCAATCGTGTTGTTTGTAATTCTTTGGTTCACTTTCAGCTACTTGCCAATCGCTCACATGGTTTGGTTCTGGCCTGGTCCTGATGACATCAAAGATGCAGCATCACTTGAAGCAATCACAGCACGTGCTGGTTGGTTGTGGCAGAAGGGTGTTCTCGACTTTGCTGGTGGTACCGTTGTTCACATCAATGCTGCGATCGCAGGCTTGGTAGGTTCATTCGTGATCGGCAAACGTTTAGGTTACGGCAAAGAAGCAATGAAGCCGCATAACTTAGTGTTCGTGATGATTGGTGCTTCACTCTTGTGGTTTGGTTGGTTTGGTTTCAATGCTGGTTCTGCTCTCGAAGCAAACGGTAGTGCAGCCTTGGCATTCGTGAACACATTGTTGGCAACAGCTGCAGCAGTATTGAGCTGGTCAGTTGCTGAGTGGGTTCATAAAGGTAAGCCTTCCATGTTGGGTGGTGCATCTGGTTGCGTAGCTGGTTTAGTTGCTGTTACTCCTGCTGCTGGTTTCGTTGGCCCAATGGGTGCCCTCGTAATTGGTGCTGCTGCTGGCGTAGTTTGCTTGTGGGGTGTTTCTGGTCTCAAGAAGATTTTGGGTTCAGATGACAGCTTGGACGTATTCGGTGTGCATGGCGTTGGCGGTATCTTGGGCGCTTTGTTAACTGGTGTGTTCGCAGACCCAGCTTTAGGCGGAACAGGTATTTGGGATTATGTTGCGAATGCTGCAGCTCCTGATTACTCCATCGCTAGCCAATTGTGGATTCAGAGCCAAGGCGTCATCGTTACCCTAATTTGGTCTGGCGTAGTTTCTTATATCGCCTACAAATTGGTTGATATGGTGATCGGTCTGCGCGTTAAAGAAGATGAAGAGCGCGAAGGTTTGGATATCAGCTCCCACGGTGAGTCCGCTTACGAGTCTTAATTAGCTGTTTTACCCCTCACTGGGCGGCTTTAGTTGGCTGCCCGGTTTTTAAGCGCGGGATCCTCGGATTCCGCGTCTTTCTTTTAAAAATCTTACAATGGTGAAATGGTTCCACATCTCATCACTGCCCTTAGCGGCCCTCTTCTCGATCTCGAGTCGAAGGTATTAGAAGCAACTCCAACTATTGAGCGCTGGTTTAGGCTTGAGTGGCAGGAGCACACTCCGCCGTTCTACTGTTCGGTTGATCTGCGTAATGCTGGCTTTAAGCTAGCCCCAGTCGACACCAATCTGTTTCCGGGCGGTTTTAATAATCTATCTCCACAGATGTTGCCTTTGGCGGTCCAGGCTGCAATGGCAGCAATTGAGAAGATTTGTCCCGAAGCAAAAAATTTACTGTTGATACCTGAGCGACACACTCGCAATACTTTCTACTTGCAGAATATTGCGCGCCTATCCTCGATCTTGCGTCAAGCAGGTTTGAATGTACGTTTGGGCACTTTGTCAGATGAAATTAAAAAGCCAACGTGGATAGATTTGCCAGATGGCAATCGCCTCTTGATGGAGCCTCTATCTCGCTTAGGTTTGAAGAAGCAGCGATTGGGATTAAAAGATTTCGATCCTTGTTCAATTTTGCTAAATAATGATTTGTCAGCAGGCATTCCTCCGATCTTAGAAAATCTGCATGAGCAGTATCTCTTGCCCGGCCTCCATGCTGGTTGGCATGTGCGCCGCAAGTCAAATCACTTTGCTGCCTACGATGAAGTCGCAAAGAAATTTGCGAAGGTAGTTGATATTGATCCTTGGATGATCAACCCTTATTTTGCTAGTTGCTCTAATGTGAATTTCCATGAGCGTAAGGGCGAGGAAGAATTGCAAGCAGCGGTAGAGAAAGTTCTCAAGAAAACTGCCAAGAAATACCGTGAGTACGGCATCAAAGAAAAGCCATATGTCGTTGTTAAAGCAGATGCTGGTACATATGGCATGGGTGTGATGGTGGTGAATGATCCTGCCCAGCTCAAAGGTTTGAATCGCAAAGACCGCAATAAGATGAGTGTCGTTAAAGAAGGCCTTGAGGTAAGCGATGTATTGATTCAGGAAGGTGTTTATACCTTTGAGAAAGTGAATGAAGCTGTCGCTGAGCCGGTGGTGTATATGATTGATCGCTATGTGATTGGTGGTTTCTATCGCGTACATACTGACCGTGGGCCTGATGAGAATTTGAACGCGCCGGGCATGCATTTTGTGCCTTTGGCATTCGAGCAAAACTCCATGCCAGACCTAGGCGCCAAGCCTGGTAGCGCGCCGCCTAATCGTTTTTATCTCTATGGCGTTGTCGCTCGCCTGGCTTTATTAGCTGCTTCTTTAGAGCTGGAGCGTTCTGATCCTAATGCTGAAGTTGCTTAACTTTATTTGAATGCTCGGACATAAGATGAATCTTCTTTTCATTGCTGACCCTTTGGAGTCTTTCAAGATTAGTAAAGATTCCACCTTAGCGATGATGCGAGTTGCACAAGAGGCAGGACATCAATTATGGTTTTGTCAAAGTCGCAATATCCTTTGGAGAGATGATTTTGTAGTGGCTGATTGCCAGCCTCTCGACATTAAGCCAAGCGGTACGGCCTGGTTCGAATTGGGTTCCATTGAAGGCCGCCCATTAAATACTTTTGACGCAGTCATGATGCGCACTGATCCGCCATTTGATATTGAATATCTCAATACCACTTGGTTGTTATCTGCAGCGGTTCGTCAGGGCGCGAAAGTATTTAATAACCCGATGGCCATTCGCGACCATTCTGAAAAAATATCTATTACTGAATTTCCGGAACTGATTCCACCAACTTTGATCACGCGCGAACTCAGTGCAATTGAGGCGTTTCATCAAGAGCATCAAGATATTGTGATTAAGCCTTTGGATGGCATGGGTGGAATGGGTGTGTTTCGCGTGGGACCAGATGGCTTGAACCTCGCCAGTATTGTGGAGACACTTGGCGAGAATGGTGCACGTACTTTGATGGTGCAAAGATTCTTACCTGAGATAGCTCAAGGTGATAAGCGGGTCTTGCTGATTGGTGGTGAGGTAGTCCCGTTCGCATTAGCCCGTATTCCGCAGGGTAGTGAGATTCGAGGCAACTTAGCTGCTGGTGGCAAAGGAGTGGCTATGCCACTGACGGACGCCGAGATGAAGGTTGCAGAGCGTCTCGCCCCTATTTTGAATGCCCGTGGCTTGTTCTTGGTAGGATTAGATTTAATTGGTGCTTATGTCACAGAAATTAATGTGACCAGCCCAACATGTTTTGTAGAAATTACTGAGCAAAGTGGATTTGATGTTCCGAAATTTTGGTTAACCGCGCTCGAAAAGGCATTGGCATAAAGATGGTTGGAATCGTAATAGTTGCCCACACCCCCGTGGCAAGTGCGATGCTCGGTTTTGCAGAGCATGCATTTGGTGTGGTACCGGAGAGAGTTAGGGCTGTCGATATTCCGCCCTACGAAGATACAAAAGCTAGCTTTGATCGAGTCTTAAAGGCGGCATACGGCGTCAATACGGGTCAGGGCGTTTTGATCCTGACTGATGTGATGGGTGCTACCCCAGCTAATGTGGCGTCTAAGCTTGAGGCTCTGGGTCCACTATCTGGTTTGAATGCGCCTGTGATTGTTTTGGCTGGGCTCAATTTACCGATGTTGATGCGTTGCATCTCTCATCGCGGAGAGAGTTTGGAGGAGTTGGCTCAAAAGGCGCTCCAAGGTGGCCAAAATGGCATTCTGCGTTTGGGCTCTAAAGCCCCACAAGCTACTACGGAGAGATAGGACTCGCTATGCCTGTTGCTGAAATCGAAATTATCAATAAGCTGGGATTACATGCTCGTGCATCTGCGAAGCTATCTCAGCTTGCTGCCGAATTCCCTTGTGAAATATTGTTGTCACGCAATGGTCGTCAAATCAATGCTAAGAGCATTATGGGTGTCATGATGCTGGCCGCCGGAATCGGTAGCACTGTGACACTAGAAACTGTTGGCGAAAAAGAGGATGAAGCAATGCAAGCTTTAACTGCATTGATCAACGATCGATTTGGTGAGGGCGAATAAGGATGACTTTTGCTTTGCACGGAATAGCAGTATCTAAAGGCATTGCTATTGGCAAAGCCGTACTGATATCGCGTGCAGCATTAGAGGTTAGTCATTACTTAATTGAAGCTGGCAAAGAAGAGGCTGAAGCTCAAAAGTTATTAGATGCTTTTGAGCAGGTGCGCCTGGAGTTGGCCCAATTGCGTCAAGGATTGCCTAAAGATGCGCCACAAGAAATGGCCGCATTCTTGGATGTGCATGGCATGATTCTGGCTGATCCAGCTTTAGCTGAGAAGCCAATTAAATTAATTCGCACTCAAAGGTTAAATGCTGCTTGGGCCTTAACAACCGAGCTGAATGATCTTTTAGAGCAATTTGCCGATATTGAGGATGCGTATTTAAAAGAGCGTGCCAACGATATTCGACAGGTGGCTGAGCGTGTAATTAAGGCTTTAAATGCGCAGAAAAAAGACCCATTAAATGATGCCGAATTTTTGCCTGTAAGCGATATCGGTGTTGAGTCGATTATTGTTGCCCACGATATTGCTCCTCATGACATGCTGCGCTTCAAAGATCATGCCTTTACAGGATTTGTAACGGATCTTGGTGGCAAAACATCCCATACCGCCATTGTCGCGCGCAGTATGGAAATCCCTGCAGTAGTTGGCGTGCGACATGCCAGTGAAATGATTCGCCATGGTGATTGGCTGATATTGGATGGGGAGCATGGGGTTGTGGTTGTTGCTCCAGATGAACAGCTTCTTACTGAATATCGAAAGCTACAAGCTCAAGCCCTAAAAGAAGCCCGCAAACTAAAACAGTTAAAGCACGCCAAGACAGAAACAGCTGACCGGGTTGAGATTGAGTTATTTGCCAATATTGAGTTGCCTGAGGATGCCATTCAGGCTGTGAAATTAGGCGCTGTAGGTGTTGGCTTGTTCCGCTCGGAATTTTTGTTTATGGATCGTAAGCAAGCCTTGCCAGATGAAGAGCAGCAGTATCAAGAATATCGTCGTGTAGTTGATTTAATGCATGGCTTGCCTGTCAATATTAGAACTATTGACGTTGGTGCTGATAAGGCATTGGGTGGTGGAGGTGATGTTTCTCAGACTGGGGCATCACCATTGGGATTGCGTGCGATTCGCTGGTCTTTAACCGAGCCTGAAATCTTTTTAACGCAACTCAGGGCCATCTTGCGCGCATCGGCACATGGTCAGGCGCGGATCATGATTCCGATGCTGGCACATGCTAAAGAGATCGACGAGACATTTAGATTGATTGAAAAAGCAAAGCAGCAATTGCATCAGCGCGGCAAAGCATTCAATCCGAATATTCAAGTTGGTGCCATGATTGAAATTCCAGCGGCTGCATTGGTGCTGCCCTTGTTTATTAATCGATTTGATTTTCTTTCGATTGGTACGAATGACTTAATTCAGTACACCTTGGCAATTGATCGCGCAGATCATGCGGTGGCACATTTGTATGATCCTTTGCATCCCGCTATTTTGAATTTGCTATCTAGCATCATTGATCAAGCCAAGCGAGCAGATGTGCCGGTTGCTGTTTGCGGTGAGATGGCTGGCGATCCTGCATTAACAAAGCTATTGCTCGCACTTGGACTGACAGATTTCTCAATGCACTTTAGCCAACTATTGTTGGTTAAGCGTGAGATTCTAAAGGCAAATGTGGGTCTATTAAAAGCCCGTGTTCCTAGGGTCCTGCGTGCTTACGAGCCTGAAGAGCAGGCCAAAGCATTGGAGCGATTGCTCTCTTAACTCCCTAATGTTGGGAGCCGCAAACTTTGCATGCGGGATTTCGAGAAACTCGAATCTCATCAATCTGGGTGTTAAGTGCATTCCAAAGCAACATTCTTCCCACTAAAGGCTGACCAAAGCCAATCAATACCTGAAGTGCTTGCGCTGCTTGCATCGCGCCAATAATGCCCACCAAAGGGGAGAAGATGCCCATACTGGCACAGCTAACTTCTTCGAACTGTTCTTCCGGAGAAAAAAGACAGGCGTAGCAGGGTGATGCAGCACTCCGAAAATCAAAGACGCTCAATTGGCCATCAAATTTAAGGGCGGATCCAGACACAAGTGGCACCTTTTGGTTAAAGCAGGCTGCATTAATGATCTGTCGGGTAGCAAAGTTATCTGTGCAATCTAAAACGAGATTTACTGATGGTAAGAGTTCTTGCAATAAATTCTCAGTTGCCTTCTCTGCGATTGCGTTAATCGTGAGGGTGGGATTAATGCTATGCAAAAACTGTTTTCCTGATTCCACCTTCATTTTGCCGATGGAATTTTGACTATGCATGATTTGTCGCTGCAAGTTGGTGAGTTCGACTTTGTCATGATCAACCAGCGTAATCTTTCCTGCGCCGGCAGCAGCTAAGTAAGGTGCTGCTGCACTCCCCAGCCCACCGGCGCCAATGATGAGGATGTGCGAGCCAAGTAATCTTTCTTGGCCAGCAACATCAATTTCTTCTAGTAGTAAATGCCGGGAGTAGCGAAGTAGCTGCTCATCATTCATATGCATGCCTAATTGCTAGAACTTACTCTAGCTTAGAGGCAGAGCGTTTTACGGGCTCACCATTGATAAATGCGACTGCCTGAGTAAGCATGAAGTCATCGGCACCGCCAAGCTCGACAGGCTTTTTAGACTTCTCTTTTTCTTTCTCTTCTGGAGTCTTCTTGGCATTTTTTTCTTCAATGCGCTGAAGTTCTTCTAGGCGGCGTTTTTCACGATCGGCAACCAGTTTTTCTTCTGATGATTGCTTGTTACGCAAATGCTTCTCGCTATCAACTTCGCGGGTAATTAATACATCATCCGGATCGCCATCTTTATTTTGATCAACTGCGATATCCGGTTTGACGCCATAAGCTTGAATCGATTTACCACTCGGTGTGTAGTAATAGGCGGTAGTGATTTTCAGCGCAGAATCATTAGTCAGTGGGCGGACTGTTTGTACAGAGCCCTTGCCGAAAGTAGTTTTACCAATAATGGTTGCGCGTTTGTAATCTTGTAATGCGCCGGCCACAATTTCAGAGGCGGAAGCGGAGTAGGCATTTACTAAAACAACCATCGGTAATTTTTTATACATCGCCGGTACGCTAGCTAAAGGATCGCCAGGCTCGCCGAGGCGATACATTGCTGGCGTTGCATTGAACACCTGTTTTGAATCGGCTGTCTGACCCTTGGTGGAGACAATTACAGCATCTGCTGGCAAGAAAGCAGCAGCAACGCCGACTGCACCTTGTAGCAAGCCGCCACCATTGTTTCTGAGGTCAAGAATGATGCCCTTCATTTTGGGATCTTGATTTGCCAGCTCGGTTAATTTCTTTGCAAGATCGGGAACCGTGCGCTCTTGAAAGCTAGTGACTCTCACCCAGGCAATATCGTTATCCAGAATTTTGGCTTTAACGGATTGCACCTTAATTTCAGCGCGAGTAATTGTTACCGGAAAGCTGCGCTCTTCACTCTTGCGGAAGACAGTCAAAGTAATTTTTGTACCTGGTGTGCCACGCATAGTGCGCACGGCTTTATCTAGTGACATGCCGCGAACAGGTTTGTCATCTAAGCGTGTAATCAGATCGCCAGCTTGCAAGCCAGCACGCGCTGCAGGACTATCTTCAATTGGGTTGAGTACTTTAACAACGCCATCCTCTGATGTGATTTCAATTCCAAGACCAGCAAACTTGCCGCTAGTTTGTTCTTGCATTTCAGAGAAATCTTTTTTATCAAGATAGGTAGAGTGCGGATCAAGACTGCTCACCATACCTTTGACGGCATCGGTCAGTAATTGTTTGTCTTCAATTGGCTCAACGTACTCACGTTTGATTTGAGCAAAGACATTCGATAATGTGCGCAGTTCATCCAAAGGCAGCGTCGCACCTTGTTGGGCGGTGGCTGATAGTTGAATGGTGGCTGCAACCCCGGCGATAAGGCCGACAGAGACTAGGGCAAAGTTCTTGAAAAATACGCGCATGCTTCTGTTTTACCTTAATCCAAATAAAAATGCTGAATGGGCTTGAGGTTGTCATCGAGCTCATAAACAAGCGGGATGCCATTAGGAACGTTGATTTCCATAATGTCTTCGTCAGAAACCTGGTCGAGATACTTAATTAAAGAGCGAATGCTATTGCCGTGTGCGACGAGTAATACGCGCTTACCTGCTTTGAGGGCTGGAGCAATAGATTCATTCCAAAGAGGCAATACGCGCTCGACGTTATCTTTGAGGCACTCGCCTAAAGGAATATCAGATGCACTGAGTTTTTCGTAACGTCGATCATTTTGTGGATTGCGCTCATCTTCTTTTTCTAAGAGGGGTGGGCGTACGTCGTAGGAGCGACGCCAAATATGAACTTGGGCATCCCCGTACTGTTGGGCAGTTTCCGCTTTATTCAGGCCGGTGAGGGCGCCATAGTGGCGTTCGTTCAGTCTCCAGCTGTGGACTACGGGCAGCCACATGAGGTCCATAGTGTCTTGAACATGCCACAGGGTGCGGATGGCTCGTCTGAGAACTGAGGTGTAGGCCACATCAAATTCATAGCCTGCTTTGCGGAGGTTTTCTCCGGCAGCAAGGGCCTGTTCAGTGCCTTTTGGGGTTAAGTCAACGTCCGCCCAGCCAGTGAAGCGGTTTTCAAGGTTCCAGGCGGATTCGCCATGACGAATAAGGACAAGTTGTTTCATAGAGCCATTCTATAATCCGGTGATGAACTTTCTCACGCAAATTGATAATTTAGCGCTTATCGCCCTCCTGCTTGTTTCGGGCGCAGCACTCTTCTTCCCCACATTATCTACGCTTATCAGCGGAAAAGGCTTATCGCCTACAGAAGCAACTATTTGGATGAATCGCCGTAAAGCAGCTGTTTTGGACTTACGCCCAGAATCTGACTTTAAGGCTGGCCACCTGCCTGGAGCAAAACATCTTTTGGCCGAGCAAATCCCGTCCGGAATCGATAAGCTCAAGTTGGACCGTAAAAACCCCATCATTTTGGTTTGCCACTCAGGTATGAGTGCCCGTAAGGTAGTTCCAGAATTGAAGAAATTGGGGTTCTCTGAAGTTGCGGTCTTGGATGGCGGCGTTCAAGGCTGGCAGGCTGCAGCCTTGCCATTGGTCAAATAATTCAGCGGGTCTTCGATATGCCACAAGTTACGATGTATAGCACTCAAGTTTGTCCTTACTGCGTTATGGCAGAGAAGTTATTGCAGAAGAAGGGTGTGGCAAATCTAGAGAAGATCCTAATTGACCGTGATCCTGCGCAGCGCGAGATCATGATGACCCGTACAGGCCGCCGTACTGTGCCACAAATTTATATTGGTGAAACCCATGTTGGTGGTTATGACGATCTAGTTGCACTAGATCGCGCCGGCCAACTTGATCCACTCTTAGCTTAAAAATTTACTCAGAAAGTTTCCCCATGACTGAACAAACTACTTCCGCTCCAGATGCAGCAGATAACTCAAAAGAGCCTGGTTTTCGCATTCAACGTATTTATCTCAAGGACCTGTCTTTAGAGCAGCCGAATGCACCACAAATTTTATTGGTTGCAGCTGAGCCTCAAGTTGAGGTTGAAGTAGATGTTGCAGTTACACGCTTGAGCGATGAAATTTTTGAGGTTGCCTTAATTGGAACGGTAACAGCTAAAGTCGATAGTAAGGTGCTCTTTTTGGTCGAAGCTAAGCAAGCTGGTATTTTTGAATTTAACAATATTCCACCAGAGCAAATTGATCCAATGTTAGGCATTGCTTGCCCAACAATTTTGTACCCTTACTTGCGCTCCAATATTGCCGACACCATTAGTCGCGCTGGTTTCCAGCCAATTCATCTGAATGAGATTAACTTCCACGGTATGTATGAGCACCGCATCATGCAGGCTGCGCAGGCTGCTGCAACGGAAAGTGGCTCTACCGATGAAAGCAAAATCATTCTTCCTCACTAAGCCAATTTAGTTAAAGCCCACAGATCATGAAAGTGACGCTGCTTGGAGCTGGTTCATGGGGCACTGCTATGGCCGCGCAAGCAGCGCGCTATCTTCAGGCTGGCGATGTTTGTTTGTGGTCGCGAAGCGCTGAGCAGTTAGAGGGTATTCAGAGGTCTGGTGAAAATGCAGACTATCTGCCTAGCGTCATCTTGCCAAAGGGCTTGCAATTAGAGGTGAGTTTTGAACGGGCTATTGAACGCCTTTCTGAAAACGATCTTTTGGTAATCGCTACTCCGATGTCGGGTTTGTCGGAAACGGTGGCGCAGGTATTACGCCTCGCTAAACACCCGCTCAATATTGTTTGGTTATGCAAGGGCTTGGAGCCCAGCACAACCTTATTGCCGCACCAAGTAGTAGGCCGGGAAGACCAGTTGCATAGCCATGGTCTGCGACACTCTTACGGTGCTCTATCAGGACCGAGTTTTGCCCAAGAAGTTGGTAATGGGATGCCTTGTGCATTAACTATCGCCAGCAAATCCAATGCCTTATGTGACATCGTTCAAGGTGCTTTCCATCATGGCAATATGCGCATCTATGCCAGCGATGATTTAGTTGGTGTTGAATTGGGTGGTGCGATTAAAAACGTTTTAGCAATTGCAGCCGGCATTGGCGATGGATTAGACCTTGGCTTAAATGCACGCGCTGCAGTATTAACGCGCGGTCTTGCAGAAATGATGCGTTTAGTAAAAGCCGCAGGCGGCAGACCAGAGACTTGTATGGGCTTAACCGGAGTGGGCGATTTGATTTTGACTGCCACTGGCGATCTCTCTCGTAATCGCCGTGTCGGCTTAGCGCTTGCTGCAGGAAAACCTTTGCCTGAAATTTTGGGCAACTTGGGACATGTTGCTGAGGGTGTGTTGTGTGCCTCTGCGGTTGGTAACTTGGCGACACGCCTGGGTGTCGAGATGCCAATTACCGCCATGATGGGGGAGGTCTTATCTGGAAAACTCTCACCACATGAAGCTGTGAAGAAACTCATGGGGCGCGACCCCAAGGTCGAAGTTTAAGTTTCTTAACTTCCGCCAAGCAATTCGTTTTGGCGCCACGCTTCATAAACAACAATTGCTACCGTATTTGATAGATTCAAACTACGACTACTATCTTGCATAGCTAGGCGAACTTGATTGGGGATTGGAATCGAGTTTCTCACTTCCTCGGTAATGCCTTTGGTTTCTGAACCAAAAACAAAATAATCTTCAGGCAAATATTTGCCATCATGAAATTTCCCAGACCCCTTAGTCGTTAATACAAACATGCGTTCAGGTTTGGGATTTTCATCAATCAGAAATTGTGCCCAGTTTTTATGAACCTTTACTTTTGCGAACTCGTGATAGTCCAGCCCTGCTCTTCGAAGTTTGGCGTCCTCCATGGGGAAACCCAGGGGCTCAATAAGATGTAACTTTGCACCCGTGTTTGCGCACAAGCGAATGATGTTCCCTGTATTGGGCGGAATTTCTGGTTCGAATAAAACAATGTTAAACATGCTCTGATCTTTGTGATGGACGAAGTGTTCTCAGTAAAACCCAATTAATAACATGGGATACACCATTGTCCTTCAATACGCGGGCGATTTCATTTAAGGTTGCCCCGCTAGTCATGACATCATCAAACACAATGACTGAAGCAGACTCTAGCAGGCCCTGATACTGTGGGTTGATATAAAACATATCTTGAATAGCTATCTGACGATTGGCGCGGCTCTCATTGGCTTGATGCTGAGTGTGGTGGTAGCGCTTCAAGATATGCGGATTCTTATGAATGTGTTTGTCGCAGTCAATGCGCCTAGCTAATTCCCAGCTTTGATTAAAACCTCTGGCGCATAGTTTTTCTTGGCTCAGCGGTACCGGCAGAAGATGCTCTGCTTGGGTTGTTATTAGCTCCTTTGAAAGCAGTGCATTCCATGTCGCAGCTAGACCATGCGCACATGCAAGACGACGCTGATATTTCAATTGATGTAAGGCAGACTGAAGTCTGCCATCGTATCGATCGAGGCAGTATGTTTCATCAAAGTGGGGTGGGTTGGTGATGCACTCTCGACAACGCATATCTTTCAACTCTGTTGCTTCAAGGGTGAGGCCACATTGCTTGCAGCATTCGTAATTTGATAGTTGCTCTGACTGCAGTTGGATGAGGCAATCAAAGCAGAGAGTGCGTTGCTGAAATACCCCGCAAACAATGCATGAGCTTGGTAAGAGGTGAGAACAAATTGAATGAAAAATTTTCTCTATTGCGCGCATGGGTCGCTGAGTATACTGAGCCAATGACCCAATCAATCAGATGGCTTCAGGATGAAATTGCAGCTCGCATGCTGCAAAAATTAGATATCGTGAAGTTGGAGGCAAAAGACGTCCTGCTGATTCCAGACTTCCCTGGAGAGCATGCCCCTTTTCTGACAAAACGTTTTCCGGGAATTCGTTTTCACAGTGCGCCAGAATGTGAGTTATCCGGTTTTGATTTATTGAAACTGAAAGCGTCTCGTTTTTGGAATTCAAGAATGAAGCCAGCATCCCAGATTTCTCTTGCTGACTACAAGAAAACCGGCCGCATTAATCTTCCTAGCAATTCTGTCGATTTAGCGGTCAGCGTTCTCTTGATTCAGGACCTAGTTGATCCTAAGCATTTCTTGCAAGAGTGCTGGCGAGTGCTCAAAGAAGGCGGGTTGCTGACATTGAGTTATTTGGGCCCTGATACGGCGAAAGAACTTAACTCTGAAGCTTTGGCGCAGAAATTACCGCTTCAAAAGTTAGTCAGCCCTTGGGATATGCACGATATGGGAGATGCTCTGCTGGGCGAGCGTTTTTCAGACCCGGTAATGGATATGGAGTTTTTAAACTTGGATTACGACTCCGATGCACTTTTGTTGGCTGATGCCAGGGCCCTCAATTTGCTTGTTTCTGAAGATCAAGATGCCCGTCAATATGCCCAATTACCCAAAAAACTGACCTTAGAGGTGGTTTATGGGCATGCTTGGGCTTTAGGTAAACACCTTGCTAAGGCCCAGGATCGCGTTGCCTATATTGATCCAAATCAAATCGGACGCAAGACTAGGAGTGATTCTGCTTAAGTGTGAGTATTCACTATCTTTTAAACCATTGCCAAGATTGAGGCGGGCCTGGTTAACCCGGTTTGTTGTTGAGCTTAATTAACCCTATAATCACGGCTAGATGTATTGGCTTGACACCGCTTTTTTGGGCTTTTTGGAGCTTTATAGCTGCAAAAGTTCACGACAATAAACAGAGAATAAGATGAATTTATTTGGAAAAGTCACTAGGGCTTCGCTCTATTTAGTAGCAGCCTTTGGCACTGCATTTACACATGCGGCTGAAAACATGCCGGGCGGCCCTGCTGTCATGCAGTTGAATTTCGCTGCCCCAGCAACCAAAATCATGCAGGAAATCCATTGGTTACATTGGATGATGTTGATCATTTGCGCCGTGATTTTTGTGGGTGTTTTTGGGGTGATGTTCTATTCAATCCTCAAGCATCGCAAATCATTGGGCGCTAAATCTGCATCTTTCCACGAGAGCACTACTGTTGAGATCATTTGGACAGTTATTCCATTGTTGATCGTTATCGGTATGGCTTTGCCAGCAACAAAAACTGTTGTGGCAATGAAAGACACTACTAACTCTGACATCACTATTAAGACCACTGGTTACCAGTGGAAATGGGGTTACGACTACATCAAAGGTGAGGGTGAGGGCATTAGTTTCTTATCCACCATGTCTACTTCACGTGAAGCCATCAATAACTTAGCTCCTAAATCAAATACGTATTTGATGGAAGTGGACAACGAGATGGTTGTACCTGTTGGCAAAAAGATTCGTCTCATTACTACTGCTAATGACGTAATCCATTCATGGACCATTCCTGCGTTTGGTGTTAAGCAAGATGCGATCCCTGGTTTCGTACGCGATACTTGGTTCCGCGCTGACACCATCGGTAAATTCCGCGGTCAGTGTTCTGAGTTGTGTGGTGCAGAACATGCCTTTATGCCTATCGTGGTCAATGTGGTTTCACAAGACGACTACACCAAGTGGGTAGCAGAGAAGAAAAAAGAAATGGGCGGAGCCTCTGATGATCCAACTAAGGTTTACACCTTGGATGAGCAAAAAGAGCGTGGTGCCAAAGTCTATGCAGCCAATTGCGCAGCATGTCATCAGCCTAATGGCAAAGGCGCGGGTGCATTCCCAGCTTTAGATGGTAGCAAGGTTGTTAATGGACCAAAAGCTGGTCAATACAACATTCTTATCAATGGTAAGGGTGCGATGCCGAAGTGGGCCGGTGTAATTTCTGATGGCGATATTGCTGCAGTGATGACATATACGCGTAATGCTTGGGGCAATAAAACGGGCGAGATTATTCAGACCCAAGATATTGTTTCTGCACGCGCTGGCAAGTAATTTATTTATTAATACAGATCAAACTAAACCGGAGTAATCCATGAGCACAGTCTCTACCACCCACGATCACGCACACGACCACGCACATGATGATCACACGCCACATGGTTGGCGTCGTTGGTTGTTTGCAACCAACCACAAAGACATCGGCACGATGTATCTGATCTTCTCATTCGTCAGCTTATTAGCTGGTGGTGTGATGGCGCTGGGTATTCGTTTGGAGTTGTTCCAACCAGGTTTGCAATTTTTGCGCCCTGAGTTCTTCAACCAGTTAACCACCATGCACGGTTTGGTAATGGTGTTCGGCGCGATCATGCCGGCATTCGTTGGATTTGCAAACTGGATGATTCCTTTGCAAATCGGCGCATCCGATATGGCTTTTGCTCGTATGAACAACTTTAGCTTCTGGATTCTTCCAGTAGCAGCTTGCTTGTTGTTTGGTTCATTCTTAGCTCCTGGCGGTGCACCTGCTGGTGGTTGGACTTTATATGCTCCATTGACCTCACAAATGGGCCCAGGCTTAGATATGGGTATTTTTGCACTCCACTTATTGGGTGCTTCTTCCATCATGGGTTCGATTAACATCATCGTGACCATCTTGAACATGCGTGCTCCTGGCCTGACATTGATGAAGATGCCAATGTTCTGCTGGACTTGGTTGATTACTGCTTATCTACTGATTGCTGTAATGCCTGTGTTGGCTGGTGCAATCACCATGGTTCTTACGGATCGCCATTTCGGTACTTCTTTCTTCTCCGCGGTTGGCGGTGGTGACCCAATCATGTTCCAGCATATTTTCTGGTTCTTTGGCCACCCAGAGGTGTACATCATGATTCTTCCAGCTTTTGGAATCATCAGTGAAATCGTTCCCGCATTCTCCAGAAAGACTTTGTTTGGCTATAGCTCCATGGTGTATGCAACGGCATCTATCGCGATCTTGTCATTCATCGTTTGGGCTCACCACATGTTTGCAACAGGTATGCCTGTAACAGGTCAGCTGTTCTTCATGTACGCCACAATGTTGATCGCCGTGCCAACTGGCGTGAAAATTTTCAACTGGGTAGCAACTATGTGGAAGGGTTCGATGACATTCGAAACTCCAATGTTGTGGGCAGTTGGTTTTATTTTCGTATTCACAATGGGTGGTTTCACAGGCCTGATCTTGGCAATGGCGCCAATTGATATTGGTGTGCAAGATACTTATTACGTTGTTGCTCACTTCCACTATGTATTGGTAGCAGGCTCATTGTTCGCAATGTTCGCTGGCTTCTACTACTGGTGTCCAAAGTGGACTGGCTACATGGCCAATGAAACTCGCGGCAAGATCCATTTCTGGACTTCCATGATTTTCTTCAACGTAACGTTCTTCCCAATGCATTTCTTGGGCTTGGCGGGTATGCCACGTCGTTATGCTGATTACCCAACCCAGTTTGCCGATTTCAATATGGTTGCTTCAATTGGTGCGCTTGGTTTTGGTTTATCTCAGGTTTATTTCTTACTCTTCGTTGTCTTGCCGGCTTACAACGGCAAAGGCGAGAAGGCTCCAATGAAGCCATGGGATGGCGCCAAAGGTTTGGAGTGGACTGTGCCTTCACCAGCGCCACATCACACATTTGAAACTCCTCCTAACGCTGCAGAGTTAAATGCTGCAGGAATCTAAAGTAGCCGCACACAAATCCCAATCTGCTAGCAATCGCAGATTGGGTTTTATCCTTTTAAGCGTTGCCCTTGTTTTCTTTGTTGGCATCGTAATTAAACGGAGCGTATTGGGTTAAGGCCCTACATCATCATGTCTGCTATTGCATCCATCAACCGCCAAATCTTGCTGAAGCTATTGATCGCTTCTGTGATGATGTTTGGTTTTGGATATGCGCTAGTGCCGATGTATAAGGCCTTGTGCGAAGTGACTGGCATTAACGTAGTCACTAGCAAGAATGACTACGGTATCCGAGCGTACAGTGCGAACAAGGTGGGTAATACCCAGGTCGATTATTCCCGTAAGGTAACTATCGAGTTTGATTCGAATAGTCGTGGACCGTTTACGTTTCGCCCAGTAAAGAACTTCTTGGAAGTGCATCCAGGTGAAATGACAGAAATTGTCTACGAAGTAACGAATAACTTGAATCGCTCAGTAGAGGCTCAAGCAATTCCAAGCTATGCACCTAAAAGCGCTATGGAGTTCTTTACCAAATTAGAGTGTTTTTGTTTTCAGCAGCAAACCTTGGCAGCTCATGAAATGAAAAAGATGCCGGTAGTGTTTGTGATTGATGCGGGATTGCCTGCTGATGTGAAAACCATTACCTTGTCTTACACCTTCTTTGAGTTAGGCGTTGGTCAGCAGCCAGCAGGCTCAACAACCCCTAAATCGAAATCGGTGTCATGAGCAAGAAAAGTACTTTTATGCAATCCATGATCGCAGTGTTGTGGGCTTTTTTGGGTGTGCGTAAAAAATCAGGATTGCAGCAAGATGTAGCTTCATTAAGTTTTATCCACATTATTATTGCGGGAGTACTAGGTGCCTTGATTTTTATGGGCGTACTCCTTTTGATAGTTAAAGCAGTTGTGTCCCATTGATTATTTTTTGATTGAATAGAGAGAATAAGATGTCATCCAATTCAACCCCTTACTATTTCGTTCCTGGACTATCCAGTCATCCAGCTAGAGCAGCCCTGGGATTATTGGCGTTTGGCGCCGGTATGTCTGGCTGGGTAAACCATGCAGCTTGGGGCGGCCCAGTAACTGCAGTAGGTGTACTCTGGATTTTGTTTGTTCTCTACAACTGGTTTGGAGACACCATTGCCGAGTCTAATGCTGGCAAAAATGGTCTGAACGTCGATATTTCTTATCGTTGGTCGATGGCTTGGTTCATCTTCTCTGAGATTATGTTCTTTGGCGCGTTTTTCGCTGCGTTGTTCTATGCGCGCAATATTGCGATGCCTTGGATGGGCGATGTAGAGAGCAAGTTACTTTGGCCTAACTTCACAGCAGTTTGGCCGAATGATGGCCCTGCAGGTTTGGTTGAGAAATTTACAACGATGGGTCCATGGCCAATCCCAACTATTAATACCTTGTTGCTCTTGAGCTCAGGCGTAACAGTGACTTATGCTCACCATGCGCTTCGTGAAAATCACATGAAGCAGGCAATCATGGGCTTGGCGGCTACTGTTGGCCTAGGCTTTGTGTTCTTGTGCTTCCAGGGTTACGAGTACTACCATGCTTACCATGCGCTGAACTTGAAATTAACCTCAGGCGTTTATGGCTCTACATTTTTTATGCTCACTGGTTTCCATGGCTTCCACGTATTCCTCGGTGGCTTGATGTTGGCGATTGTGTTGCGTCGTATGATTCGTGGCGACTTTACTGCTGAAAACCATTTTGCGTTTGAGGGTGCTGCTTGGTACTGGCACTTCGTTGACGTTGTCTGGCTCGGCCTCTACATCGCTGTTTACTGGATGTAAGGAAATAAAAAATCGGGGCGTTAAGCCCCGATTTGTTTTAGGTTACCGATTTTATTTTGCTTAGTTTGTTCCTACCCGAACACCAGTAGCTTCAATATACCCAAAATAGTGGGCAATCAAGATACCAAGAAACAGAACTATTGAAAGTCCAATACGTAGCATGAGAGACTGAACCATTCTTGAGCTACCGCCCTTATCCTTCATCATGAAGTAGAGAGCAGAGCCCAAGCTTCCTACAATCATTAGCAGTGCAACTGGAATAATCCATTTCATCTCAAAGTACCCTTGTGAATATGTTTTCTAGCTTAATTACTAGTCGTATAGTCGCTACTTTATCAGCCCTGTTGGTGATTTTGGTGGGCTGTGGTGCCGGCATTTGGCAGCTAAATCGGGCAGATCAAAAGATTCGCTTGGGTGACTCCCTAGCCGCCAAGCTGCAAATGCCTGTATTGAATGCCAATACCGATACTTTGACCTTAGAGCAGGCTACAGAGCGTCGTATTCTTGCTCGCGGCCGCTTTATCCCAGCTGAGGGTATTTGGCTAGATAACCGCCCTCGACCTATTCCGGATGGTGGGGCTGGCAGTGCAGGCCAGTCTGGCTTTTATGTGATGATGCCCCTGAAATTAGAGGGTCAAGATGCTGTTGTTTGGGTCAATCGAGGTTGGGCTCCTCGGAATAATGAAAATCGTACTGAACTACCCCCAATCAATACCGCAGATGAAGTGGTGGCTATTGAGGGGGTTGCCTTTGCACACCCGGGAAGGGTTTATGAGTTGGGCCAAAAAAGCGATACAAAGGCGAGCCCTAGAATTGAGCAAAATTTTGATTTAGCGCTCGAGGCTCAAAGTCATGGCTGGAAGCAGTTGCCATTTATTGTTCGGGAATCCGATTCAGCTAAAAAAGATGGTTTAGTCAGAAATTGGCCCTCTCCAACAAATGGCGTCGATCGCCATTATGCTTATGCCTTTCAGTGGTTTGCTTTGGCATTGGCTGGATTTTTATTTTGGCTCATCAATGGCCTCATGAAATATCGGCGAGAGCTTGCTGTGAATGGAGATAGAGTGTGAGTGATAAAGAGTTATTGATCCCAGCTTCGCAAATGGATTCATCGGCGATTAATGCGCAGACTCGTCGCGGTCGTCTGCAAATGCTATTTTTATTGCTTGCATGTGCAGCGCCGGTGATCGCTTCTTATTTGGCTTATTACGTCTTTAAGCCAGAGGGTGGAAAAACGAATTTTGGAACCCTTGTTCAGCCTGTGCAAGATGTGAATCCTGCTTGGTTTGATATTCCTTTTAATGGCAAGTGGACTTTGTTAGTGGCTAGACCTGCTAGTGAATGCACCACTAAAAATGAATCTTGCCTTGAGGCTTTATTTTTGATGCGCCAGTTGCGTATTGCTGTCGGTCGCGAGAGTGGTCGCGTTCAGTTGGTTTGGGTCAACACAGATGGGAAGCCTGTAGATCCTGAGGTATTGCTGGCTTATGATGAAAAGACTGCAGGATTTCAGATTCTCAATTTGCCAGCAGATCCTAAGTTGAAGTCTGAGTTTGATGCTTGGCTTAATCGTGATGGTGCGGGTCAGAAGATTCAGTTGATTGATCCGAGCCCAGCCAAGATGATGGTTTTTCCAGTGACCAACTCTCCGAAAGAGTTTGGTAGCATCAAAAAAGATCTCGAGAAACTACTGCGCCTCAATCGTAAGGGTGAACAATTGCAATGAGTAGTTTGTTATTGCTCGCAGAGTTAGCTGTAATTGCAATTATCTTTGCAGGTCTGCCTTTGCTCTATCTCTGGACCAGGCCGGGTTATAGCTTTTTCCAAAAGCTTAATTGGGTTTTGGTCTTCATGACTTTCGATCTGATTGTCTTCGGTGCCTTTACCCGTCTTACAGACTCTGGCCTGGGTTGCCCAGATTGGCCTGGTTGTTATGGCACTTCAAACCCATGGCATGCAATCGGCGAGATACAGCTTGCTGAAGCCAATATGCCTACGGGCCCTGTGACGGTGATTAAGGCCTGGATTGAAATGATTCATCGCTATCTAGCAATGACAGTAGGCACTTTGATTTTGATTCAGGTGGGTTTAGCTTTTAGTAAGTTGAAGACCTTGGGTGCAAAGCCATTATTGGGCAGCCTGTGTTTGCTGGTTTTGGTGTGCATTCAGGGAGCATTTGGTGCCTGGACAGTGACACTCAAATTACAACCCATTATTGTGACCATTCACCTAATGTTGGCTCTAGTTTTGCTGGCCTGTTTAACTACTTATGCGCAGCAAGAGTGGGAAGACAAATCTTCCTCAGCGCTTCGCTTTCAACATAAGCCACTTTCTGCAAAGTTGCTCTTACTTGCAGCGGTCGCTCTCTCCACTCAAATATTCTTGGGTGCATGGGTGAGTACAAATTACGCGGTATTAGCCTGCCCTGATTTTCCGACCTGTATGGGAACTTTTCTGCCAGAAACAGATTGGCAAGCAGGCTTTACGCTTTGGCGGGCCCTGGGACTGAATGCTCAAGGTGAATCTATTTCTCCTGTTGCTTTGCAAACAATCCATTGGGCGCATCGTGTGTTTGCTGTAATTGCTATTGCAGCTCTCAGCTTATTGGCAGTGAGCGCTCTTCAGTTAAGTAAAGCTGCATTATCTGGAATGGGCAAGATTGCCAAGTTATTGCTAGGCTTGCTGATTCTTCAAGCCCTTACGGGTATTTCCAATGTGGTTTTCCAATGGCCGCTCCTTGCTGCCTTGATGCACACCGCTGGTTCCGCAGCTCTGGTGTTCTGCTTGGTTCGCCTGACTCAGTGGGCCTCTTGGAGTACCCCCGTTCATATTAAGATGGTTAAATTATTATGAGTAGCCCCACATCTTCCACTCCTGTAGCGATGCCGCGCTGGCGTCAATACTGGGTTCTTACCAAGCCCCGCGTCACTCAGCTAGCAGTTTTCTGTGCAGTGATTGGGATGTTCTTGGCCACCCCCGGTATGGTGCCTTACCCAGTGCTCATTGGTGGCATCGTTGGTATATGGTTATTGGCAGGTGCAGCGTTTGCAATGAACTGTTTGATTGAGCAGGCTGTTGATGCGAAGATGAAGCGTACCTCCTGGAGGCCATCTGCAACAGGTGAAGTAACGCCTTTCCACATTACTATTTTCTCAATTGTTCTCGGTGGTTTGGGAATGGTTATTTTGTGGAACTTCTGCAACCCATTAACGATGTGGCTCACCGTAGCGACCTTTGTTGGTTATGCTGTGATTTATACCTGGTTGCTCAAGCCTGCTACACCACAGAATATTGTGATTGGCGGACTCTCTGGTGCTATGCCGCCTGCCTTAGGCTGGGCAGCAGTCACCAATAGCTTATCTGCAGAAGCTTGGCTCTTAGTGCTGATTATTTTTGTTTGGACGCCACCGCACTTTTGGGCACTCGCTCTATATCGACGTGATGACTATGTGCAAAGTGGTTTGCCGATGCTACCAGTGACTCATGGTGAGCGTTTTACGCTGCTCAATATTTTGTTGTACACCTTGATTTTGATTGCTGCTACTTTGCTACCGTATATCTACGGTATGAGTGGGCTGGTGTATTTAGTCTCTGCAATCATTTTGGGTTTGATGTTCTTGGCTTATGTGATCGCTTTATTTATTTCTTATAGTGATGAGTTGGCGAAGAAAACATTCCGTTTTTCGATTACGTATTTATCTCTGCTGTTTGCAGCACTATTAATCGATCACTATTTCATTTGAGATGAATATGAATTTATCAAAACTTTCTATGCGTATTGCACGTATCTTGATGTTGTCCTTCATTGGCATGGCTTTGCTAGCTTGTAGCCCTAAGCCGAGTTTTAAAAATGTAGACATTACGGGTAGTAAGGCATTTGGTACTGACTTTAGCTTGCTTGATCCCGATGGGAAGGTGAGGACGTTGGCCGACTTTAAAGGCAAAGTAGTTGTGATGTTCTTTGGTTATACGCAGTGCCCAGACATTTGTCCTACAACGCTAACTGAGATGCAGCAGGTCATGACCCTATTGGGGCCTCAGGCTGATAAGGTGCAGGTACTGTTTGTAACAGTAGATCCTGAGCGAGATAGTGCAAGTATTCTGAAGCAGTATGTACCGGCATTTGATTCGCGTTTCTTGGGTTTGCGTCCAGCGAATGAAGCTGGTTTAGAAAAGGTCGCCAAAGACTTCAAGATTTATTACAAGAAGGTGCCTGGTACTAGTCCTGGTTCATACACCATGGATCACACTGCAGGAAGTTACGCATTTGATCCAGAAGGGCATTTACGTCTTTATATCAAGCATGCACAAGGTCCTGAGACCTTGGCGCAAGACTTAAAGGAATTACTGAAGTAAAAGCTAAGAAGGGAAGACTGCTTATGCAGCTTCTGTTTGTAAAAGGCTACGCATCTTTTTGAGAGCAGCAGTCTCAATCTGACGAACACGCTCTGCAGAGATGCCGTATTCACTAGCAAGATCATGCAAAGTCTTTGTGCCCTTACCATCCGCATCCATTGCCAGCCAACGTGATTGGACGATGTTGCGACTACGCTCATCCAAAGCCATGAGTGCTTGATCTAGTTGAGGGCCATGCAATGCATCAGTTGCAGCAGCAGCCATCATCTCAGTAGGTTCTTGACTACTATCTGCCAGCCACTGAATCGGTGCATAGGCTGACTCATCATCGCTGTCATCACCCTCTAAGGCAATATCACCACCAGCAAGACGCATTTCCATTTCTTTAACATCAGAGCCTTTAACATCCAAAGCCTTAGCTAATGCCTCAACCTCATTAGGCGTCAGAGCGGCCAGAGTAGGTTTGTTGCTACGTAAGTTAAAGAACAATTTACGTTGTGCTTTAGTTGTTGCAACTTTGACTAAGCGCCAGTTCTTCAGAATGTACTCATGAATCTCTGCCTTAATCCAATGGATCGCGTAAGAAACTAAGCGTGCGCCTTGGTTGGGGTCGTAGCGTTTCACAGCTTTCATCAAGCCGATATTGCCTTCTTGAATGAGGTCAGCATGCGGAATGCCATAGCCTAAGTATTGACGTGCAACAGACACCACCAAGCGCAGGTGTGAGAGAACCAAAGTTTTCGCAGCATCCACATTTTCAGTGCGACGAAATTCTTGCGCGAGGTGAAGTTCTTCAGCGGCGCTGAGCATAGGTACGCGATTAACGTACGAGATATAAGAGTCGAGTGTGCCAACCCCAAGGGAAGGCAACATCGGAAAGGCAAGCGAAGCCGCAGCAGTCTGCGCTGCTGGCAATGTTTGCCGTGCTTGCAATTGCGGTTTGAATGCTTTCTTTTGAACCATTTTCTTTTTATATTTTAGGTATTAATAGGGTTCTATTTTAGCACTCTTGTCAAGAGAGTGCTAATGGTTTTTTACTTCTGTAAGACTATGATTTAATTGAATAATTCAGAAGAATAGTGGGCGGCTGTAAAGGGGGCTAAATCATCAATTCCCTCACCTTTGCCTAAGGCTAAAACCACAGGTTTTGGCCCATCACCGAGGGTATGGGCGAGCGCGCAGATGACACCACCTTTAGCGGTGCCATCCAATTTAGTCACGATTAAGGCAGAAAGGCCCAGAGCGGCATGAAAGGCCTTTACTTGGCTTAAGCCGTTTTGACCAGTATTGCCATCAAGAACTAGCAAAGTCTGGTGAGGCGCCCCAGGAAGGGCCTTGCCGATGACTCTTTTGACCTTCTTCAGCTCCTCCATGAGATGGTCTTGAGTGGCGAGGCGGCCAGCGGTGTCAATAATCAAAATATCGCTTTTGCGAGAAATCGCTGCATGAATGGCGTCGTGTGCCACGGCTGCTGCATCGCCACTCTCTTGCATGATGACGTCGACTTGATTGCGGCCACCCCATTCAAGAAGCTGGTTGCGTGCTGCTGCGCGGAAAGTATCGCCGGCTGCTAGTAAAACGGATTTACCTTGTGATTGAAAGAGTTTGCAGAGCTTGCCGATGGTGGTGGTCTTGCCAGCACCATTAACGCCAATCACTAGCCATACCTCTGGCGTGGTCTTTTGCTCATGCACGTATAAGGGATTAGGGCTTGGCTCTAAGGGCTTTAAGAGACTTGCTACCTCATGGATGAGTAGTTGCTTGAGATCTTCTGAGCTACTAGCCTTTTCTGATTTAGCTGCTTTACGAAGTTTGCTAATCAGTTGTTCAGTCGTAGGCAGGCCCACGTCGCTCAGAATGAGAGATTCTTCTAGGGCATCAAACCAGGCTTCATCAGTCTGATTGGATTTGAATAGGGATCCGAGGGTTTTACGTAGGCCGAACATAATCGATACAATTTAATCCTTGCATCTTATCAATTTAATTCTAGGGATAGGTGATCTTACAGATGCGCTCCACTTTCTTACGCTTTTCTTTCTATTTGATGCTCTGCTGTCCCAGTGCTTGGGCAGCCACAGACGCAGGTCTAGCAAATACCCACGAGTTTCAACTTTCTAACGGTCTTAAGTTGATTGTGCGTGAGGATCATCGGGCGCCTACGGTTGCGCATATGGTCTGGTACCGCGCTGGCTCTATGGATGAGGTGAATGGTAAGACAGGTGTAGCCCATGTGCTCGAGCACATGATGTTTAAGGGTACTGACAAGGTCAAGTCAGGAGAGTTCTCTCGCTTAGTGGCGGCAGTAGGCGGTCGAGAAAATGCTTTCACCTCCCGCGACTACACGGCCTATTTTCAGCAGGTAGAAAAGTCCAAGCTTGATGAGGTGATGAAGCTAGAAGCTGATCGCATGTCTAACCTCAACTTTGATGATGCAGAGTTTTTGAAAGAAATTCAGGTAGTGATGGAAGAGCGTCGTCTACGCACCGAAGATAATCCAAGTAGCTTACTAAATGAATCACTCATGGCTACTGCTTACATGAGTTCACCCTATCGTCATCCAGTAGTAGGGTGGATGAATGACCTAGTCAATATGAAAGCTGCTGATGCACGTGATTGGTATCGCAGTTGGTACAAGCCCAATAACGCTACAGTCGTTATTGCGGGTGACGTTGACCCTAAAGCTATTTTGCAGGCAGTAGAAAAATATTATGGGGTCGCTTCTGCAAGAGCTTTGCCTGAACGTAAACCACAGATCGAGCCGCCACAAAAAGGTATTAAGCGGGTGCAAGTGAAGGCGCCAGCAGATAGCGCGCAGCTTGCAATGGCATGGAAGGTTCCCAAGTTACAAGTGGGCAAATTAGAAGATGATGAGCCGTATGCGCTGGAACTCTTGGCCGCAGTACTTGATGGTTATGACAACGCTCGCTTAAATCGCACGCTGGTTAAGCAAGAGCGGGTGGTTAATGATGTGGGTGTGGGTTACGACATGATCTCAAGAGGGCCAGAACTCTTTTTAATTAGCACTAGTATGGCTAAGGGCAAAACAGTCGAGCAGGCTGAGAGCAGTATTCGGAAGGCTTTAAAAGAAATTGTCGATAAGGGAATTCTGGAGTCAGAGCTCAAGCGCATCAAGGTGCGTATTTTGTCCGATCAAATTTATAAGCGAGATTCGATATTTGGTCAGGCAATGGAAATCGGCAGTACGGAAATGGCTGGATTCTCATGGCGAGATATTGATGTGATGCTAGAGAAGATGCAAACAGTCACTCCTTCACAAGTTCAAGCCGTTGCAAAAAAATATTTAGTCGATGAGGGGCTCACTATTGCAGTACTGGATCCCCAAGCACGCCAGTCTAGCGAGAGCAAGCAAGGAGACAATCGTGCTGCTAAATAAATTGATCAAAAAAACGGCTCTTGCGGTAACGCTGATGACTGGAGTCATCACCTCTACTTACGCAATATTGCCGATTGAAAAACTAGAGCCCTTCAAGGGTGCGCAAGCTTACTTAGTCCAAACTAAAGCCTTACCTATGGTGGATATCGAGATCAGTATTGATGCGGGTGATCGCTATGATCCAGAGGCGAAGAGTGGCTTAGCTACAGTAGCCGGTCAACTGATGAACTATGGCGCCAAGTCAGAGAGGGGTTTGCTGACTGAAGCACAGATCGCTGATGAGATTGCAGACTTGGGTGCAAACTTTGGCATTTCTGTTAGTGGTGAGCGTGCCATCATGCGCATCCGAACCTTAAGTCGAAAAGATTTGCGTGATCGCGCTGTTCAGCTGGGATCAGCCATGTTGAGCGCCCCCACTTACGATGCCAAAATCTTGGTGCGCGAGAAGCAAAGAATGACAACTGCATTGCTAGAGTCAGAGACAAAGCCAGAGTCAGTCCTAGATCGCCGTTTTAGAAAATCGGTTTATGGAAGCTACCCATTAGCTAATTCACCAACGGTACAAAGTATTGCCAGCATCAGCGCAACTGACTTGCAGCAGTTCCATAAACAGTTTTACCGCGGCGATCGAATGATTGTCAGTATCGTAGGCGACGTGAGTAAAGCAGAGGCCGCTGAAATCGTTCAGGATTTATTAAAAAGAGTGCCTCAGTCTGGACCTGCTGTTGCCAAGTTGCCGGTGTTTGAGCGCTCACCAGTAGAACCTCTAAGTCAGCGTGAGGTCGCTATTCCATTTGATTCACAGCAAGCGCATATCGCCATGGGAATGACTGCAGTAACCCGTAGCAACCCCGACTATTTTCCATTATTAGTAGGGAACTATGTCTTGGGCGGCGGCGGCTTTGTATCCCGTCTCATGTCAGAGGTCCGCGAAAAGCGTGGCCTGGCCTACAGTGTGTTTAGTTACTTTGCGCCTGGAAAAGATGCGGGAATATTTCAGGCGGGCTTGCAAACCAAGAATGATCAGGCAGCTTTGGCACTAGAGGTGATGAGTTCTTCCATTGCGCAATTTATTGTTGATGGACCTACGCAATCTGAGCTCGACGCTGCTAAATCGAATTTGATGAATGGCTACCCCTTGAGAATTGATAACAACCGTAAGTTGCTGGATAACGTTTCCTCAATTGCTTGGAATGGCTTACCTCTCGATACTATGGAGGTATGGACTAAGCAAGTGGAGGCAGTGAATCTAGAGCAAGTAAAGGCGGCATTTCAAAAATACTTAGCCATGGATCGAATGAAGATTGTGGTCTTGGGAGCCAAAAATCAATAAGCCAGCAAAGACTATTAAGCATTCAGAGTTGCCGCAGAAGATTCGTATTATTGGTGGGGTTTGGCGCAGTCGTTTGCTAAGTGTGCTGGATCTATCTGGCCTGCGTCCCACCACTGATCGTGTTCGTGAAACCTTATTCAATTGGCTTGGGCAGGATCTGGTGGGTTTGAAGTGCTTGGATTTATTTGCCGGTACTGGCGCTTTAGGTTTTGAGGCGGCATCACGACACGCTTATTCAGTGACCTTGCTAGAAAAAGATAAGAAGGCCCATGCCAAACTTTTGGCAAACTTTGCCTTGCTTCAGTCATCTCCCGCTCCTGGAGTGGTCGAAATTTTGCACCGAGATAGTTTGGAGTTTTTAAAGCAACAAGCCGACCGCTCGAGCAACTTGATTTTTATAGACCCACCCTTCCAGGAAGAGGGCTTATTTAATCAAGCGCTGATAGAGGCGGCTCGCGTTTGCGATGACAGCGCTGGCGGGGGGATTTACGTGGAGTTTCCGGCCAGTCGCTCTCGTGAGCAGATCGAGGCTTTAGTGCCGGACTGGCATTGTGGAAAATACTTAGAGGCTGGGCAGGTAAAAGCTTGTCTATTTCGCTCTAAGAGGGGCTAAACTCTTGCCTGTAGCTGAAAAAGCCTTAGGAGCGTTATGACTGTAGCTGTTTACCCCGGAACATTTGATCCTTTTACTCGTGGTCATGAGGACTTGGTGCGTCGCGCCTCAAGCATTTTTGGCGAGCTAATTGTGGGTGTTGCTGATAGCCGTAGCAAGCGCCCTTTCTTTACCTTGGAAGAGCGTATTGCAATTGCCAAAGAGGTTCTTGGTCACTATTCCAATGTAAAGATTGTTGGTTTTACAGGTTTATTAAAAGACTTTGCGCGCGAACATAATGCGCGTGTGATTGTGCGTGGTTTGCGTGCGGTATCCGATTTTGAATATGAATTTCAGATGGCCGGCATGAATCGCTATTTATTGCCTGATGTTGAAACGCTATTCCTTACGCCATCAGATCAATATCAATTTATCTCCGGCACCTTTGTGCGTGAGATTGCTTCCATGGGCGGAGATGTGAGTAAGTTTGTATTCCCATCTGTAGAAAAGTGGTTGGTCAAAAAGATTGAAGCCAACAAGAGCAAAGAGTAAGGCTGGTAGGCAAACAAGATGGCCTTAATGATTACGGACGAATGCATCAACTGCGATGTGTGTGAGCCTGAATGTCCGAATGATGCAATCTACATGGGTCTGGAGATCTATGAGATTGATCCCAATAAATGTACTGAGTGCGTTGGACACTATGACGCGCCCCAGTGTCAGCAGGTTTGTCCAGTTGACTGTATTCCACTCAACCCCGCATTCTCAGAAAATCAAACGCAACTCATGGCGAAGTATCAAGCCTTGACTGCTGCCAAAAAATCCCTAGCTACAAAGTAGTGTCCTAATTCGTTTTTGAATGTAGCTCCAGCATCGCTGCCTGAGCATCGCCCTTTAGAAATAGGGGCAGAATCCGCAAACCATCTTCAATGCTGGCATCAATCTGTTTTTGCTCTGCCTGTAAAGGCCTCCTCAATACATAGTCAGCAACATCCATTACACGCGCACCTTCTGCAGCGAGATCTCGTGGGTGACCAATACCAAGGCGAAGGCGCCAGTATTCAGGCGTCCCTAAGTGGGCTTGAATATCTTTCAAGCCGTTATGCCCACCAGTACCACCACCAAGCTTGATACGTGCTGTACCAGGTTTGAGATCAAGCTCATCCTGGACTACCAGCACATCTTTGGGTGTAATTTTATGGAAGCGGCACAGCGCTCCTACAGCTTGACCACTTAGGTTCATATAAGTGCTGGGCTTGAGTAAGAAAAGATCCTCACCCTCCCATTTAGCCTTTGCTACTTTCCCATGAAAACGTTTTTCAGTTTCAAATCGGGTGCTCAATTGTTTTGCAAGGGCGTCAACAAACCAGAAGCCAGCATTGTGCCGATCTTCTATGTGCTCTTCGCCAGGATTGCCAAGGCCAACAATTAATTTAGTCATGATGAGTGCCTAAGGATAAAAGCATTTCCGCAAAAAAGAAAACCCGCTTGTAAGCGGGCTTCCTCTGTCGCAAAGATAAGGCTTAAATAATTAAGCTTTGTCCTTTGGGGCTTCAGCAGCAGGAGCCGCAGCAGCAGCTGCAGGAGCAGCTTCAGTATCGGCAGATTTTACTGCTGGGATACGTGCGTTAGCTAATACTGGGTTTTCTTGCTCAACATGCAATACCAAGGTAACGCCTTTTGGCAATGCGATGTCTTTAGCGTGGATGCCATGACCAACTTCAATCTTGTTCAGATCCACTTCAATGAATTCTGGCAAGTCTGCTGGCAAGCAAGAAACTTCCAATTCAGTTGAGATGTGGCTGATTACAGCGCCTTGCAATTTCACTGCAGCTGAAGTGTCAGCGTTGATGAAGTGCAATGGAACGCGCATGTGAACTTTTTCAGTCGCAGAAACGCGCTGGAAGTCGATGTGCAGAACCAAAGGCTTAAATGGGTGCATCTGGTAATCGCGCAACAACACTTTTTGTGCTTTGCCGCCGATTTCGAGATCAAGGATGGATGAGTGGAATGCTTCCTTACGGAGAGCATGAAACAGTGCGTTGTGATCCAACTCAATTACAGTTACGGCGTCTTTACCGCCGTAGATGATGCCCGGAGTTTTACCGGAGTTGCGCAGACGGCGGCTCGCACCCGTTCCCTGTACGCTTCTTTCAAAGGCTACTACTTTCATAT
>CANGNV010000004.1 GCA_947455485.1 Burkholderiaceae bacterium | reverse complement strand
CTAGGGGTTTTGCATGCGACTCATTCAAAAAGCACTCACTTTTGACGATGTGCTCCTCGTACCGGCTTATTCTTCGGTACTCCCTCGAGATGCCAGCTTGGCAAGTAAGTTAACTCGAGATATTTCACTAAACACACCGTTGGTGTCCGCAGCCATGGATACCGTCACCGAAGGCCGCTTGGCAATTGCCATGGCCAGTGAAGGTGGTATTGGTATTGTTCATAAAAATCTCAAGCCTGCCGAGCAGGCTAGGGAAGTGGCTAAGGTCAAACGTTACGAGTCTGGCATTTTGCGTGATCCTATTACGGTAGGTCCTGATGTCACGCTTCGTCAAGTTATTCAACTTTCACGTGAACATGGCTTTTCTGGTTTCCCGGTTCTGACTGGTAAAGAAGTGGTGGGCATTATTACCAACCGCGACTTGCGCTTTGAAGAAGACTTAGATGCGCCAGTAAAAACAAAGATGACTCCGCGTGAGCGCCTAATTACAGTTAAAGAAGGCTGCTCCCTAGATGAGGCGAAGCGTTTGATGAGTCAGCATCGCTTAGAGCGCGTGCTGGTTGTGAACGACAAGTTTGAATTGCGCGGCTTAATTACCGTTAAAGATATCTTGAAAGCTACTGAGCATCCAAATGCTTGTAAAGATAGCGAAGGCAAGTTGCGCGTTGGCGCTGCCGTTGGTGTGGGCCCTGATAACGACGAGCGTATTGAACTTCTAGTTCGTGCAGGCGTCGATGTCATTGTGGTGGATACCGCTCACGGTCATAGCCAGGGTGTATTGGATCGCGTTAAGTGGGTTAAGAAAAATTACCCTCACGTGCAAGTGATTGGTGGAAACATTGCCACTGGTGATGCTGCCAGAGCATTGGCTGACCATGGTGCTGATGGTGTAAAGGTCGGTATTGGTCCTGGTTCTATTTGTACAACCCGAATTGTTGCTGGTGTAGGCGTTCCTCAGATCAGCGCGATTGTGAATGTGGCTGCTGCACTCAAAGGCACGGGCATTCCGTTAATTGCTGACGGTGGTGTGCGTTACTCCGGTGACGTTGCTAAAGCCTTGGCTGCTGGCGCAAGCTCAGTCATGATGGGTGGTATGTTTGCTGGTACTGAAGAAGCTCCAGGTGAAGTTTTCTTGTATCAAGGTCGATCATATAAGAGCTATCGCGGTATGGGTTCTTTGGGCGCGATGGCAGATGGTTCTGCTGATCGTTATTTCCAGAGTGATATCAGTGCTGCAAATGCAGAGAAGCTAGTGCCTGAAGGTATTGAAGGTCAAGTACCTTATAAAGGTAGCGTTCTTGCCATCTTGCATCAACTGACTGGTGGTATTCGTTCTTCAATGGGCTATCTTGGATGCAAGACGATTGATGAACTTCATGAGAAAGCGAATTTTGTGGAAATCACTTCGGCGGGTGTGCGCGAGTCACACGTTCATGATGTGAAGATCACTAAGGAAGCCCCGAATTACCATATTGATTAAGAAGTAAAAGCAGGTTGAATTTAAGGTAATCCTTTCGTGCACGACAAAATACTCATTCTCGACTTTGGTTCACAGGTCACCCAATTAATTGCCAGACGCGTGCGTGATGCCCGCGTCTACTCTGAAATCCATCCTTACGATTGCGATCCAGAGTTCATTCGTAAATTCATTCAAGAGCAGGGCGGCAAGGGAATCATTCTGTCCGGTGGACCAAGTTCCGTTACCGAAGAGGGAAGCCCTCGTGCACCACAAATCGTTTTTGAATTAGGTGTTCCTGTTTTAGGTATTTGTTATGGCATGCAAACCATGGCTACCCAACTTGGCGGCGCCGTTGCTTCTGCTGAATCCTTGGGTAAGGCCCGTGAGTTTGGTTACTCTGAAGTGCGTGCCCATGGCCATACCAATTTGCTGAAAGGCATTCAGGATTTTTCCACTAGCGAAGGTCATGGCATTCTGAAAGTGTGGATGAGTCACGGCGACTCCGTAACAACTTTGCCGCCAGCATTCAAGTTAATGGCTTCGACAGAGTCTTGTCCGATTGCCGGCATGGCCGACGAAGAGCGTCGTTTCTATGCATTCCAATTTCACCCTGAAGTAACTCACACCTTACAAGGTGAGGCCATCTTGGCTCGCTTTGTGCATGAGATCTGCAAGTGCAAGCCAGACTGGGTGATGGGCGACTACATTAGCGAAGCTGTGGAGCATATTCGCAAGCAAGTTGGCAATGAAGAGGTCATTCTTGGTTTATCCGGCGGTGTTGACTCTAGCGTAGCTGCGGCATTAATCCATCGCGCGATTGGTGAGCAACTCACTTGCGTATTTGTTGATCATGGCTTGCTTCGTTTAAACGAAGGCGACATGGTGATGGAAATGTTTGCCCGCAATCTCGGTGTCAAAGTCATTCGCGTGGATGCCAAAGAGAAGTTTATGTCTGAGCTTGCTGGCGTTGCTGATCCAGAAGCCAAGCGCAAAATTATTGGCAAAGAATTTGTTGAGATTTTCCAAGTTGAGTCTGGGAAGATTCAGAATGCCAAGTGGCTTGCTCAAGGAACTATTTATCCGGACGTCATTGAGTCTGCCGGCAAAGGTAAAAAGGGCGCGCATACGATTAAGAGTCACCACAATGTGGGTGGCTTGCCTGAAGATATGCATCTCAAGTTGCTTGAGCCATTGCGTGAATTATTTAAAGATGAGGTGCGCGAACTCGGTGTAGCCTTAGGTTTACCACGCGAGATGGTTTATCGCCATCCATTCCCAGGTCCTGGACTTGGTGTACGTATCTTAGGTGAAGTCAAGGACGAGTTTGCAAGTCTTTTACAGCGTGCTGATGCGATCTTCATTGAAGAGTTGCGCAATACGATGGATGAAGCAAGTCAAAAATCTTGGTATGACCTCACTAGTCAAGCCTTTGCAGTGTTCTTGCCAGTGAAATCTGTAGGCGTTATGGGTGACGGTAGAACCTATGAGTATGTTGTCGCTCTCAGAGCCGTTCAAACTCAAGACTTTATGACTGCGCATTGGGCTCACTTGCCTCATGATTTGCTAGGCAAGGTATCGAATCGCATCATCAATGAAGTGCGTGGCATTAATCGCGTGGTCTACGACATTAGCGGAAAACCTCCAGCAACTATCGAGTGGGAATAGGCGACTTAAGTCTGCCTTAACCCATAACTATGCTTGAGTTACGAGAAGCTTCCCTCGCAATACTGGCAAATACCGATGCGCAATCTAAGGTTAGCCAGTTAGCCAACTTGTTCGATGAGTATCAAGCTGGGCGCATTGTTGTAAATCTTTCAGGCAATTTCGATGGTCAAAATAATTGCCTCCCTGGTCGACCTGCTAAACCAGACTTGGTGGCACCGAAGTTTGTCCCCAAAAGAAAAATGGATACGGTTGAAGGCAGGGCTATTCTTTGGCACTCCCTAGCCCATATTGAATTTAATGCTATGAATCTCGCTTTAGATGCAATTTGGCGTTTTCCAAATATGCCTAAGGCGTATTACGAAGACTGGTTAAGGGTTGCCAAAGAAGAGTCATATCACTTCAGTTTGATCAACGCGCATTTGCAGTCCTTTGGATTTAGTTATGGTGATTTCCCGGCGCACAATAGTTTGTGGGAGATGGTTGAGAGAACTACTGATTCAGTGATTGCACGAATGGCTTTAGTCCCGAGAACCATGGAAGCAAGGGGTCTTGATGCTGTGCCGGAGATTCGGGATCGGTTTAAGCAAATCAAGGATGATCGCGCCGTAGAGATTCTTGAAATCATTCTCCATGATGAGATTGGGCATGTCCTTGTTGGCAATCGTTGGTTCAACTTTCTGTGCGCCAATGACAACTTATCCCCAATTACAACTTATCGAGAGTTGGCTGAGAAATATCGTGCGCCCACTTTGAGAGGGCCGTTTAATTTGGATGCACGCGAGCAAGCAGGCTTTACTTCAGAGGAATTAGAGTTGCTGGAATCCCTAGGTGAGAAACGGGCTCAAATAGCATGAAGATTCTGAGCCTCATTCCACCGATGACGCAGCTTAATACGCCGTATCCATCAACGGCCTATCTGACTGGCTTTCTGCGCTCACGTGGCTTTGATGCGGTTCAAGAGGATTTGGCGCTGGCCTTGGTCCTGGGTTTTTTTACTCCGCAGGGGTTGTTGGAGATTCAGGAGCAAGCATTAAAACTTCCTGAAGAAAATCGCAGTGCGAGCGTCAACTTCTTTCTGGATTACTTTTCAGACTATCAAAGTACTATCGCTTTGGTGATTGCATATTTACAAGGGCGCGATAGCACTCTTGCTCATCGCATCAACAGCCGCACTTTATTGCCTGAGGGTCCACGATTTGCATCCTTGGAGGCTTATGATGAGGAAGAGGGCGCTGACTCATTGGCATGGGCATTCGGCGCACTCGGATCACAGGATCGCGCGCGTCATTTGGCCACTCTCTACCTAAATGATTTATCTGATGTGCTCTGTGATGCGGTAGATGAGCGTTTTGAGTTTGTGCGCTATGCGGAATCCTTGGCAGGAAGTCAGCCTACTTTTACACCTTTGGCAGATGCCTTAGCAGCAAGTCCAACGCTAATGGATTTGCATTTACAGGATTTAACCAAGTCTTCCATCGAAAAGCATCAACCTAACTTAGTGTTGCTCTCGGTACCGTTCCCTGGAGCTATGTACGCCGCATTACGAATTGCACAAACTATTAAGACTTCTTATCCACATATCAAGATTGGTTTGGGTGGTGGTTACGTTAATACTGAATTACGCGAACTCACAGATTCCCGAGTATTTAATTTTGTCGATTACATCACCTTGGACTCAGGTGAGCGCCCCTTACTTGCGCTTCTAGAGCATTTGAATGGCAAACGCGCTGTAGAGAGATTGGTACGTACATTTATTTGTAATGCAAGTAATGAAGTGCGCTACATGAACTGGCAGGAGCCTGATGTGCCGTTTGAGGAAGTCGGAACTGCCACATGGGATGGTTTACCGCTCAATTCGTATTTATCGCTGCTAGACATGCTCAATCCCATGCATCGCCTTTGGAGTGATGGGCGTTGGAATAAGCTCACTGTAGCCCATGGTTGCTATTGGAAAAAATGTAGCTTCTGTGATGTCAGTCTAGATTACATTTCCCGTTATGAAACGGCCTCCGCTAGCCTGCTAGTGGATCGTATCGAAGCAATTGTTGCGGAGACTGGCCAGACCGGATTTCATTTTGTAGATGAGGCTGCGCCACCCAAGATCTTGAAAGCACTTGCTGAGGAATTAATTCGTCGTAAGGTGGTGATTTCTTGGTGGGGAAACATTCGCTTCGAAAAGACTTTCACACCAGAGTTGTGTGAGTTGTTAGCGGAAAGCGGTTGCATTGCGATGTCTGGTGGCCTAGAAGTCGCATCCGATAGGTTGCTTGATCTCATGCAAAAAGGTGTTTCAGTCGAGCAAGTTGCTCAAGTGACTAAAGGTTTCTCTGATGCTGGCATCCTAGTGCATGCTTATTTGATGTATGGATTTCCAACGCAAACTGTTCAAGAAACGGTTGACTCTCTCGAATACGTTCGCCAGCTTTTTGAAAATGGCTGCATTCAGAGTGGTTTTTTTCATCGCTTCACTTGCACAGTACATTCTCCGGTGGGTCTTGACCCGGCAGCTTATGGGATTGAACTCGTACCATTGCCTCCCATTAGCTTTGCCAAGAATGATGTTGCTTTTATCGACCCTACGGGAGTAGATCACGATCTGCTTGGCGTTGGTCTTAAGAAGGCGATTTACAACTTTATGCATGGCGTTGGCTTTGAAGAGGATGCGCATCAATGGTTTGATATGCCTGATACTCCAAAGGCCTCGGTAGGCCGCAATAAAATAGCCAAAGCATTAAGGCATGTATAAACTTGAGCAATCTCGCTTGCTTAATTAATTCACTATGGGGAGCAATATGAATCTATCTCGCCGCACCTTCATTGCATCAGCCGCTTTGGCTCCAGTAGCCTGTGGCAGCCTCTCATATGAGCATGGTATTCCTGTGGCTCAACCAAAGCCACTCCCTGTGGTTCGTCCGCCGCAAGTGGGTCAAGAGTGGACCTACATCAAGAAAGATATCTTTGATGGAAAAACCTTAGACGTGATTACTGAGCGTGTTTCTAATATTGGTTCAACTATTGTGATTGATCGCATGACTGCTGATGGCGCTCGCTTACCTAGTGAAATCCAGACTTCATGGGGGATGGTTTCTACAGACACCCAGTGGTCGCGCTTACTCGACTTCAGCCCATCTCTACCACTTTGGCCAGAGCAGCTCTCAAGTACTTGGGCAAAACAGTTCAATACTAAGTACAGCATTGCTGGCTATTCAGACTCGAGATTAAATTGGCAGGAATATATGAGTGTGCAGGGCTGGGAAAAAATTACTGTCCCTGCAGGAGAATTCGTAGCGCTGCGTTTTCAATCCTTGATCAATTATGAAAATCAAGACCCAAGCAAAATTGATTGCATTCGGAAAGAAACCACTTGGTTTGTTCCGCAAATTGGGCGCTGGGTTGCACGTGAGGCCTCCGGCTCCTATCAATTGCAAGGTGGTTATGGTTCTGTAATTCTAGAGGGTAGCTATCAATGGCAGCTCAGCTCATACAAATAAACACCATACGCAGAATTTTTTTACTGTTGTCACCAGTATTGTTGGTGGCCTGTATTTCTTCGCAACCTTACCCAGCTTCAACACCACTACCGCAACCTATCAACCCTCCCAAGGTGAGGGCGCCACAAGTAGGGCAGCAGTGGGTTTATAACGTACGCAATGTCTTCAACCAAGAGTTGGTGGATGTTGTTACAGAGAGGGTGGTTTCTATTGCACCTCAGATTCGGATTCAGCGTAGTGGGGTAAAAGCAGGACCACTTCCCGATGAAATCCAAGACCCTTGGGGTTACATCCTCCAGGACCCACACTGGAATCCTCCTCAAAAATTTCAACAGGCACTCCCCGCATGGCCTGAGCAACTTGTTCCGGGCTGGTCTGGTTTCTACCGCACACGTTATCAAGTCGTAGGCTATCCCGATAGTAGCTATTACTGGGGGTTAAATGTATTAGCACTGCAGTGGGAGGGTGTCAGCGTTCCCGCTGGCCAGTTTCCAGTATTGAAATACCAAAATGAGATGCCTTATTTTGAGAGTAATGATGTGTTTCGGATTGCCAGCTATCGCCAGGAAGATATGTGGCTTTCACCGGAAGTGGGTCGTTGGGTCATTCGTCGAGGTTACGGACGTTATCTTTTGGGGGGTATGTCCTGGAATAATGCCATGTGGGAAGACTACTTAGAGTGGGAGCTTGTGTCCTGGAAGTAAGCAAAGCGCTTAAAATCAGCACATCGCTATGTATACCGTAAAAGAACTCTTTCCAACCCTCCAAGGTGAGGGCGCCCACGCAGGTCGTGCGGCCGTATTCTGTCGCTTTGCTGGTTGCAATCTGTGGAGTGGTCGCGAACAAGATCGCGCTACTGCAGTCTGCCAATTTTGCGATACTGACTTTGTTGGTACAGATGGTGCTGGTGGTGGCAAGTTTGAAACTGCTTCTCTATTGGCTGACACCATAGAAGAAGTCTGGAATAGCACCTCCGCTGGGCCTCAGCAACGTTACGTTGTTTTCACTGGTGGTGAGCCATTGCTACAGCTTGACACTGCTTTAATCGACGCTTTGCATGCTAAGGGCTTTGCTGTTGCTATTGAGACTAACGGGACGATTAAAGTTCCTAAGGGTGTTGACTGGGTATGTGTCAGCCCTAAGGCTGGTTCTGATCTGATTGTGCTGCAGGCTGATGAGATTAAGTTGGTGATTCCCCAAGTAGGCCATAACTCCTTAGAGAATCTATTGGCTAGATTTGAGAAGATGGATTACCGCAATCGTTTCTTGCAGGCTATGGATGGTCCAAACCTTCAAGAAAACCTCGCCTTAGCGGTTCGCCTATGTCAAAAGCGGCCTTTATGGCGTCTGAGTGTTCAGGCTCATAAAATGATCGGTATTCGATAGTAGTTGTAGCTAAATTTAAGTATTCAGAAAAGCAATCATGACCACCAAGCAAGAAGCCATTTCAATTACCCGCCGCCTTGAGTTTGACTCAGGCCATCGTATTCCGAACCATGATGGACAGTGCCGTCATTTGCATGGCCATCGTTATGCAATTGAGGTCACTCTGACTGGTGTGATTGCAGATCATCCTGGTAAGGCGGACGATGGCATGGTCTTAGATTTTGGTGATATCAAGCGTCTCACTAATCAATATGTAGTTGAGCCTTGGGATCATGCGTTTTTAGTCGCCAAGGAAGATGTTGGATTAGTAGCTTATTTAAATTCCATTCCGAATCACAAGACTGTGGTGATGGAGCACGTTCCTACTGTTGAGAACTTAGCTAGCGCAGCCTTTAGAGTACTGCAACCTGTTTTTGAAAAGGCCTTTGATGGTCGACTCAAGCTTGCATCTATTCGCCTTTATGAAACACCCAATTGTTGGGCTGACGTTTCGCATTCCTGAGAAGTAATATGCAAGCCGAGCTTGATCGCCAATTTATGCAGCAAGCCTTGAGCCAAGCTCAGCTCGCGGCTGCTGCTGGTGAGGTTCCTGTGGGCGCTGTATTGGTTCGAGACGGCCAAATTATTTCAACCGGTTTTAATCAGCCGATTACCAATAGCGATCCTAGTGCCCATGCTGAAATGATGGCATTGCGTGCTGCAGCCCAGAGTGAATCTAATTACCGATTACCAGGCACCACCCTGTATGTCACATTGGAGCCTTGCACTATGTGCGCAGGAGCGATGCTGCATGCCAGAGTAGAGCGCGTAGTATTTGGTGCGACTGATTCTAAAACAGGCGCCGCCGGTAGCGTACTCAATGTATTCTCAGAAAAACAGATTAATCACCAGACGCAGGTTGAAGGTGGCATCATGGGTGAAGAGTGTGGTCAGGTACTACGTGATTTTTTTAAGGAGCGGCGTTGAAGAAAATTCATTTGATTGCTCCTTCAGGAGCGAGCTTAGATGCGCGTAGCCCGTTAGCAGGTATTGAGTGGCTTCAGAAGCAGGGTATTGAAGTTCTCAATTTGGAATGTGTAAATCGAGTTGAGCAACGTTTTGCCGGTTCGGATAAAGAGCGTTTGGCTGAAATCAATCAACTGATTAATTTGTCTCCTGATAGTTCGGTCGTAGCGATGCGTGGTGGCTATGGATTACATCGCTTACTCCCAGATATTCAGTGGAGCGCGATTGCTCAAGCCATTAAAAATGGCCTACAGATTTGTGGGCACAGTGATTTCACAGTCTTTCAGATGGGTTTATTGGCAAAGACTGGTGCGGTAACTTTGGCAGGCCCCATGCTCAACTTTGATTTTGCTTGCCAGGGGGAGCAGGATGCCATCCCGAATCCATTCATGTGGGGGCATTTTCAACAAGCTATCAATGAGCGCAAATTAGATTGCACCATCCAGGTCGCTCAGCCCTTCTTAAGTAAGTCTGCCGCAGGTAAGGCATCAGGAATGCTCTGGGGCGGCAACTTAACCGTACTGGCAGGGCTAGTCGGCACACCTTACTTGCCAACGCAAGAACAAACCTATGGCGGAATTCTATTTCTAGAGGATGTCAATGAGCATCCCTATCGAATCGAGCGCATGCTTATGCAATTGCTGGATGCTGGGGTGTTGGAAAATCAAAGCGCTATTCTTTTGGGTGGATTTTCAGCCTATCGCCTTTATGACAATGATCGTGGTTACACATTGGAAAGTGCTATTGAGGCCATAAGTAAACGTCTTCCTGGCAATATCCCGGTGTTAACCGGATTGCCGTTTGGTCATCAGGCTGAGAAACTCACATTGCCAGTAGGTGCGCAAGCGCACATTCAATATGATGAATCGGGATTTAGTATTCAGTCTGAATGGTAGTAAACCATCATGAAGGATTTCTCCATGCGAGTCTTAATATTTCTAACCTGCATATTGATTGCGAGTACTGCAATGGCAACAGAAGAACCAAAGTATGTCCTCTTGGAGAAGTCCGAACCATTTGAATTGCGTGCCTATGCCCCACTGCTAGTAGCGGAAGTAAAGGTGGATGGTGATTTAGACGCCGCCTCGAATCAAGGATTTCGCTTGATCGCAGCATATATCTTTGGAAAAAATCAGGTATCCGAAAAGATAGCCATGACTGCACCCGTTGGGATTGAATCTACCGATCAAAATAAGAGTGCCAAGATTGCCATGACTGCTCCTGTGGGGATCGAGAGTAGCAAGTCTTCTGAGGGTGTGGGTAATCAATGGACGGTATCGTTTGTGATGCCTGCAGAGTACACATTGGCTAGCTTGCCAAAACCATTGGATCCGCAAGTCAAAATAAGAGAAGTTCCTGCAGAGAAAAGGGCGGTAATTACTTTTTCTGGTTTTTATAACGAAGAGAAGGTTCAGGGGAAAACTCAAGCACTGCGCGATTGGATAAAGCTTAAGAACTTAAAGTCAGTCGGTGAGCCTCAGTTTGCGCGCTATAACCCGCCTTGGACATTGCCCTTCATGCGTCGCAATGAAGTCATGATTCAGGTTTTGGATTAAACCTCAAAATTCTTTAATACAAACCCAGCACCACTGTCTTGGCCAAGCGCTTTGACAAGAATAGGCAGGCTTTCGGCCAATTGCTTTTCTAGCGTCCATGGTGGATTAATAATGAACATGCCGCTAGCCTGAAGTCGGCGTTCCTTAGGGGCATTCTCAACCCTTAACTCCACCTGCAACCAAGAGCGATTATGAGTTGCAGCAATCTTTTTCATGTGATCCGGTAGGGATGCCGATTCTCTTCTAGAGAGGCATGGGTACCAAATTGCATAACAACCAGTAGCAAAGCGGTGCAGAGCTTCTTCCATCGTAGTTTCGAGATAGCGGTAGTCTTGCTTATCTTCGTAAGAAGGATCAATTAAAACAAGCCCACGCCTACTAGGTGGCGGCATCAATCCTTTTAATCTTGCAAAGCTATCTTCTGCATAGATATCGATTTGTTTTGATTGCTTTAGCTCGCTAATATTGTGGCGCAAGATATCAATCTCTTTGGGGTGCAGCTCAAAGAGCTTTAAACGGTCTTGCGATCTTAGTAATCGCGCCAAAATAAATGGGGATCCGGGGTAGATGGTGACTTCATCTGCAGCATTCTCAGCGTGAATGTATTCGAGATAATTGGCAATGCCCGGACTAAGAGGATTAGTCTCTGCAAATTTAGCCAAGCGATAAATACCTTGATCTGCCTCTTTGCTAACCGTAGCAAAACCATCTATTAGGCTGTAAATACCTGCGCCAGCATGAGTATCAACAATCGTGAGGGCGCCTGGTTTTTCTTGAAGGTATTCAACCAAATGAATCATCACAAGATGCTTCAGAATATCAGCATGACTGCCAGCATGAAAAGCATGGCGATAACTAAACATCTTTATATGCCTTTAGGTTTTTGCGCTTTAATAAATAAAGCCAGGGTGATGCTGATTAAAGCCGCACAAGCATATTGCAAAGGTTGATTGAGCTCTGAGTCTAGGGTTTGGGTGAGGAGTACATAGATCGTCACAAGGCCACCAAGAGCAAGCAAACGAGGCCCGATCTTATTAGCTGCTAGCTGTGCATCCGGAATTAATCCAACTAATATTGCCCCAAGCATGCCCGACCAAATGCCAATGGCGCAACCAACTAGAACATCTGTAAGCCAGTGAGCGCCAAGTGCGTTGCGAGAGATGCCGGCAAAGCTTGCAATGATGAAGATCCACCATAAGGAGCTTCGTTTTTCGCGATCGCTAGCAAAGTAGATTCCAGAAATCACTGCAAAAGCAGTAAGCGTGTGTCCTGATGGCATTGCCCTATGCAATAAAGGCTCGCCGATGCGATAAAAATCTTCTAAGGCTAGTACTCCAGCAGGACGAGGGAGGTCTAAAAAAGGCTTAATAATCTGACTAATCGTGCCGCCAATCAGAGATGCCAATAGTCCGGCGCTCAGCAATCGAGGTGCTAGTAGTAAAAGCGGAAAACACAGAGCAAAAATTCCCCAGCCATTACCAACGAAAGTGAGCCAAGTCCATAGGGTGTCTGGCAGAACTTGGGTGTAGCGATTAATGAATAAAAAAGTCGGAGTTTGTAGTTCGCCAAAGTAAATGGCGATTGCTAGACCAAGTGGTATCAGGGGGATGCACCAAACCCAAAGAGAGGCAACTGCTAAAGCCGATTTGCGCTGCTCAGCCATACGAATTAACGTACTCGCTCTTGATCGGCTTCATTTAATTGATGCACCATCTTATCTAGCACCTGAGGGACGGTGATTGCCTGCATGCAGACATTGTCGTGGCATGGTGTCTTGCGATGGTTAGCTGCGCTGACGCAGGGAGAACACGCCAAATTAGCCGTAATTGAAATGGACTTACCAACGGAACCATAGAGCGCTGGAGTTTCTGGCCCGAACAAGACGACTGTGCGCAATGGCGTAACAGCAGAGAAGTGGCCTGGCCCAGAATCGTTAGTCACCATCACATCAGACAGGGTGTAAAGGGGTGGTAGTTCCGCGAAGCTAACTTGGCCTGCAAAGTTCAGTGCATTTTTAACATTAGCAACTGCACGCACTTTTTCAACATACTCAAATTCTGCTGGGGAGCCAGTAATCAGAATAAGATCATTTGGGTAGCGTTGGTTTAATCCCTGAATAAGTTCAGAGAAGCGCTGCTGTGCCCAACGTCTTTGCGGTAATAAATCACTTGCATTGGGATTTATCAAAATCAGGCGTTGCTGGCCTTGCTTAAATTGAATGCCAGCATCTGATGCAAGTTTCTCGATACGCTCGCGTACTTTGTTTAACGCTGTGGGATCAATCACAGCCTGCTCTAAGCGAACTTCTGAATCTGCAATATGAATTTTACTAAATGGCACTTCAATCTCTTTTGCAAATGCCGCATGGATAAGAGAAAGAAAATTCTTAGTAATGTGAATATGCGGGTTGTAATGTACTTTACGAGTCAGCATGAAGCCGCGCCACAAGCCTTCACCATGAAAGATGTGATATCCCACACGGCGACGCGCACCACAGAGGCCGGTTAGTAGGGCGGTGAAACGGGAGAACAATTCCAAGTCAATGACGGTATCGATGCGATGCTTACGTGCTACCAGTAAAAATTTAAGCGTGTCTTTAATTAAGCCACCCAAGCTTGAAGAGTCAATGGTGAAAATGTTTTCAGGCTTAACAGTATTTAATAAGCTTAGGCTGGCACGATTGCTTTTAAAGATCAGGAAAAATAATTCAGCGCCACGAGCCTGCGCATTTCGCATGGCTGGATCAACTAAGATTGCGCTACCCATTTCTGACAACTCAATAAAGAGCAGTTTTCGTGGCACATCTGGGCCACGACTAAAGACATTTTTGATGCCATCAATCAGCGCAACTATCGGACTTGCTACTGCGCAGAGTGGCACACCAACCCAATGGTCGATGGCGCGCATGGTGTTGACGCTAATACTCATAGTGGACTCTAAAAGAATTATTTCCGTTTTAATAAAAAGTAGGCGCCGGGCAATACCGATAAGACGGTAATGGCACCATAGCTAATCGATGCTAATACCGTCATGGAAGGACTTACGCCCCACAATGCCAGTACAGAAGAAAGTGTGGCCTCGCGCAAGCCCCAGCCAGAGATGCTGATTGGTAGCATCAACAAGAGGCTTAATGCAGGCAAGCCAATCATGAGGGCTTCAATTGGTGCGTCTACGCCATAGGCCTTTAGACAGAAGAGCAGCGTCAAAATCGTGAGCGAATGAATGCCGATCGCAAATGCGGCTTGAGCCACATTCATGGGCCAAGAAAAAGCTAGCTTAATGCCGGGCAGTGCGTGATTCATCTGCAGGCGGTTCAGTAACTTTTGCAAGAGATTGCAACTAGGGCCCCAGGCCAAAATTGCTGCAAGCAATAAACCCGACAAAATCATGATTCCAGTGACGGCATAACCCAAGTCTGTTCCCCAGGTCGCCAAAGTAGCGCCACCCAAAATGAGGCCAAGCCCACCGAGCAAATTGTTTCCGGCCAAGCCAAGTAATCGGTCGACTAAAACCATGGAAAAGCTCAAGCGCAGTTTGGGGGTGGCATGCTCCAAGTCAACTGAATGATGAAGTTCTGCATCAAGCTCTTTTGCTTCAGTTAATTTGCCACTGCTATTTAAATGGGTCGCAGTAATAGCGCGATAGCTATCACCACCAAGCGTACTCGGCAATCCTTGATTAATCAGTCCGCCAGCAAAGTAGAGTGCTACAAAATTGATGAGGCTTCCCTGAAACCCGACTTTGCGCATTAAGAATCCCCAGCGCAGTCCACCGCAAATAAAGGCTGAGAGCATCATCAAGGCGGCTGCCAAAAACCACCAAGGCTGCATCTGAATTTCAGAATCTAAGAGGGCATGCCAATCAATTCCGCTCGTGGCTTTCCAAAGGAGGGCTACCGATAGCAAAATGCGAATCGTGGGCCAAGCCCGTTTGAGAATTGCTTTCCACCCAGATGTGGCTTTGGGGGTAGCTTGGGGTTGTGAACTCATAGGCGTAAGGATAATGCCTTGAGAGTCTAAGGTCTTGAATTTGGGGAATTAACGCGCTATCCCGGCATCCTGCCAGTTACGGCAAAGGCTATAGTCAAATTTGGATAAAACCTGCCCAAATCGGATGATTTCTAGGCTGTCAAGGGGTTCGCATGCCTCAAAGGCCAGATTGCCTCCAATTGGGGGCTTAAATGCCATTCCTGACCAGTTAATTAGCAAGACGTTTGCACCGGCTGGCAATTGCCCAAACCACAGATCAAATTGATCCTGGCGTTGGTCCAGCACAAAGACTGGGAGTGGTTGTGTATACCAAGCCGCACGGCTAGCCAAGGTCCAGTTTTGAACTGCGATACCGTTTGCTTTGGTCGCTTCTGCCAATTGAGCGGCTTTCTGACCCGCAAGCTTCCACCCATAGAGATCGGCAATTGGATTGGATTTGATGGCGGCACTATTAAGCCCTCCAGCCAAAACAAACCCAAAGCCTAGCAAGCAAATCAGTAGCTGCCCAACAAATAAAATGCGAATCGCCATACGTTGTTGGACGGCCCAGGCCTTGGCTAGACCAATGCCGGCAAATGGTGCCAGACAAAACCAAGCTGGTGTAGTCCAGTGGGGTAGGCCGCCGCCTCCGGATAGCGCGGCAAAAATCATGAAGGGAATTGCGAAGAAGCTAAGTAAAGCAATGAGAACGAGCTTGTGCGAGTGGAGACAGTTCTTAAGAAATGTATAGCCCCCTAAAAGCAATAGAGGACCAAAGCAGGCAATCTGAATACCCAAAAAAGCAGCAACTCTGCGCCATGCCCAGGTGCCACCACTGCCATGGGCAATTTGATATTTGAATGAGATCCAATCATTGACCCAGTTCCAATACAAGACCGGACTAATCACGATGAAGGCGATGACTGCGGCTACCCAGAAACCAGCTTTGGTGATCCAGGCTTTTTTGGGTGAGGCTAAGAAAACGAAGAGCAAAGCAAATGCAGTAAATGCGGCAGTGTATTTACTTAGTCCTGCCAGACCCAATAGGAAACCGGTGATGACCCAGTCCGCAATCGAGAAGTGATCTTTTCGGGTCCAGCGTAAGGCCATCAACATCAAGCCAAGGCTTAATGGGGCAAGAAGGGTGTCTGGCAAAAGACCAATTGCTAAGACATGGGGTAGGGGTGCTGCAATGATTGCCAAAACAGCCATGAACCCACACAGGTTGGCTGATGGAAGGGTAGTGGTTAAGTAGCCTGCATTGCGCCCCTGCATAAAACGATGAATTTCTAAAGTTACTTGATAGACAAGTAAAGCAGAAAGAACCCATAGTAATTCCGGAATGAGGCGAATAATCCCCTCGGATGAGGTCAGGGCAACCAGTGGCCACTGTATCCAACCCACTAGCGGTGGGTGATCAAAGTAACTCCAAGCAAGGTGCTTCGCATATAAAGCGTAATGCGCTTCATCGACAGAGAACTCAATCGAGAAGCCGAGGGCAAAATGCACCACTGCAGCAATGCAGATGCTGATAGCGGCCCAGCTAGAGGGTGATTGATGGCGCATCACCTGATTTTAGACTTAGGACCCCATTCTTTGGGACAATTCAAAAGATGTTTACAAAAAATCGCTTTCGATCCCTGCTGCTATTAACTGCTATTGCCACCTTATTGGGAGGCTGCGCTGGCTTGACTGGGAACTCGATCGAGAATGAGGCGGGTCAAGCATTCAATGCTGATCAGCTACCCGCCCAAGAGGACTTGCCAAAATTCTCTGCGGAAAAGCCACGAGATGGCATGCCAGATGGTTGGAACTTCTATCGCATTGCTCCTTATAAGAAGAACACTATTTACCGTCTCGAGAAATATCAAGGCCGTACGGTACTAGCTGCTAATTCCAAAACATCAGCATCTGGTCTGGCAGTAAAGCTTCGCCCGCGTGCCGCACAAAATTTATGGCTTCAGTGGGAATGGAAGGCGGTGGGTGCAATGCCGCAAGCGGATAATGCAGATAGTCAGAGTGACGATGCGCCGCTTCGGATCTTGGTAGCCTTTGATGGCAGTAAATCCAAACTTCCTTTAAAAGAAAAACTCACCTTTGAGATGGCTAGCTTAATTAGTGGTCAAGAGATGCCCTACGCCACGGTGATGTATATCTGGTCAGGCAAAAATTCAGTCAACACAGTTTTAAACAATGCTCACACCTCGCGCGTAAAGATGATTGTGGTTGACTCAGGCTGGGATAACTTAGGTGAGTGGCGCAAGCATGAACGAGATTTAGCGGCGGACTACAAGCTGGCTTATGGAGAAGCAGCAGGTAATGTTATTGGCATTGCACTATTGACTGATACCGACAACACTAAATCAGAAACTCGCGCCCTTTATGGCGACATTGAGTTAGTACGCAAGAACCCAAAATAACTTAAGAGTGCTTAGGATACCAACGCTTTAGAAGCAGGGCGTTGCTTAAGACGCAGAAGCTAGACAGCGCCATTGCACTACCAGCCAGCATTGGTGACAGGTAACCCAGGGCTGCCATCGGGATGCCAATCGTATTAAATGCAAACGCCCAAAATAAATTTTGACGAATCTTGCTCCATGTCTTTTTGGAGATATCAATTGCATCTGCAACTAAAGTGGGATCGCCGCGCATTAAGGTAATGCCAGCAGCTTGCATTGCTACATCGGTCCCGGTAGACATTGCCATACCAACATCTGCCATCGCTAAGGCTGGAGCGTCGTTAACACCATCACCAACCATTGCTACAAAGTGTTTTTTACCAGTAGCCGTGCCCTGCAGTTTTTGAATGATCTCTGCTTTATTGCCTGGCATGATTTGAGCAAAGACCTCATCAATACCAATAGTCTTTCCTACTCGGGTAGCTGCAGCCAAATTATCTCCAGATAGCATCACTGTCCGAATATGCAATGCATGAAGTGCGTCTACTGCTGATTGAGCGTTTGCCTTAAGCTCATCCCCAAAAGCTATTACAGCAATTGGTGATGCCACTTCACTACCTTCGCCACTTGTATTCATTAATACCGAAACAGTCTGCCCCTGCTCAAAACAGGCCTGGGCTTTTTGTAAAACAATATCGTGCTGAGAACTTCCCTCGAGAGAAGCTACGCTTTGTAAGCGAAGTGTTTGCGATGCAAAAGGGCCGTCATTCGGAATGCCTTCAATGCCAATGCCAGGCAATCCCTTGCTCGAGGAAGTAGCAATAGGTACGACACCTTTTGCTTTTGCGGCATCAAGTAGAGCTTTAGCCAAGGGGTGCTCACTTCCCAATTGCAAGCCCGCAGCAGTCGCGAGGATTTGGTCTTCGTCGGCAAATGACTGATTAAAAGGAAGTAGAGCCAGCATGCGTGGCTTGCCAATCGTTAATGTCCCGGTCTTATCAAACGCAACGATATCGAGTCGGTGTGCCAACTCCAGTACCTGCGGATCCTTAATCAGAATGCCAAAGCGTGCAGCTATGCCAGTGCCTGCCATGATTGCGGCTGGAGTAGCCAGACCAAGTGCGCAAGGGCAGGCAATGACCAGCACAGATACGGCACGCAAGATGGCGATGGAAACTGAGTCCAAGTAAAGCCAGTTACCGATGCCAGTAATGAGCGCAAGAATAATCACGGTAGGAACAAAGATTGCGCTCACCCGATCAACTAACTTTTGAATCGGCGCTTTTTGAGTTTGCGCTTCTTCTACTAAATTAATGATTTGTGAGAGTACGCTTTCAACACCAACTGCTTCAGCCTTTACAACAAGGACGCCTTCACCATTTAAGGCGCCTCCAATAACTTTTGAGTCCAATCCCTTTTTAACGGGCTCGCTCTCACCAGTGAGCAGGGATTCATCTACGTGGCTAGCGCCAAACAGAATGACGCCATCAACTGGAATGCGTTCACCGGGGAGTATCAAAACCCGATCGCCTGGAAGTACTTGATCCAAAGGTAGGTCGCGGTATTGATCCATACCGATACCTGTATTCATTTGGAGATCAACATCAGCGCTTAAAACTTTTGCATGCTCGGGCCAGAGCTTTTGCAGGGCGCGAATCGCCTCACTCGTTTGTTGCTTGGCACGTGCCTCCAACAACTTACCCAATAAGACCATGCAAATAATGACTGCCGATCCCTCAAAGTAAAGTTCGTGTGCGTGACTAGATGTGAGCAAGAGGTACAGGCTCAGTCCATAAGCGGCGCTGGTACCGAGAGCTACCAGTAGATCCATATTGCCCGCGCCAGCCATCAAGGATTTGAAACCCGCCCTATAAAAGCGCCATCCCAAGATAAATTGCACTGGAGTAGCCAAAGCCAGCTGCCACCAGCCCGATAAAGACCAATGAATACCAAAGGGCATCAAGAACATGGGGATGAAGAGGGGTGCGGAAAGCAAGAAGCTCAAGATGACGCGACCCAAGCCATCGGCAGCCCAAAATGACTTGGCATTTTTCTGATCTAAATTGCCTCGAGCTGAGCTCTCTCTGGCCTCATAACCTGTCTTTTGAACCAGCGCGATGATCTCAGCCAGGCTGGATGAGCCGCTTTTTATCCGAACTCTTGCCTGTTCGGTAGCCAAGTTGACGGTGGCTGCCTCAACCCCAGGAATTTTATCCAAAGCCCTTTCAACCCTGCTGACGCACGAGGCACAGGTCATTCCGCCAATATCAAGGCTAAAAAACTCTGAATTACTGGATTCTGAGGGGGTCATGTAGAAGATAATCTACCGTAAGGTGAAAAAAGGCCATCAACAATCGTATTTTGACAGTTTTTAAGGGGTAACTATGTATACGCTGAAGGTATCAGGAATAACTTGTGGTGGTTGCATTAATGCCGTCACACGAGCGGTACAGGCCCAGGATCCCCAGGCTCAGGTTCAAGCGGACTTGGCGACCCAGCTGGTAACACTTGAAACAACCCTTTCTCGTGAATCGGCCGCCGAGCTCATAACAGAAGCTGGATTTCCTGTATCGAATTAAGGCATTGTTTAGAATGTGGTCAGTTTTTTCAATCTCGCAGCATTTCGTTTCCAAAGGATCGTGAATTATGTTCTTCAGCAAGCTAATGCCTCACGATGGCAATTTCTTTGAATTGTTCAACGAACACGCTGCGCATATCGTCTCAGCGTCGGAATCTTTCCTTAAATTCATCGAGCATTACAACGATGAAGCATTGCGTGCCAAATACACGCAAGAAGTTGATAGCGCAGAACATGCTTGCGATGATGTGGTGAAAGAAGTGCACCGTCGCCTTCACAAGACTTTCATTACACCGATCGACCGTGATCAGATTTTCGATCTAATTAATACGATGGATGACGTTGCTGATTTGATTCAGAACGGAACTGAGGCAATGCATCTCTATAACGTTAAGCAGATGACAAATGAGATGCTTCATATGGCCGAGCTCTGCAACCAATGCTGTATTGGTATGAAAAACGCTGTGGGTATGCTCAAAGACATCTCTGATCCCGAAGTTGCTAAAGCAGCGCTAAAGACCTGTGATGAGATTGATCACCTAGAGTCTGGTGCAGACCGCTTGCTTTCTACCGCGATCACCAAGCTATTCCGCGAAGATATCGAAGTGCGCGAGCTGATCAAGTTACAGCGTATTTATGAGTTGCTCGAAGAAGTTACCGATAAATGTGAAGACGTTGCCAATTTGGTTGAAGGCATCGTTCTTGAAAATTCTTAAGGTTAAATAAGTTGGCCTCCATAGAAGTCGCATTTTGGGTAGTAGCGCTTTTAGTAGCGCTGGCTTTGGCATTCGATTTCATGAACGGATTTCATGATGCCGCCAACTCTATTGCTACCGTTGTATCTACTGGGGTGCTCAAACCTCAGCAGGCAGTGGTATTCGCTGCCTTCTTTAACTTCCTGGCAATCTTTATTTTCCATCTGAGCGTTGCCGCTACCGTAGGCAAGGGGATTGTTCATCCTGCCGCAGTTGATTTGCACGTAATCTTTGGGGCGCTAGTTGGGGCCATCATCTGGAATGTAGTTACTTGGTATTACGGCATTCCCTCAAGCTCTTCCCATGCGTTGATTGGCGGCCTTGTTGGTGCGGCTTTGCCTAAGGCTGGCGTTGATGGTTTGGTGTGGTCAGGAATTATCAAGACCGTTTCCTTTATCTTTATCTCGCCTTTGGTGGGCTTCTTATTGGGCTCACTAATGATGTTGTTGGTAGCTTGGGTTTGTCGCAATGCTAATCTCTCAAAAACAGATCGTTGGTTTAGACGCTTACAGCTAGTTTCCGCAAGTGCATACAGTTTGGGTCATGGTGGTAACGATGCGCAGAAGACCATCGGCATCATTTGGCTCTTACTGATCATTACTGGTTACGCAGAAGCGGGCGCGAGTATGCCGCCTACCTGGACGATTATTTCTTGCTACATCGCTATTGCGATGGGTACGATGTTTGGTGGTTGGAGAATTGTTAAAACGATGGGTCAGAAGCTGACTAAGCTCAAACCTGTCGGTGGTTTCTGTGCTGAAACAGGCGGTGCAATCACCTTATTTATGGCAACAGCTCTTGGGGTTCCTGTATCTACTACCCACACAATTACTGGGGCTATTGTTGGTGTTGGCTCAACTCAACGCGCTAGCGCAGTTCGTTGGGGGGTTGCTGGCAATATCGTTTGGGCTTGGATCTTTACTATTCCTGCCACTGCCTTGATGTCTATGGCGGTTTACTACCTGAGCCTCCTTATTTTTTAAGTCGCTCTAACGAGATTTCCCAATCTCGTTTTAAGCAATTTTTTGCATGTGCGGTTAATCTACCCACTATTCCATTATTTGTAATACCTCCCAATAGACCTTATTGGGATCCCCTTGCGGGATTGTTCTTCTTAGGAGATGTCGGTGGCGCTAACTGTAGAGGCTGTGCAAGCAGCATTAAAGGGTTTGATTGACCCAAATACGCAAATTGATTTTGTGTCGGCAAAGAGCGTCAGAAATCTAAAAGTAGATGGTGGCGATATTAGCCTAGACATTGTTTTGGGTTATCCAGCAAAAAGTCAGTTTGATGCTATTCGTAAATCCGTGATTGCTGTGCTTCGCGAATTGCCTGATGTGAAAAATGTCAGCGTCAATGTCAGCAGTCAAATCGTTGCGCATGCTGTCCAACGCGGCGTCAAACTATTGCCGAATGTAAAAAATATTATTGCTGTTGCCAGTGGTAAGGGCGGAGTAGGAAAGTCTACTACTGCAGTCAACCTAGCTTTAGCTTTAGCGGCTGAAGGTGCGCAAGTTGGTATGTTGGATGCAGATATCTACGGTCCGAGTCAACCGATGATGCTAGGCATTACAGGCAGACCAGAGTCAATAGAAGAAAACACGATGGAGCCAATGGAAGGTCACGGCCTTCAAGCAAGCTCCATTGGTTTCTTGATCGATGATGATGCGCCAATGGTGTGGCGTGGCCCCATGGTGACATCTGCTTTGGAGCAACTGTTGCGTCAAACTCGTTGGCGTGATCTGGATTACCTGATTGTGGATATGCCCCCAGGTACTGGTGATATTCAGTTAACACTGGCTCAAAAGGTGCCCGTCACCGGCGCAGTCATTGTGACCACTCCTCAAGATATTGCTTTGCTGGATGCGCGTAAGGGCTTAAAAATGTTTGAGAAGGTTGGTGTGCCGATCGTGGGCATCATCGAAAATATGAGTACCTATGTCTGCCCAAGTTGCGGTCATGAGGAACATGTGTTCGGTACTGGCGGTGGCCAAAAGATGTGTAAAGAATACGGCGTTGATTTCCTGGGTGACTTACCACTGAATTTATCGATTCGTGAGCAAGCAGATGCGGGTCGTCCAACAGTAGTAGCCGATCCTGATGGCGCTATCAGTGCAATTTATAAAACAATTGCAAGACGGGTTGCCATTAAAGTAGCGGCGCTTTCAAAAGACATGAGCAGTAAATTTCCTAACATTGTGATTCAGAACACCTAAGGCCTTATGCGTTTTGCAGTTGTCATGCGTAAGCAGTTTATTGATAACCCCTGGATTTCATATCGGTGGGCGCCGCAGGAGGTGTTGCCGGATTTTGGGCAATTTAATAATGCACCCGGAGAAGAGGGAAAAATTATTGGTCAGTTTCTAGGGCGTGATGATCAAGGTGAGTCTTGGCTATTTACCGGCTATGAACTGAGTCTCTTCCCGGATGAGAGTGAAGGCTACTACCTAAACCTCTCTGCTACTCAGCCTTGTTGGTTTGTGATGTGGCGCTTAGAGGAAGATATCGAACGCTACATTGATGCTCAGTCTATCGAGCTAGCTAAATCTGAAGCAAGCTTTGCCGTCCCTCACCGTATTAGTGTTAGCTATAACGAAGCAGGTCGTTTATTGGATGGTGGTGAGTCAGTGGATAACATTCCCCTGTCTCCAGAGCATGCCTCTTGGTTGCAAGAGTATGTTAACGAGAACTATCGCCCTGAACCTAAAAAGCGTCATCGCCCTGAATCATTCAAGGGCGCTAATCGCGGGACGGAAGACTAATGGCCGGCGGATTTCTGAATCGTTGGTCGCGCCTCAAGTCTGGAGAGCAGATCGAGCCTGCGAAAAAAACAGCTGATCATAAGAAGCAAGAGTTAGCATCAAGCCCAACGGCAAAACAGCCTAATACAGATATTCAAGATGCTCCCCCGCCTGCCACTCTAGATGATGTAGAGAAGATAGATCGTCTGGCTCCTGACTTCTCCGCCTTTATGAAGCCGGATGTAGATCCTGTAGTTCAGCAGGCTGCTATGAAAAAGATGTTCTCTGATCCGCACTTCAATGTAATGGATGGCCTGGATATCTATATTGATGATTATTCCAAGCCTGACCCCATTCCAATGGAAATGCTTAAGCGCATGGTGCAATCCGACATGCTCAACATTTTCCGTAAAGATAGTGACGATGAAACTCAGGGCACCCAAACTGTTGCCAATAAAGAATCTGAACCGGAAGAACAGGCCTTACCCCTAAGTCCACAGACTGATTTAACATCCACACCATTGCCTATTCAGGAAGTGGGGGATAAGGATCCCTTGCCCGCGGATAAGAAAACCAGTTAAGAAGAAATCAATGAGTCACAAATTAGTCTGCAATTGCAATGGAACGATGCCTTTGGATGCAAAGGCTTTAGGTCTAAATATCCATACCTCTTTATGTAGGCAGGAAGTTGGCTCGGTCATTAAAGCGTTCGATGGCAGTGACTCGATTGTGATTGCTTGCACTCAAGAGCGCGCTTTATTTGGTGAGTTGGCCGAGCAATCCGTAAAGCCTTTGGTGGCGCCATTACGTTTTGTGAATATTCGTGAAGTAGCTGGTTGGACTCAAGAGGCTAAAACCTCTACTCCGAAGATTGCTGCATTGCTTGCCTTGGCTGATATGCCGGAGGCAGAGCCAGTACCAGTCGTTAATTATGAAAGCCAAGGTCGCTTGCTGATAGTAGGACCTGGCGATCAAGCATTGCCTTGGGCTGAGAAGCTTAGCGACTCGCTCGACGTTTCTGTTTTATGTACTGAGTCAGGTGCATTGCCTATCGCAAGGAACTTCCCGATCTATACGGGTAATGTCACCAAGTTAGATGGTTATCTTGGTAACTTCAATGTAGATTGGGATTTGCAAAACCCGATTGATCCAGAGATGTGTACTCGCTGTGGCGCCTGTGTTGAGGTTTGTCCTGAAGGTGCGATTGATGATTCGTTCCAGATCGATTTAGATAAATGTAAATCCCATCGCGCTTGCGTCACAGCTTGTGCTGGTATTGGTGCGATTAATTTCGATCGAGTAGAACGTCAGCGCAGCTCTGAATTTGATCTCATCATGGATCTACGCGCTGATCCGCAGATGCGTATGAGTCAAACGCCGCAAGGTTACTTTGCTCCTGGTAGGGATCCATTTGAGCAATCACTGGTTGCGAACCAATTACTCGGTTTAGTTGGCGAATTTGAAAAGCCTAAATACTTTATCTACAACGAGAAGGTCTGCGCCCACGGCCGGAACGGCAAGGTAGGTTGCAATGCTTGTATCGATGTGTGTTCAACAGGTGCAATTTCTTCCTTATTTAAAAATGGGCAAGGCACCGTAGAAGTAAATCCCAATCTGTGCATGGGTTGCGGGGCTTGCTCTACAGTGTGTCCGTCGGGGGCAATGCGCTACAACTATCCAAGCGTTACCCATCAAGGTAAAGAGATTAAAGCTCTCGCCAATGTATTTACTGCAGAGAGCTCTAAGGCAAAGCAATCGCAAGCACCTGCTCTATTGCTGCATACACTTAAGGCTGGAACTCAGGCCTTAGATTCTTTAGGGCGCTTGGCTCATTTGAGATCAAAGCAGTTTGAAGGGCCACCATCTTTTGTATTGCCTTACGGTATTGAACATATTGCCTCCACCGGCTTAGATTTGTGGCTTGGTGCGCTGAGCTATGGTTTTGGTGAGGTGATTCTTCTGCTAACTGGCGATGAAGATCCGGCATATCGCGCTGCACTTGAAACGCAAATCGAGTTAGGCAACGCTATTTTGGCGGCCTATGGATTTGATGCGAGATTCTCCCTGATACAACTTGAATCTTCAGAAGACCTGCAACCAGTGTCAGCTGCCATGGGTAAGCTTCGTCAGCGCGGCGCTCTGTCAGCGCTTTGCTCACCTGCCAGTTTTGGTCTGGGCAATCAAAAGCGCGAAACCATCGAGATGGTATTGGAGCATTTGCAAAAGCAAGCCAAAACACCGCTTCCAGCAGGCGGGGTAGCTTTACCGAAATCTTCTTTCCTAGGCGGATTAAATATTAATCAAGATGCCTGCACGCTCTGTATGTCGTGTGTGGGCAGTTGCCCTGAGGGTGCCTTACTAGATAACTTGGATGAACCCAAACTTTCCTTTATTGAGAAGCAGTGTGTTCAATGCGGCATCTGTGTAAAAACTTGCCCAGAGCAAGCTTTATCCCTAGCCCCTCGTTTGCTGACTGTCGAGGAGCGTAAGCAAAAAGTAGAGATCAATGAGACTAAACCGTTTCATTGCATCAGCTGTGGCAAGGTATTTGGAACCGCCAAGATGGTGGATTTGATGTTAATCAAGTTAGGCGCGCACGGAGCCTTTGCTGGTGAGGCGCTAGATAGACTCAAGATGTGCGGCGATTGCCGTGTTGTTGATATGGTGAAAAAAGAAATATGAGCGAGCAGATAAAAGAGGGTGCCTCAACTGAGGTGGGTGATGTAGGTCTGCCGGAGGATTTGGCGAGGGCGGATTTATACGGCTTGATTGCGAGACTCCTTCATCAACCGCCCGATCAGGAATTGCTAGATCAAATGGCTGCCTCCATCCCAGATGGTCAGGAAGGTCAGGCAGACGATGCGCCACTAGCCAAGGTTTGGCATAGCGTAGTTGAGGTTGTTAAAAATAATCCCGCCAAAGCCTGGCATGAGGAGTTTGATCGCAATTTCATTAGCGTAGGGCGTCCCAATGTGATTCTGAATGGCTCTTTTTATATGGCCGGCCATTTAAATGAGAGGCCATTGGTAGAAATCCGTCGCTCTTTGGAGAGCTTTGGCTTGGAATCGGCTGAAGAGATTACGGAGACCGAGGATCACATATCAGCGCTGTGTGAGGTGATGCGTTACCTGATCGCGGGAGATGACGTAGAAATTTCAAACCTTACAAATCAAAGGGTTTTTTTCAATGACCACATTCGCCCTTGGTATGACGAATTGTGCGATGCAATAGAAGGTATTCCAGACATGCATCTTTACCATCCAGTGGCCGCCCTAACCAGAGAATTCCTGGCTATCGAGGGGCAAAGTTTCGACATGATTTAATGCTGCAATGCATCATTAAATGATAGGTGTTTTGCCTAGCAAGTTTTTTGACGGGAATATGTCAAAAATGCAATTACCAACTACACTTGATCCAAATCAATTTGCACCAAAAGGGAGTTTGTGATGAACGCTAAAACCAACACTGTAGTTGCTGAAGAAAATAAGCCTTCCCGCCGGAAGTTTTTCATTGGAGCAGGTGCCACCGTTGGTGCTGTAGCTGTCGCCTCCCAAACGCCACTTGGCAAGGCAGTTATTCAAGAAATTGGCAGTACGGTTCAAGGCAAAGATGACGGCTATCAGTTGTCTGCGCATATTCGTAAGTACTACGAAACCACCATGCTTTAAACCCAGTTGTTAATGAAGTCGTTTCCAAATAATTAAATAAAAATATTTCTCAGGGACAACATATGAGTCTGACTCGTAAATCCAATACCCCACAAAGCGGCCGTGCTACGCCCGCATCACGTCTCATCGGCAGCCTTTCACGTGGGCTGCAATCTGCAGTGCCAACGATGGATCGCCGTACCTTCCTCAAGCGCTCCGGAGTAGGTGTTGGTGCTGGGATTGCAGCAAGCCAATTGACCTTAGTACAAAAAGCTGTTGCTGAACCAAGCAAGGCGATGTTGGACGGCAAGGGCAAGATTGAAGTCAAGAGAACCATTTGTACCCACTGTTCCGTAGGTTGCGCAACTGACGCTACTGTTGAGAATGGTGTTTGGGTTCGTCAGGACTCTGTGTTCGATTCCCCAATTAATATGGGTTCTTACTGTGCCAAAGGTGCCGCCTTACGTGAGCATGGACACGGCGACTTCCGTTTGCGTTACCCAATGAAATTGGTGGATGGCAAATATCAACGTATTTCTTGGGACCAAGCTTTAACTGAGATTACTGCGCAGATGAAAGATTTGCGCAGCAAGTACAGCCCAGATTCACTGTTCTTTATTGGTTCATCAAAACACAATAACGAACAAGCCTATTTATTACGTAAGTGGGTTTCTTTCTTCGGAACCAACAATACAGACCATCAGGCGCGTATTTGTCACTCCACTACAGTTGCCGGTGTTGCAAACACCTGGGGCTATGGTGCAATGACCAATAGCTATAACGACATGATGAATGCCAAGGCTGCTTTGTACATTGGTTCCAATGCTGCAGAAGCCCATCCAGTGTCGATGCTCAGCTTGTTGCATGCAAAAGAAAACGGTTGCAAAGTTATCGTGGTTGATCCACGTTACACCCGTACTGCTGCAAAGTCTGATCAGTACGTTCGCATTCGTTCCGGTTCTGATATTCCATTCCTATTTGGTGTTCTGTATCACATCTTCAACAATGGTTGGGAAGATAAGAAGTACATCAATGATCGCGTCTACGGCATGGATGAGATCCGCAAAGAAGTGATGGAAAAGTGGACTCCAAAGAATGTAGAAGAGGCTTGTGGCGTTCCAGAGGCTCAGGTTTACAAAGTGGCTGAGACTATGGCCAAGAATCGTCCAAGCACCTTAGTTTGGTGTATGGGTCAAACACAACACACCATTGGTAATGCCATGGTGCGTGCATCTTGTATCGTGCAGCTCGCCCTAGGAAACGTTGGTAAATCTGGTGGCGGTACAAACATCTTCCGTGGTCACGATAACGTTCAAGGCGCAACAGACGTAGGACCTAACCCGGATTCATTGCCTGGTTACTATGGTCTTGCAGCAGGATCATGGAAACACTTCTCAACTGTATGGGGTGTTGACTACGAGTGGATCAAAGGTCGCTACGCTCCCGACATGATGGAGAAATCCGGTACTACGGTTTCTCGTTGGGTTGATGCAGTCCTTGAGAAGAATGACATGATCGATCAACAAACTAATGTGAAAGGTTTGTTCTTCTGGGGTCATGCTCCTAACTCACAAACTCGCGGCTTGGATATGAAGCGTGCGATGAATAAATTGGATTTATTGGTTGTTGTTGATCCATATCCAAGTGCTACAGCGGCAATGGCAGCGATGCCACCTGCCGAAGGCGATGTAGTAAACAAGAATCGTAATGTTTACCTCTTGCCAGCGACTACTCAATTTGAAACAACAGGTTCAGCTACCGCCTCAAACCGCTCATTGCAGTGGCGTGAGAAGGTGATTGATCCATTATTTGAGTCTGTACCTGACCACGTGATCATGCAAGCATTTGCTGACCGTCTTGGCTTCGGTGAAGAGTTGTCTAAGAACTACAAGATGTTGAGCTCGAAGTTTGCTGGTAAGCAGTGGAGAGAGCCGCAGATTGAAGATATCTTGCGTGAAATTAACCGTTCCGTTTGGACGATTGGTTACACCGGTCAAACTCCTGAGCGCTTGAAGGCGCACATGAGAATGGTTGGCACCTTCGATCCGAAGACATTGAAATCACGTGGCGGAGTTGATCCGGTTACTGGTTACGACACAACAGGCGACTACTATGGCTTGCCTTGGCCTTGCTACGGCACTGCCTCCATCAAGCACCCTGGTTCACCAAATCTTTATGACACTAGCAAGAGTGTGATGGAAGGTGGTGGTAACTTCCGCGCTAACTTTGGTGTTGAAAAAGATGGCGTTAATTTGCTTGCTGAAGATGGTTCTTACTCCAAAGGTTCCGCTATTAAGACCGGTTACCCTGAGTTTGATCACGTCCTCGTGAAGAAGCTCGGTTGGTGGAATCAATTAACCGAAGAAGAGCAGAAGCTTGCTGAAGGTAAGAACTGGAAGACTGACTTATCCGGCGGTATTCAGCGCGTGGTAATGAAGAATGGTTGTCATCCATTTGGTAATGCCAAAGCCCGTGCAGTTGTATGGAACTTCCCGGATGCTATTCCAACTCACCGCGAGGCGCTCTACAGTACCAATGAGCCAATGATGCGTAAGTACCCAACATCTGCGGACAAGAAGAATTTCTGGCGTTTGCCGACTCTCTACAAAACAGTTCAGGATAAGAACTTGAATGAGAAGCTCTACGAGAAGTTCCCAATCATTCTGACCTCAGGTCGTTTGGTTGAGTACGAGGGCGGAGGAGATGAGACACGTTCTAACCCATGGTTGGCTGAGTTGCAGCAAGAAAACTTTGTCGAGATCAATCCTAAGGCCGCAGAAGCACGTGGCATTAAGAATTGGGACTACGTATGGGTTAAATCTCCGACCGGAGCCAAGATCAAAGTCCGCGCAATGGTTACTGAGCGCGTCGATCAAGGTACCGCGTTTGTACCATTCCACTTTGCTGGCTGGTGGCAGGGCAATGACTTGCGTAAATACTATCCTGAGGGCGCTGCCCCAGTAGTCCTGGGTGAGGCGGTTAATACTGCAACAACCTACGGCTATGACCAGGTAACGATGATGCAGGAAACTAAAACCACCATGTGCCAAATCGAAAAATTTGCCTAAGTTAAAAAATATAGTCAGGAGAACACCATGGCAAGAATGAAATTTATTTGTGATACAGAGCGATGCATTGAGTGCAACGGCTGTGTTACTGCCTGTAAAAATGATAATGAGGTACCTTGGGGTATTACTCGTCGCCGTGTTGTTACGGTAAACGACGGTATTGTTGGTAAGGAAAAATCAATCTCAGTTGCTTGTATGCACTGCTCAGATGCACCATGCATGGCAGTATGTCCGGTAGACTGTTTTTATCGCACCGATGAAGGCGTTGTCTTGCATGACAAAGACATCTGTATCGGTTGTGGTTACTGCTCTTTTGCTTGCCCATTTGGCGCACCTCAGTTCTTAAGTAAGGGCGCTTTTGGTTCCCGCAGCAAAATGGATAAGTGCACATTCTGTAGCGGCGGTCCTGAGGCAAATGGTAGTGTTGCCGAGTTCGAGAAGTATGGCCGTAATCGTTTGGCAGAAGGTAAGTTGCCTTTGTGCGCAGAAATGTGTTCAACCAAAGCATTGATTGGTGGTGATAGTGAGGTGATCTCTTCTATTTACGCTAAGCGTGTTGCAGTGCGCGAAGCTAATGGTAGATATCCAAGCAATGAGATTTTTGGCTGGTCGACTGCTTATGGTCCATCAGGATCCCCAGCACCTACACCAACACCTGCTGACAAAATTCCAGGAGCAAAGTCATGAAATTAAATTTCAAAACTCTCGGTTTATGTTTAGCAGCCGGCGCTTTGCTAGCTGCTTGCTCCGAACCTCCTGAGATTGCAGCAAAAGCTGCAAAGCGTCCTGATGTGGCTCCTTACATGGGGGCTGACAATGGATTTATGACTAAGGGTTGGACTCCGGGCGATCAGGCAAGTTGGACGGAAGCGATTAACAAGCGCAATCAGAAGCAATCTGAATACTCACGCGTTAAGTGATCAGTTAAACAACAATAAATAAAACGAAAACGTTTAAGGATATTTGTATGAATCGATCATTCTCTAGTGTTAGTCGCTCATGGGTTTTAGCCCTAGGCGTATCGCTAAGTCTGCTTAGCGGTGTCTGTCTTGCAGAGCGCGCTCCAATGCAACCTCTGCCATCCCCAAGTGGCATTGATTTTCCAAAAAATCTCAACTCCATTCCTAATGGCACGCAAGCTGAATCCCAGCCAGCAAATACTGCGCCTAAAGAGGGTGCAATTTGGGATACGGCCAATAGCGACCCTTATAACTTTGTCAGCATCCCTGATAAAGAGGCGAGCGTTCTGATTCAGCGCGCTGGTCAGCAATGGCGCTTGATTCGTAATGGCATCATCACTGTTTACGGCGCTTGGGTACTCGCAATTGCTTTCTTTGGTATTGCCGCTCTATTCCTGATTAAGGGCCCAATCAAACTTCATGCCCCGATGTCTGGTGTGAAGATCAAGCGCTTTAACGGTCTTGAGCGCTTCACTCACTGGGTAATGGCTTTCAGCTTTATCGGTCTTGCTGTCACTGGTAGTCTGATTTTGTGGGGTAAGTACTTTGCAATGCCTTTGATGGGCGGCGCTGCTTATGGCTCATTCTTGATGATTTGTAAGAACATCCATAACTACTCTGGACCCTTGTTTACGTTGAGCGTTGTGATCTTCTTCCTTCTCTTCGCTACTCGTAATATTCCAGGTAAGGGTGATCTCACCTGGTTGATGACGCTTGGCGGGGCCTTGACTGGTAAGCATCCTCCTGCAGGATTCTTCAATATGGGCGAGAAAATCTGGTTCTGGTTTGGCATGGTTATTTTGGGGCTCACTATTTCAGCTTCTGGCTTCGTGCTCGATATGATCGTACCCTTCATGGATGTCCAGTATCTCCGCGGCACAATGCAGTTAGCCAATATTATTCATAGCTCAGCAGCTATCTTGATGACAGCCATGGCAATGGGTCACATTTACATCGGTACGATTGGTATGCAAGGTTCTATTGATGGCATGAAGAATGGCTATGTAGATGCAACTTGGGCCAAAGAGCACCATGAGATTTGGTATGACAAGGTTAATAAATAAGGACATGGCCATGAAAAAAATCATTGCTTTCACACTCTGTTCATTTGCAACTGCAGTTGCATTTGCCGCCTTGCCACCATTAACACCTGAAGCTCAAGAGGCTGCAAACTTAGCAAAAGCTAAGGCGGCCTATGGTGATAAGGTTGGAGCATTTAAGTTGTGCCAGGCGCAAAACAAAGTGGCAGATCAATACAGGGTTTCTGGTACTCCGGCGCCAGCAGCCTGTGTTGCACCACCTCCATTTGTTGCACCAGGCGCTGCAGCGGCAGCTCCAGCACCGACTGCAGCGGCGCCAACAGCAGCAAAGTAATTAGTCGCTCAGTAATTCTTGATGTAAGTAGCGCTTAGCTGCTTGAGTCTGAGGATCGGCAAAGAAAGGACCTACGGGTCCTTTTTCTTTTATCTGGCCCTGATCAATAAAGATAATGTACTCCGCCAACCTTTGTACTTGTGCAAGTTGATGGGATGTGAAGATCACATCTGAGCCTTGAAGCTTGAATTGACGAATCATTTCTTCAACTTGCTCTGTTGTATTGGGATCTAGGTTGGCCGTAGGTTCATCCAGCAAAACCAAATTAGGCTTTTGCAAAATGGCTCTGCCCAAGCAAAGCTTTTGTCTTTCACCTGCCGATAGTTTATGTGCGGGGCTGTTTGCAAGATGGCTTAAGCCGATTTGCTCAATGACTCCATCAACCTGGATTGAATCAATAGAAGAATCGTAGTCTTTGACCATCGCAAGGTTGGTTCTTGCTGAGGCTTTGATCATTGGTGTGTGGTGGAGCACTAGGGATGAGCGGATGCCTACAGTTGAATAAGTCACTGTTCCGGAATCAGGTTTAATCAAGCCATCAAGTAGTTTCAGTAGCGTTGTCTTTCCGGCACCATTAGGACCAATGCAGGCGCAGATTCGATCTGCCGGAATGACTGCATGCGGAATATCTAAGATGATGCGCCCATCGCTTTTGACGATGACATCCTTAAGCTCTATGTAACGCTTGAATTCAGTTGCTAACTTAACCATAGCGACGCTCCGCAACTTGGCGCACTGCGAATGTAAATAGGTTTGCCAGCAACACAATACCCAGTAGAACGATGCCTAAGGCTAGAGCCAACGGTAGGTCTCCCTTGCTAGTTTCTAGTGCGATTGCCGTAGTCATGGTGCGGGTAGAGTGGTCAATATTGCCGCCTACGATCATGACAGCGCCCACCTCAGATATTGCTCTGGCTAGGCCAGCCAGAATGGCAATCGTCAGGGAGAAACGGCAGTCCCAAATAAGCCATTTCAGGGCAGAAAGCCTAGGTAGTCGAAGTGCCCTAAACGAATCCCGATGAATTCTCCAGGAATCCTCTAGGGTTTGGCGGCTTAGGGCGGCAATGAGAGGGGTTGTCAGCAGTGTTTGGGCTACGATCATGCCCTTAGGTGTAAAAAGCCAGCCCCACACCCCCAAGGGCCCTGTTCGCGAGAGTAGAAGGTAAACGACTACGCCAACAATCACCGTTGGAACGCCCATTAAGGTATTTAGGGTGACCGTAATTGTCTTTTTGCCATTAAATTCTTCCGTTGCCAGCAGGGCGCCAATTGGTAGGCCAAGTAGGGTGCCCAGTAGCAGGGCGCTCAAACTAACCTGAAGTGAGACCAACACGATGCCAACCACCCCTGCATCTAAATGCACAAGCAGTCCGAAGGCGTCCTGAAAGGTCGTAAACATGGGCTCGATTCTAGCAAGGCGGTGGCAAAATGGCATAAATGCAAACAATTTCCCCTTTTTAACTTATGGCTGAAGTCATTTGCCTCTGCAACGAGGTCCTCGATGTCGATCTTCGTGAATATCTCGATGAGCATCCGATCGACTCTATTGATGAGTTGCGTGAGCAGGCCTCCATTTGTAATAAGTGCATGCAATGCCAGGACTTGGTTGAAGGCGAAATCTATTTGGCGCGTGTAAGACGGCAACGCGCTGCAGGACAGTTTTAATGAGCCAGCTCCATTTAGGTCGCTTTAGCGTCATGACGATGAATGTGCACAAGGGCTTATCCCCTTTACACAGAAAATCCACTATTTACGAGTTGCGTCAAAAAATGCGTAGCCATCATCCTGATTTGCTTTTCCTCCAAGAGCTCCAACAAGAGCATCGAGGGCGGATCAGACGATTTGGTCAATGGCCCTTGATGGAGTTAACCCATTTTCTATCGGAAGATTTTTGGCATGATTGGCATTACGGTAAAAATGTCGAGTATCCCGATGGTCACCATGGCAATGCCATTCTTTCTAAAAGACCATTGCACAAGGGTGAAAACTACGATATTTCAGCTTATCGATTTGAGCGGCGCGGTTTACTTCACAGCATTACTCAATTAGATGGCGTGCCAACACCCATCCATTGTTTTTGTGTGCATCTGGCTTTATTTGAAAGAGGACGGGAGCGTCAATTAGATGAGATCATTCGTTACATTGATACTCTTGCGGGTGGCGGTCCAACCATTGTGGCGGGCGACTTTAATGATTGGCGTAATCGTGTGAGCGCTCCAATGCAAGCGGCTGGTTTTAATGAAGTATTTGAGGTTCTTACCGGCTCTCCTGCAAAAACTTTTCCAAGCGTGAAGCCAATGCTTCCGATGGATCGGATTTATGTGCGAGGTCTAAAAATCCATTCTGCAAAAGTCTTGTATGAATGGCTTAAATTATCTGATCACCTAGGTATTACGGCGGAACTGGAAATCGTATGAGTTTTTTAAATTATTTACTGGGAACCACCTTCGGCCTCTCTTTAATCTGGGTTCCGCTTCTGCACATTGCTATTGTGCTTTTGTTTGGATTCAGATTGATTTCGGTTAGAAGGCCGGTTGGTGTTGTCCTTGCATGGTTTCTGATTGTGGTTCTCGTTCCATTGCTTGGAATTGGTTTGTATATTTTGATTGGTGAGCGTCCCGTAGGTCGCAAGCTGACCCGAAAAATTATTCGCATGGATAAAGAATACGCGGCTATTACTGAAAATATGCGACAGCGCTACCAGGCTGATAAGCAGTTATTGCCAATCGAGGGTAGAGCCCTAAGTCTATTGGCGGAGTCGAATAATGGCTCACCGGTAATTGCTGGCAATAAGATTGAATTGTTTACGAGCTCTCTTAAGATCTTGCAGCTATTTATTGATGAGATTAATCAAGCGAAAACAACACTGCATTTGGAATTCTATATATGGGCTCTGGGCGGTGATGCTGATCGTGTTGGTGAGGCCTTAATTGCGGCAGCTAAGCGAGGCGTAGCTTGTAAAGTGCTATTAGATTCCTTAGGCAGTAAGGACTGGTTTAAATCGAATTGGCCGAAGCGTTTCAGGGATGCTGGAATTGAAGTGACAGAGGCCTTGCCAATTCAGATTGGCCGTTTCCAATTTCGACGTGCTGATCTTCGCTTGCATCGAAAAATATTTGTGATTGATAACGCCGTCGTTTGGACTGGCAGTATGAACATGGTCGATCCACGCAGCTTCAAGCAAGATTCAGGGGTTGGGGAATGGGTTGATGCGATGGTCAGAATTGAAGGTCCGGTAGCATCCCAATTTGAGCTGACTTTCTCATTTGACTGGAGTGTAGACAATCCGAAGATTACGCACTTCAATGATGTGGCGCCAGCTGCAACTCCAATAGAGGGTAAAGCGTTGGCACAGGAGTTTTCATCTGGTCCAGTCTACCGCGACGATATCTTGTATCAAGTGCTGTTATCCGCCATCATGGATGCACGTAAAGAGCTCACCATTACGACACCTTACTTTGGCCCGGATGATGGCTTGATTCAGGCATTGATGGCAGCGGCGGGTCGGGGCGTAAATGTCACTCTCATTGTTCCGAAATTAAATGATTCCACGCTAGTCGCCTGGAGTAGCCGAAGCTTTTATGCTGATCTCATGAATGCTGGCGTCAATATCGCTGAATTTCATGGTGGACTATTGCATACGAAGAGCTTATTAATAGATAAGCGTGTCGCGATATTCGGTTCAGTTAATTTTGACCAACGCAGCTTGCGTCTGAATTTTGAAATCAGCTTAATCGTATACAACGATGAGTTTTGCGCCAAACTCGAAACTCTGATTGACTCCTACTTGGCACAATCAGATATGGTGAATCCAGTAAGCTGGGCTAAGCGACCACATTGGCGTGTCTTGTTAGAGAACGCGGCACACTTAGCTTCACCCTTACTTTAAATGGCTCCCTGCGCGCGCATCGTCTCAATCTCGCTCGCACTAATGCCAAGTTCACCCAGGATTGCATTAGTGTGCTGACCTACCGATGGGATCTCATCCATGCGGTAGTCGAAGCTGCTATTGCTACCTGGGGGTAGCATAGCTGGAATAGGGCCCACAGGCGATCCGACTTGCACCCAACGATCACGCGCTTTGAGTTGATCGTGATTCCATAAGCCTTGCATATCATTGAGACGGGCGTTAGCAATTTGAGCTTCATCTAATTTTGCAATAACTTGTTCGGTGGTTAGCTTGCTAAAACAGGCGTCAATGATCGAGAGTAGTTCATCTCGCTTTTCATTGCGCTTGAAGTTCTTATCAAAACGTTCATCTTTGGCAAGCGCCTGATTCCCGAGCACCACTTCGCAGAATAAAACCCATTCACGGTCGTTTTGTAGACCCAACATGACGGTACCGCCATCACCTGCTTTAAACGGGCCATAAGGGTAGATCGTGGCATGAGATGCGCCATTGCGAGGAGGGGGAGTAGCGCCTTCATAGGCATAGTAGAGCGGGTAGCTCATCCATTCGCCGAGTGATTCAAGCATAGATACGTCGATCGTGGAGCCCTTACCAGTCTTGCCTCTTTGTAAAAGAGCTGCCAGAACGTTGGTGTAGGCATACATGCCTGCGGCAATATCGGCAATGGAGTTTCCTGCTTTGCTGGGATTTTCTGGAGTACCGGTAACGGATAAGAATCCAGCCTCACTTTGAATCAGTAGGTCATACGCTTTTTTATCGCGATAAGGACCATTATTTCCGTAGCCTGAGATGTCGCACAAAATTAAGCCTGGATTGTCTTTCTGCAGGAGTTCTGCAGTCAGTCCCATGCGTGCTGCAGCACCGGGCGCCAAGTTTTGTACTAGCACGTCAGCTGTTTTTAGAAGTGTCTTGAGTGCTGTTAGTGCGGATTCTTGTTTGAGATCTAAGGTCAAGCTTTCTTTGGAGCGATTCACCCAGGTGAAGTGGGATGACATGCCACTAACGCGCTCATCGTACGCACGCGCAAAGTCACCCGCCCCTGGTCGCTCGACCTTAATGACTCGTGCGCCCAAATCTGCCAATTGGCGCGTACAAAAAGGAGCTGCGATAGCGTGCTCCAGAGAAACCACGGTGATGCCATCTAAAGGGCGAATGCTCATGTAATTGCTAACCCAACTTAAAAAATGAAAAGAACTAAAAAATTAAAAGGAGCGGGGGAGGCCAAGGACATGCTCGGCAACATAGGAATAAATTAAATTAGTTGAAATTGGAGCCACTTGGTAGAGGCGGGTTTCTCGGAACTTACGCTCAACATCGTACTCGTTGGCGAACCCAAAGCCACCATGGGTTTGCAGGCAAACGTTAGCTGCCTCCCATGATGCTTTTGCAGCCAGGTACTTGGCCATATTGGATTCGGCACCACATGCTTGCTTGGCATCAAAAAGCTCACAGGCTTTAAAGCGCATCAGGTTGGCCGCTTCTGTTTCGATATAAGAATCCGCAATCGGAAACTGAATACCTTGGTTCTTGCCAATCGGACGATCAAATACCACGCGCTCATTTGCATAGCGACGTGCTTTATCCACAAACCAGTAAGCATCGCCAATGCATTCGGCAGCGATCAGTGTGCGCTCAGCATTGAGTCCATCAAGAATGTATTTAAATCCTTGACCTTCTTCGCCAATCAAATTCTCAGCAGGAATTTCTAGGTTGTCAAAGAAGACTTCATTGGTTTCATGATTCACCATATTGGCAATCGGCTGAATTGCCATACCTTTGCCAATCGCATCTTTAAGATCAACGATAAAGATCGACATACCCTCTGATTTTTTCTTCACTTCTGCTAGGGGTGTAGTGCGCGCCAGCAGAATCATTAAATCAGAATGCTGAATGCGGGAGATCCAAACCTTCTGACCATTGACCACATACTTGTCACCCTTCTTGACGGCAGTAGTTTTGAGTTTGGTGGTATCAGTGCCAGTAGTAGGCTCGGTGACGGCCATAGTCTGGAGACGTAATTCGCCTGTAGCGATTTTGGGGAGGTAGAGCTTCTTTTGGGTATCAGAGCCATGGCGCAACAAGGTGCCCATGTTGTACATCTGACCATGGCAAGAGCCTGCATTGCCACCTGAGAAATTAATCTCTTCCATGATGACTGAGGCTTCAGCTAGGCCTAAGCCAGAGCCACCGAATTCTTCTGGGATTAAAGCTGCTAGCCAACCTGCCTGTGCCATGGCATCAACAAAGGCCTCTGGGTAGGCTCTTTCATGGTCTACCTTTTGCCAATAAGCGGAGTCAAAACTGCCGCAAAGGTCGCGCAAGGCTTCCCGCATATCTTGGTATTGGTCTGGCTTGGGGATAGGGTGATTCATTTGGCGATCTATCAATAAAAAAAGGGGGGGTTAGCAAATATGCGAATCCCTACAGTTTAAGCAAGAATCTAAAAGTGTGGGCGACTCAAAAAGGACCCCAGCTTCGCCTATATAGCTGATCTCAATGCCTATTGGGGCATACTTGAGGAATGGTCGCATCCTTACTTTCTAGCCCACTTAGAGTCTTTGCTTAATGGAGCAAATGCTGAGTCAGTTTTTTGACTTCTTTGGGATGCCATCGGTTGGTTTGCCTGCAGTCTTTATCAGCGCCTTTATTTCTGCGACCTTGCTGCCCGTAGGATCTGAGCCGATACTTTTTGGGTATGTGTCAGTCAACCCCCATCTATATTGGGTCGCCATCATGGTGGCCACTATTGGCAATACCTTAGGGGGTATGTTCGACTGGTGGCTTGGACTACTTAGCCGCAATAGCTTCGAGTCACTTAAGGGGCCTTCCAATAGCAGAATGCAGCACTGGCTGGAAGAGCGGGGACCGAAGATGCTGATTTTGTCGTGGTTACCCGGCTTTGGTGACCCCCTTTGTTTGGCTGCGGGGTGGCTCAGACTGCCTTGGGTTCCTTGCCTAATTTATATGTTTATTGGCAAACTACTGCGCTATCTCACGATGACCTGGCTGTTAACCCTGGTGCCCAGCAGCGTTTGGCATCAATTGGGGCATTGGCTCCATCTAATCTAAATTCTTCCGTTGTATCCTATATTTTTCTTGTAAATATCCCGAGAGGACAATCATGTCTCATTTAAAAGGTAAAACAGCGCTGGTCACCGGCTCAACCAGCGGAATTGGTTTAGCAATGGCGATTGGATTGGCAAAGCAGGGCGTCAATATTATGGTGAATGGCTTTGGCGAGAAAGATGCTGCTATTGCTGCTATTAAAGCCTGTGGTGTTGAGGTTGACTATCACGGTGCCGACATGAGCAAGCCGGCTGAGATTGAAGACTTGATTCAGCAAACTGAAAAACGCTTTGGCTCACTCGATATATTAGTAAACAATGCAGGCATTCAGTACACAGCTAACGTTGAAGACTTTCCAGCTGATAAGTGGGAATCGATTATTGCCATTAACTTAAGCTCAGCGTTCTACACATCTCACCATGCCTTACCTGGAATGAAGAAGCGTAATTGGGGTCGCATTATTAATATTGCCTCAGTCCATGGTTTGGTTGGCTCTACCCAAAAATCGGCTTATGTAGCTGCTAAGCATGGCATCGTAGGTTTAACTAAAGTAACTGCGCTCGAGAATGCTAAATCTGGAATCACCTGCAATGCGATTTGCCCAGGCTGGGTCCTTACCCCTCTGGTTCAGAAGCAGGTTGATGCACGTGCAGAACGCGATGGGATTTCCAATGAGGAGGCCAAAAAAGCCTTGGTTTCCGAGAAGCAGCCCTCAGGTGAATTCGTAGCCCCAGAGCAATTAGCCGCACTGGCTGTTTTCCTATGCGGTCCTGATGCCTCTGAAGTGCGTGGAGTAGCCTGGAACATGGATGGCGGCTGGACAGCCCAGTAAAACGGCAATATTTAACCTTTAAACAAAAACAGCAGAATCGTTTATAGTTACAACGAATTCTTATATATAGGAGATACCTTTATGTCATCCATTTTGACCTCATTAGGACGTACAGTTTTAGCTGGTTTTGTACTCCTTGTTTTAATTGTTTTGGCTTTAGGTGCAAACCTCAGCTCTATTGAATTGCCATTCTTGTTCCGCTGGATTCACGTGATGGTTGGTGTGATGTGGATCGGCTTGCTTTGGTATTTCAATTTTGTGCAGATTCCTTCCATGCCAAAAATTCCAGATGAGCAAAAGCCTGCTATTGGCAAAGTAATTGCTCCAACAGCATTATTTTGGTTCCGCTGGGCAGCCTTATTTACCGTTGTTAGCGGGTTGATCTTGTCAGTGTTGAATGGTTACGCTCATCAGGCGTTTACCTTGCAAGCTCCATTCCGCGCTATCGGTTTAGGCATGTGGATTGCTTTGGTAATGGCCTTCAACGTTTGGTTCATTATTTGGCCAAATCAAAAGCGTGCCCTAGGCATCGTTGCTGTTGAGCCGGACGTTAAAGCAAAGTCAGCACGTATTGCGATGTTGACTTCACGCTTCAACACAATGCTTTCTGTACCAATGTTGTTTTTGATGGTTGCTCAATCACACAACTCAACTTGGTTTGTAATCGTTTCATAAACAGACCGCTGTAGATGATGAAAAAGGCCCGCAGATGCGGGCCTTTTCTTATTGCTAAATCTAGTTTGGATTATTGAGGAAAGTCACGAAGACTTGCCCTTACTGCAATATTGGGGGCAGCTCTTTTGTGAGGGCGCCACGTTGCGCTGTTGCAGTTCCAAGCAAAGCAAAGCCAAGTAATTTTCCATCGCTTGATTCAAAGCGGGCTTCAAGGCCGCCTTCCACTGGAATAATCTTCCAATCGCCAGTCACACCCTTTGCCGGTGGCGAAACAATGGTCGGCAGTGAAGGGGTCTTCACCATCACCGGCATAGCAGGGTAGGTCAGAGCTGCCGCTTGTCCAAGCAGGCTTGGTGCCAAAGCACGCGCCGCCTGCATGATAGGCATGACATAAGGTAGGACTAAGCCATCTACTTCAGCGCAGTCACCGATAGCAAATACATTCTTAGCGCTAGTTTCTAATTGGCGATTAACGGTAATGCCTGTGCCTGTTGCAATTCCAGCAGCCTTAGCTAAATCTAGTCGAGGCTTCAAGCCAACGGCCGATAGAAATACATCGCTAGCAATGACTGATCCGTTGGCGAGCGTGATTGATAGGGAGTCAGCATTGCGATCAAGCGATTGCACGGTAGTTCCAAAGTGCCAACGCACTCCCGCATCGCTCAGTTTTTCTTGCAGAGCTTGTGCGGCTGCCTCGGGAAGAAGTCGACCCAGAGCCTGTGGCGCTAGATCAATAACATCAACTTCGTAAGAGCCCAAAACTAAATCATTTGCAAACTCACAGCCAATGAGGCCAGCCCCAAGAATGGCAATACGTTTTTTGCCTTCAATCATTTTACGAAATTGAGCATATTCCTCTAGATCGTTAACGGTGATGACTTCATTAGCCGCATTGCCTTGTAAAGGTAGGCGAATTTGATCTGCACCTAAGCCCAGTACCAACTTGCCGTAAGGAATGTTTCCTTTGGAAGTAGTGATTGTCTGGGCGACAGTATCAATTGCTGTGACATTAGCATCGCTCACAATCGAAATCTCTAGTTGAGCTGCCATTCCGTCGGCATTCGTGGAAACTAATTGCTCTGCTGATTTATTGCTGGCGAGGGCAGTTGAGAGCATAGGCTTCGAATAGAAATAGCCCAGCTCTCGAGTTACCAAAGTCACGGGGATTGTTTTATCTAGCTTACGAAGCTCGCGAATAACGGTAAAGCCGGCTAAGCCACTGCCAATAATGACAATACCTGATTGAGATAAATCGTTGTGATGGTCCAAGACGGAGTTTCCTATTGATATGCTGTATTACGTTAGTTGATGTACTGCAAAGCTGCTTAAGCTTTGAGTAATTACGATGTCTGAACCATTTCAAAATCAGACTTAGCTACGCCGCAGTCAGGGCACTCCCAATCGTCTGGAATGTCAGCCCAAGCCGTGCCAGGAGGAATGCCTTCTTCAGGCAAGCCTTTTGCTTCGTCATAGTTAAAGCCGCACACGATACATTGCCAAGTTTTCATAGGGATTCCTTGCTAAAAGAGACTACAAGCAGTTTAAATTTAATTTCAAATTCTGTTGTAAGTCAGGGTCAAACTATATTGGATGAAGTCGCTAAATAATGATTTATAGGGTGAATAGAAATGATATTATTTATCTAATAAATTGATTATAGGGACATCTACAAATCATGGCTGCTCTACCTTCATTACGCCAGCTTCGCTATTTTGTGGCAATTGCTCAAGAGCTTAATTTCACCCGAGCAGCAGAAGTCTGTTTCGTAGGCCAATCTACCCTGAGTGCAGGCTTAAAAGAGCTTGAGGACGGCTTGGGTATTCGCTTGGTGGAGCGAGACCGTCAAAATGTGGCGATTACCCCCATTGGCCTCGAGATTCTGGAGAGGGCGAAGACGATCTTAGCTTCGTCCCAAGATTTAGTGGAATACGCAGACGCTGCAGGTAAGCCCATGGCTGGAACTATCCGCCTTGGTGTAATCCCAACCATTGCCCCATTCTTGCTCCCGAATGTGATGCCGGATATTCGGACCCGTTTTCCGAGTTTAAAAATTGCCTTGCGTGAGGATCTAACAGCTAATCTTTTAACTAGATTGGCTGAGCATCAATTGGATTTCATTCTGATTGCGTTGCCGTATGAGACCTCAGGCTTATTGGTTAAAGAATTATTTGATGACGAGTTTTGGTTAGTTGCCAAGGAGGATGATCCAGCCCTTAAGGGTAAGGAAATTCACCTACCGGCAAAAATGGCGGAGAGACTGCTGCTATTAGAAGAGGGGCACTGTTTGCGCGAACACACATTGCAGGCTTGCAAGCGCTCAGATATTCGCAAAGCGGACGGCATGGAAGCGACGAGTCTGCTAACGCTGCTACAGATGGTGGACTCCGGAATGGGAATTGCATTACTGCCAGAGATGGCGGTAAGAGGCGGCTTGTTAAATGGCACCAGCTTAGAGGCTCGCCCATTAGCGCCGCCTGCTCCTAAGCGAGTGATTGCCTTGGTAGCTCGCTCGTCTACAGCTCACTTAGCGGAGTTCCAGGCGTTTTCTGATTGCATTCAGGAGAGATTCAAGAAGGGCGCCAAGAGCAGTCGTGGTGCGGTGAAGGGCTTGCGCAAGGATTAAGCTGGGCTCAGCAAGAATGCACCATTCTTGCTACAGTCCATGATCGAATAATTTATCAGTAAAAAAGAAAGAGTCTCATGTCCGGAAAAGAAATCATGTTTACCCCCGTCAAGCTTGGCTCCATTGAGTTAAAGAATCGTCTGGTGATGGCACCGCTAACAAGAATGCGCGCCATCGATAGGGATGTGCCAAATCCTTTGGCAAAAACATACTATGAGCAAAGAGCAAGCGCTGGCCTCATCATCAGCGAAGCAACACAAATTTCTCCAATCGGAAAAGGCTATCCAGCAACTCCCGGAATTTATTCTGCCGAGCAAACTGCTGCGTGGAAAGAAATTGTGAATGCTGTTCACGCCAAGGGTGGCAAGATGGTTGCCCAACTCTGGCATGTGGGTCGTATTTCTCACTCATCTTTGCATCCTGAGCAGGGTGCACCTGAGGCACCTTCCGCGATTGCACCCGCCGGTCAAACTTACGGCGCTGATTGGAAGTTACATGACTATGAAACTCCTAAAGCAATGACGACTGAAGACATTGCACGCCTGTTAAAGGATTTTGAATTCGCTGCAGCTAATGCAAAAGCAGCAGGTTTTGATGGTGTAGAAATTCACTCCGCAAATGGCTATCTGCTCGATCAATTTTTACAAGATAAAACCAATCAACGTGCTGATGAGTATGGCGGGTCTATTGCAAATCGTATTCGTCTATTGGGTGAGGTTATTGAGTCGGTTGCTAAGGTATTCCCAGGCGACCGTATCGGTGTTCGACTTTCACCCTACGGTAGTTTTAACGATATGGCTGATAGTGATCCTATCGCTTTGTTCAATGCCGTAATTCAAAAGCTCAATGGCTACCAGTTGTCCTATGTGCACATGATTGAGCCGCGCTCAACGACTGCGGGCGGTAATGATCAGATCGATGCAGGCGCCCCAATCACTTCAGAGATTTTCCGAAATGCATACAAAGGTCAATTTATTAGTGCTGGTGGATATGACCAAGCTATGGGAGAGGCTGTTCTTGAGGCTGGATTAGCTGATGCAGTGGCTTATGGTCGTTTGTATATTTCTAACCCGGATTTGGCTGAGCGCTTTGAGCAAGGTGCTGCACTCAATGCTTATAACCGTGCAACATTCTACGGTGGGGCAGAAGCGGGCTATACGGATTACCCAACGCTTTAATCTAAAGAAGGTTTACAGGGTTTCGATTCAGTAAAGATCGATCAGGACCTCTATCGAAAGATAGAGGTCTTATTTTTTGTCTTCAGGATCCTTTAATAGATCGTAGTGGTTCGCAACGAGTAGGAGTGCAATTGATGCGCAACCCATGGCAAAGAATTGCCATTGATGCAACATGGCAGTTCCAACTACTGTCATCAGGATGGTCCAGCCAATAGCCATCTTGGCTTTTTTGGTTAAGGGTTTCATATATCGGAATTCAAGTAAAAATTATTTAACGGAAAGCCTGGCCCTAGCGCTCAGCTCATTTGGCGCTCCGCGCTTATCGATCTGAGAAAGTCTAAGAGCCTCTTGCTCAAAATCAATTTGAGCTGGATGAAATTCAATATTGCCAAGGTGAATAACGTAAGTCCATACCAATTCACGGCCTCTATCTTTATATACATCTACAACACGCTTCATTTTTTACCGCCTGTGGTGACTGCCGAGCTATGCACGGTGTTCATATTATGTTTTAAATCAATCAAATTTCGTGGATCGATGCGAATCACGCCACCACGAGGGCTATCGATGTCTGCAATCAAAAAGAAGGAGATGGCAATCATTGTTGGAAAAATCATAAAGAGGCCAACATTGCGCTTAAAGTTTCTTGCACCAAAGCCTACTAGCATATTGGCACCAATTGCAATTGCTGCCATTAACCACCAGGCGGCTGTTGGGATGCGATTCCACCATGCAGCCTGAGTGTAGCCTTGGGAGTTAATCACATCATTCATGCCGGAGATCACTAGCGCAATGGTGGGGGTTGATTGTGTCCTTGCAACTGGGAGCAGCTCATTCCACATGGCGTTTTCTAGTGCAATCGTACGCTGTGTAATTTGCTTGGCAGTCTCATGATCTTGCTTGGAGTAGAACAAGATCCGCTGATCCAAGTATTCATTGAGCAATCCTTTGATGGAATCTGCAGTTTTACTGGGCAAAAGATCTGCTCTTAAAAACTCAGTGCCAATGGCATTTGCTTCGGCCTCTTCATAAGTCTGCCTCAAGTCATATCGAGCAATGGCCATAGAGAAGGTAAAGCCAATGATCAAGCCAAGCAGAGTGAGTGTAGCCGTCTGGATGATTCCTAAATCCGCCGAGGTCTCAGTATCCTTTGTACGGTACTTGCTCAATACGGCGTTACCAAACCACACTGAACCCGATAGGGCTGCAGCGGAAATGGCAAATACTAATTCGGGGGAATTGGCTAAGTATGAAATATTAAAAAGTTCCTGGATACAAAATATCTTTAGTCACATTCTGAATGTCACGGTGTCCTGTAAAAGCCATTGTGATATCCAATTCATTGTGAATAATTTCGAGGCATTTGGTAACACCAGCTTCGCCCATGGCGCCCAAGCCATAGAGGAAAGGGCGGCCAATCATCGTACCGCGCGCACCAAGTGCCCATGCTTTCAATACGTCTTGTCCAGACCGAATGCCGCCATCCATCCAAACTTCAATATCTTTGCCAACCGCATTAACGATGCCGGGCAAAGCTTTGATGCTGGAGATGGCGCCATCTAATTGACGGCCACCATGATTGGAAACAATCAATGCATCAGCACCGGAGTTGGCAGCAAAGCGCGCATCCTCTTCATCCAAGATGCCTTTAATGATTAGCTTGCCGCCCCAGAGTTTTTTAATCCACTCCACATCATCCCAACTCAGACCTGGATCAAACTGTTCGGCAGTCCAAGAGGAGAGGGAAGACATATTGCCAACACCAGTGGCATGACCAACAATATTGCGAAAGGTTCTGCGAGGAGTCATTGCCATGCCCATGCACCAGCGTGGCTTGGTCATCATGTTGATCATATTGGCAATGGTTAATTTGGGAGGTGCAGACAAACCATTTTTTAAATCTTTGTGACGTTGCCCCAATATTTGTAAATCTAAAGTAAGAACTAGAGCGGAGCACTTGGCTGCTTTGGCGCGTTCAATTAAGCGCTCAATAAAGCCACGGTCTTTCATGACGTAGAGCTGAAACCAAAACGGTTTTGTTGTGCGTTCTGCCACATCTTCAATCGAGCAAATACTCATAGTGGATAAGCAGAAGGGAACGCCAAACTTTTCTGCGGCACGGGCAGCTAAAATTTCACCGTCGGCGTGTTGCATGCCGGTTAAACCAGTTGGTGCAAGTGCTACGGGCATTGCCACCTCTTGACCCACCATCGTTGTTTTGGTGGTGCGATTGGTCATGTTTACAGCAACGCGTTGGCGTAGTTTGATCTTCTGAAAATCGGATTCGTTGGCTCTGTAAGTGGATTCAGTCCATGACCCGGAGTCTGCATAGTCATAGAACATCTTAGGGGTGCGTTTTTGGTGCAGAACTCGTAAATCTTCAATATTGGTGATGATTGCCACTAAAACCCCTTTGTATATTGCCAATGCCAGATGTCTGGCGCTAATTTAAGCTCTATCTTAGCAATACCAGGCATTTGTTTCTACAATGCGTAGGCAAAGCCCTTCTTGGGGCTCAAAATACCCATTTATTCACCTAAATCCTTCTGAATGCCTCAATTACCCCTGTCGACTGTCTTCTATTTAACGCTAGCCACCATTCTTTGGGCGGGTAATGCGATAGCTGGGCGAGTGTTGGTGGGGAGTATTTCGCCAATCAGCTTGAGTGCAGTTCGTTGGGGGCTTGCAGCCCTCATGCTGCTTCCTTTTGGATGGAAGATCTTTAAGCCTGGTAGTGCCCTATGGCAAAACAAGAGCCGCTTCTTGGTCTTGGGGCTTTTGGGAGTGGGTAGCTACAACGTGCTGCTCTATCTTGCCCTACAAACTTCAACTGCAATTAATGTCACGCTCATTGGTGCCAGCATGCCAATTTGGATGCTCTTTATCGGTGCCGTCTTTTATAAGGTGAGGCCAACGCTTTTGCAGATGGTGGGTGCAGTAGTTTCTTTGGTGGGGGTTACGGTTGTTCTGACGCGTGGTGAGCCAACTAGTCTGCTCAGCATGGAAGTGGTGATGGGTGACTTACTCATCATGTTGGCCACAATTCTTTGGGCTTTCTATAGTTGGATGATTAGTCGTCCTGGCGAGAGTACTGAACGTCAATGGCCATGGGCTGAGTTTTTGATGGCTCAGGTCTTCATTGGTTTTATGTGGACGATGTTATTCGAGGGTGCGGAGATTGCTACGGGGCACGCCTTTATTGATCTCAATTACTGGACTGGGGCACTGATCATTTTTGTAGCAATTGGGCCATCATTAATTGCTTATCGATGCTGGGGCTTGGGGGTCAATGGTGCTGGTCCAACCGTAGCGGCATTCTTTGCCAATCTCATTCCCTTATTCACCGCATTACTCTCGGCAGCTATTTTGGGTGATCCACCCCAGCTTTTTCATGGCCTTGCTTTTGCCCTCATTGTTATCGGAATACTGGTCTCTTCTACGGCCAAAAAAAGCAGCTAACCCACCTCATTGGCTCAAAAAGCCCGTTTTCGGAGGCTGAGTACCCAAACAGCGCTAAATCAGTATCATTTAGGACTAATCACACGATTTACTAGGAAATTACTATGCCAGGCTTACTCCCGAATGTTGATCCAGATGGTTTATTAGAGTTTTCGGTTGTTTATACAGACCGCTCGCTCAACCACATGTCTGAAGAATTCAAAAAAGTCATGGTGGATATCTCTAGCGTCCTGAAGGATGCTTATAACGCTAGCTCGGCTGTCATCGTTCCGGGTAGTGGCACTTTTGGCATGGAAGCAGTTGCTCGCCAATTTGCAAATAATGAAAAGTGCCTTGTGTTGCGCAACGGTTGGTTTAGCTATCGCTGGACTCAGATTTTTGATCTAGCCAATATTACTCAGGACATTACTGTTCTCAAAGGTAAGCAGTTGGAAGATACTGCGCAGGGTGTTTTTGCTCCAGCGCCGATTGAAGAAGTAGTGGCCTTCATTAAGAAAGAAAAGCCAGCAGTTGTTTTTGCCCCTCACGTAGAAACTTCTGCAGGGATTATTTTGCCGGACGACTATCTCAAAGCGGTTGGTGAAGCAGTTCGTTCAGTCAATGGTTTATTTGTGCTCGATTGCATCGCTTCAGGTGCAATGTGGGTAGATATGAAGGCTTGCAATGTTGACGTAGTGATTACTGCGCCTCAAAAAGGCTGGAGTAGTTCGCCTTGCTGTGCCCTGATTGCTATGGGTGACAGAGCGCGCGAGCGTATTGAGTCTACACAAAGCAGCAGCTTCTCCATGGATCTCAAGAAGTGGCTCCAAATTATGGAAGCGTATGAAAAGGGTGGTCACGTTTATCACACCACCATGCCAACAGACGCACTCAAAATCTTGCGTAATGTTATGAAAGAAACTCAGGCCTTAGGCTTTGCCGCATTGAAAGCGAAGCAACAAGAGTTGGGTGACAAGGTTCGTGCTTTATTGGTATCGAATGGCTATCACTCAGTTTCAGCAAAAGGTTTCCAATCACCTGGCGTAGTAGTGAGCTACACCAAGGATCCAGATATTCAATCGGGTAAGAAATTTATTGCACTTGGTATGCAAACTGCTGCTGGCGTACCATTGCAGTGTGATGAGCGTCCGGATTTCCGTACCTTCCGCTTGGGCTTATTTGGCCTAGAAAAGTTGGCGCATGTTGACCGCACTGTTGGCCATCTTGCGGCAGCCCTAGAAAAGATTACTGAGACTGAAGCTCAGCCAGCTTAAGTGGCAAAAAAGAGTAAGAAAAAAGAGTAATTAGAAAGCCGTCTTAGGACGGCTTTTTCATTGCCTCTAGCGCCAAAGGATTGGGAGTTGCTTCACCTACCTTCGTTAATACATTGGTATCAAGATGGTGAAAGGGCGCATCCTGACCTTTGATCATCATGACCGTGTCCTGCTCATAAGACCAAGTGCCATCCTCCAATATGGTCACCATGATGCGGTACTCAATGGTTTTAAATGCGTAGTCCAAGAAAGGGCTTGAAGAAATTCCAGCAGTTGGATCATCAATTTTGGCAACGCATTCAAACTGGGTTGCACTGGCAGAGGCTTTGCCTGTTGCCATCGTGATCATGCCGCGAGGAATTGTGAGGGTGTGAACAATGGATCCAGTCGCAGGCTCCCAAAGCCAATAGCCAACTTGATCATGATAGGTTTTGACTTGATCGGGCTTAGTGATGTGGAGGTGATAGCGCAGGCCATAAAACAACTGCGGCCCATTGGTTTGTGGATCAATTGGCTGCATCTCAATACACTCGGTATAAACCTGCTTCTTTGGACCTTCGACCTTGGGCTTAATGTCCAATCCCCGTTGACCTTCCCAGATCCCAGCAAGGCGGGTAAGGGGGCCTAGGTTTTCTAGGGTGTTGATTGAGTATCCCTGGGGCTCTGTATAGATATCGGCGGGAAAAGAGTTCATGCGGACGCCTTGGTTAAATGAAGCATTAATGGCAAATAATTGAGTATTATCAAATTATCCACAAACCTTATGGAGTCTTAAATGAATACTCGCTTTGCAAAACTCACTTTGGCCACACTCATTTCCGCCTCTATTGGTTTATCACCACTGACAGTGATGGCGGCAGATCCAGCGCCAGCTCCTGCGCCAGCGGCAGCTCCAGCAGCAGTGCCTGCTACTCCAGCACCTGCAGCTCAGCCAGAGAAGGCCACTAAGAAGTCCAAGAAGCAGGCGAAGAAAGATAAAAAAGCAGAGAAGAAGGCTAAGAAAAAAGCCAAGAAAAAAGCAAAAGCAGCGCAAGAGCCTGCTGCAGCTCCTCAGCAATAAATTCGTAGCAATTAAGTTAGGGGGTCGGATCCCTCAAGGTCTAAAGGCTTTGTGGAATTCAACCCCTTTTGCTTTTCTGGCGCATTGTTGCGTACCAGTAGCCACATCGCCCCCATCACCAAACTCATTCCACCTACCTGAATCCAGGTGATTGGTTCAGACAGCACGATCCAACCCATAAATAGCGTTGAGACTGGACCTAGAATTCCTGCTTGTGCAACGAGGGGTGAGCCAATGCGATTAATTGCAATCATAATTAACAGCATCGGAATGACGGTACATAGACTGGCATTGAGTAAGCTGAGCCAATAGATCTGATGCACCTGTATAAATACAGCCGCGGGATCGTAAATCAGAATTTGAATGACGCTCAGAAGCGCAGATGCCGAACTGGCATAGACCACTAAGCGCACGCTACCTACGCGCTTCACCATTTCTCCGGAACCAATCATGTAGATTGCATACGAGCATGCGCTAGCAAAGACTAGCAACATGCCAAGTACAGCCAAAGAACCAGTCGAGCTGGCATCCTGAACAAACACCACAATCACCCCAAGATACCCAACTACAAGCGCATACCATTGCAATCGGCTAATGGATTTATTTAATACAAAATAAGAAATCAATAAGACGATAGTAGGAGTGAGATAAAGAACAATTCTTTCTAAGCCAACGGAAATATATTGCAACCCCAGAAAGTCTAGGTAGCTGGAAAGAAAGTAACCCATAAATCCCAGGGCAAATATCTTTATCTGATCTCGCCAAGTTAGCGGGCTCATGGCTTGTCTGCGCGCTTGCCACCAATAAATTCCCCAGAATAAGGGAAGAGCCATAAGCATTCTTAGGGCAATTAATGTCTCTGCATTTGCACCATAACCAAATGCAAGTTTGATCAAAATAGCTTTTCCGGAAAAGAGAACTGAGCCCAAGCCGGCCATAAAGAGGCCGTACACATAACGACGATGTTGGAGAGTTCCGCTAGCTGATTGCATGCTGTTTTATAACAGCTTATTCAGAAGACTCCGCATCTCCAAAATGACCTCTGATGGAGTGAGCCCAATCGGACCTATTTGCTTGGCTACTAAACTGTCAGCAGCGGACGCATGGAGCTGTACCCCAATACACCCAGCTTCCCACAGATTGAGATTGTGATGCAGTCCTTGGGCAGCAATCGCTGCAATGGTGCCGGTTAACACGTCGCCCATTCCGCCGACGGCCATGCCGGGATTACCTTCTGCGCATTGCAATGCTTGATGAGTTGGAGAGGCAATGAGCGTATGTTGACCTTTGAGAACCACAATGGAGTTGGTAAGCCCCACCAAGTCAGATAGTGCATTAAGGCGATTTTCCTGGACATCTGAAGCGGTCGTATTCAGAAGATGTGCAGCTTCACCGGGATGCGGGGTCAAAATACTCATGCCTGGAAAGACTCTATTGCGTTCTTTAAGCAGATCTAAATATTCCGGGGTATCGGCAATGAGATTGAGTGCATCGGCATCGATGACTAGTGAAACATTTGGGTGGCGTACAGAAGCTATCAACCAATCCCTAGCTAGCGCAGAAAAACCTAAGCCCGGTCCAATTGCAATCACATCAGGTGCGGTAACCTCTAATTGTTCTTGGGCATTAAAGCTGGCTAAACGAACCATGAGCTCAGCCTGTTCTGGCATGGCATGAGCGGCTGTCGGATCGAGCATCTCCAGAATGGTCCAGCCGGCCCCCAAGTGAAGTGCGGCGCTACCAGATAGCATCAGGGCGCCAGCCATGCCGGGTGCGCCACCAACTAGCAGCACCTTGCCAGCATTCCCCTTATGCTCTGAGGGCGCTCGCTTAAGACGAGTGATTAACTCGAGAGATCTCAGTTCGGCAGCGGGATTCATTTGAATAGTATCGCTCTAATGGGTGGCTTAACAATGGATTTTATCGGGAGTATCCTGTAACAATGAAAATACAATTTCTTGGGGCTGCAGGTGAGGTTACTGGTTCGAGGCATTCTGTCGAGGCTATTGTGGGTGGGCGTGAAGTTCGCTTCATGGTGGACTTTGGTATGTTTCAAGGTGGGCGCGAGGCTACCTCAAAGAATCTAGAGCCCTTACCATTTCCCCCTAAGGAAATTGATTTCGTCGTCCTAACGCATGCGCATATTGACCATAGTGGTTTATTGCCGAGGCTTTGTGCCCAAGGTTTTGCTGGTCCCATTTATTGCACTGAAGCGACATTTGAGTTGCTAAAAATTATGCTGCCCGATAGCGCGCATTTGCAGCGCTCGGATGTAGAGCGGGCAGAGCGTAGACAAAAGGTGGGTAAGTGGCGCGGCGATTTACCAGTGGCTTTGTACTCCATGGAAGAGGTGGAGCTTGCTCTTGGGCAATGCGAAATACTTGCTTATGGAAAAACCCTAGAACTTAGCCAAGGCATTAATCTCGAGTTTCAGAACGCAGGCCATATTCTGGGGTCGGCAATCGCCGTGATCGACATTACCGAAGACCATGCCAAGAAAAAGCGTTGTGTTTTCTCTGGGGATATTGGCATGAAGGGTAAGTTATTGATGCCCGATCCCGCTAGGATTGAACAGGCAGACGTAGTGGTAGTGGAGTCAACCTATGGCGATCGACTGCATAAAACTTTAGCGGATACCGAGTCTGAATTAATTGATGTCGTAACTAGTACCTTGAGTGCGCATGGCAACATTGTGATTCCTGCATTTGCAGTTGGTCGCACACAAGAGATTTTATTTTTATTGATTGATTTGGTAAAGCGCAATTTATTACCTCATCTCAGTATTTGGGTTGACTCTCCAATGGCAACCGCCGCCACCCATTTGACTCAGCATTTCTTTTCACAATTAGACAAAGAGTCACAGTCAACTTTTGAGTGGTTCAAAAAGAACCCTAGCGCAGTAGATCTCAGGTTCATTGCAGACGTAGAAGAATCTAAGGCGCTAAACAAGATCAAGGGTGGGGCGATTATTATTTCAGCGAGCGGTATGTGTGATGCTGGCCGTATTGTTCATCATCTGCAGAATAATTTACCGCGGGCACAAAATGCAATTGTGATTACTGGATTTCAGGCTTATGGCAGCTTAGGTCGACGCTTAGTAGATAAAGCAACTAAAGTGCGCCTATTTGGTGAGGAGGTCGCAGTTCGCGCTTCTATTCACACGATTGGTGGCTTATCTGCGCACGCAGATCAAGCTGGCTTATTAGATTGGTTGAGGGGTTTTGAATCCGCACCTCAATCCGTGTTTGTAGTTCATGGAGAACCTGAGGCTTCTGCCGTCTTAGCTCAATCAATTCGGGAGGAGCTTGAGTGGAAGAATGTCGTCATTCCAGAGCGCTTACATACCTACACTTGCTGAAACTGAATCGGCTACTTTAGCGCCCTAAACCCGGTGGGGGCATCGCTTATGCAATGGACTTGGAAGTTTTTACTAAAAGAGAGTGAATAAAAAAGTCACAAAAAAACCGCGGCGAACCGCGGTTTATTATTCTCGAGGAGAGATTACTTCTTAGCGTCAGCTGCTGGAGCTGCTGCAGGCGCAACTGGGGCAGCAGGAGCATCTTTCTTAGCTTCTTCCATGTGTGCTGCTTCAGCACCATGCTTCTCGCCACCCATATCAATGTCGCCGTCGCCTTTGAGGAGTAAATAGGCTGTGGCACCAACTAATACTAGTACCATGATGATGATTGAACGGTTGCTCATTGCTTTTCCTTCGGTTTGGTTAATATCTACCAATATTAACTCCTGAAGCGCTGGTGGTAAATCCGAATAAGCCCTAGATAGCAAATTTATGCAATATTCTAGGTAGTAATACTAATTTAGAAGTGCTACCTCTCAGCCTCGTCGACTCAGTGATAATGATCAGGATTCAAGGCAGACCATTTTAAAGTTTGGAATAAAGGTGCAAATATGAGTCCAAGACTCCCTGTAAATAATTCACAAACGATCACTGATTTTTTAAATCTTCATAAGAGCCAAATGGCGGAAGATAATTCTGAAGACTCTTATCGATTTGCCTTTGATGATCAGGCCTTTTTATCTCGCCGTGAAACTTTAGGTCTACGCTTTCAGTTGGAGTTGTTAAAGCCGGAAATCCTCTTGCATGAGCGTGGCATTGAGCACACGATCACTGTCTTTGGATCCACTCGCTTTGTGAGCTCTGAAAAAGTGCAAGAGTTAGAAAAGAATGCAAAAACACCCGAAGCTATAGCTGAGGCTAAACAAGCATTACTTCACTGCAAGTACTACGATTCCGCAAGAGAATTCGGAGCAATCGTTGCGGGTTATAACGCCACTCAATCTGAAGATCGAAATAAATTACATATTGCTACTGGCGGTGGCCCCGGAATTATGGAAGCTGCAAATCGCGGTGCATTTGAAGCGGGGGATCAGAGCATTGGGTTTAATATCAGCTTGCCGCGAGAGCAGCAGCCGAATCCCTATCTCACGCCTGGTTTGAGTTTTCGCTTCCACTATTTCGCTATCCGCAAAATGCATTTCATGCTCAGAGCGAGAGCGATAGTTGCCTATCCAGGAGGGTTCGGCTCGTTTGACGAGTTATTTGAGGTTTTAACCTTGATGCAAACCAAAAAGGTAGAGCGCTTTCCAGTCATCTTGGTTGGAAAGGCATTTTGGCAAGAGGTTATTAGCTTTAATCGGATGCTTAGCTATGGGGTGATAGACCAGGTAGATATGGATTTAATCCACTTTGTAGAGACTGCCGCAGAGGCTTGGACTGTCATCCGCGACTGGTATCAATTGGCCTAAATGCACGTGAGAACTGTAAAATGGGTGCTCACACTATGACTATCTCTAATACCGTAACCCTAACTTCTGAACTGGATCTGCCAGCCTATTTGTTTGGCATTGCAATGCTTCTGGTTGTGATGCTGGTGCATGGGCTTACCTTGCTCCAAATTGCAAAGCGCTATGAGGTGAAGTCATTTCTATATCTTTCAGAGCATAAGTACTCTTCGGTAGCCTTCGTTTTTTATGTCAGCGTACTGTGTTTATTTCTGACCCATATCTTTGAGATCATTCTCTGGGGAATTTCGCTAAGAGCTTTTAATCTCCTGCCGAATTTGGGGGAGAGTATTTTATTTAGTGGTAGCACCTATACCGCAATGGGCTTTATGGATGACCTCCTGCCAAGAGGTTGGAAGATGTTGGCAATCATTATTGCCTTCTCCGGCATGTTTGCTTTTGCATGGACAGCATCTGTCATGATCTCGATGACCAAGAATTTCCGCCAAGCCTACACCCGATTGCATATGCAAAAACTCAAGCTACCAACTGAAGTCATTGAGCGCTACAAGTAAGTCATGACTAAATCTTGGGATACCATCATTATCGGTGGTGGTGCAGCTGGACTATTTTGCGCTGGTATTGCTGGCCAGCTGGGTAAAAAAGTATTAGTACTGGATCATGCTGACGTCTTATGTGAAAAAATTCGCATCAGTGGTGGAGGTCGATGCAATTTCACCAATCTGCATAGCAGTCCAGCCAATTTCCTCTCTTTAAATCCGAACTTTGTAAAAAGCGCCTTAGCTCGCTACCCCTCAAAAGAATTCATTAAGCTAGTCCAGTCTTATCGCATTGCCTATCATGAGAAGCATCAGGGGCAGCTATTTTGTGATGACTCCGCCAAACAGATTATCGAGATGCTGCTAGGGGAGTGCGCGAAGGGGCATGTGGATATTCGTCACCCGGTTACGGTGGAGTCGATATCCAATGAAGCCGGCACATGGATTGTGAAGACCAATGCTGGTGCCGAAAGATCAAAGTCTATTGTGATGGCAACAGGTGGCTTACCGGTTCCTGCAATTGGTGCTACAGCTTATTCCTTAGATATCGCTAAGCAATTTGGATTGAAGGTGGTTGATCCACGTCCTGCATTGGTACCTCTGTCATTTACCTCTGGTGAGTTCGATAATCTAATTGAGTTATCTGGTCTCAGCTTGCCAGTGCGCATTGCTTCTGGATCGAAGGGGAATCGCTATGGCGCTTGCCGCTTTAATGAGGATCTACTCTTAACGCACAAAGGTCTTTCAGGCCCCGCAGTTTTGCAGGCAAGTAGCTATTGGGCTGAGGGCGAGGCAATTCATGTTGATTGGTTGGGTGCAGTCGAAGCTAATGGACGATTTACCTGCGATGAGTTATTCGATAACGAAGATAACCGCCTTAAACTTACTGAAAATATCTTAGCCACGGTTATGCCACTACGTTTAGCAAAAGCATTTGCTGAGCAGAAAAATCTCTTAGGTAAAAAGTGGGCTGAGGTTTCTAAAAAAGATCGTCAAGCCCTCAAAGAGCTCATCACTAATTGGTCGGTAAAACCTGCAGGAACACTGGGCTGGAAAAAGGCTGAGGTGATGTTAGGTGGGGTCGACACCAAAGAGTTAGATGGACAAACCATGATGGCTCGAAACCAACCTGGCTTATATTTCATTGGCGAGTGCGTTGATGTCACCGGGCATCTTGGAGGTCATAACTTCCAGTGGGCCTGGGCTAGTGGTTTTGCTTGCGCAAATGCTCTATAGACTATTTCAACTTTAATTTATTACCCATATTAATATGTATAAATCATCTCGTTGCAGAGCAATTTTCTCAAGCCTATTCTTGTGTTTTTGGTTTTCTATCTCTGCCCAAGCTGCTTATCCAGATAAACCCATCAAAGTGATCATTGGTTTTCCGGCAGGCGGACCTCTTGATGCGCACATGAGATTATTGGCTGAAAAACTGCAATCCACCTTGGGTCAAACAGTAATAGTAGATTACAAGGCGGGAGCAGGCGGCACTGTTGGCGCCCAATATGTTGCACAGTCTCCAGCTGATGGGTATACCTTACTTCTGGCCAATACTGGCACGATGGTAATTAATCCGGCTGTATACACCAAAAGCTCATACGAGACTTTGAAAGAATTTCAGCCGATCGCCCGGACTGCACAACAGCCTTTAGTCTTGATCGTCAACAAGGATGTGCCAGCGCAGACATTAAAAGAATTTGTTGCCTACGCCAAAGCCAATCCCGGTAAATTAAATTATGGCTCCGCAGGCAATGGTGGGATCTCCCATCTTGTACCGGAAATGCTTAAAAATGAGACTGGGATTTTCATGGTTCACATTCCATTCAAGGGGAGTGCGCCCGCCTTTACCGATCTGATAGCAGGGCATGTGCAGTTTATGGCTGAATCGGTGCCTCAAGCTGCAAACTATGCAAAGCTGGGCAAAGTCAGGGCTTTAGCAGTGACCAGTGCAAAACGAAATCCAGCACTTCCCAATACTCCAACCGTTATTGAGACTGGTGTTGCCAATTTAGAGGTCGTCGGTTTTTATGGAATCCTAGCGCCCAAAGGTACGCCACCTGAAGTTGTTAACAAGCTTAGTCAGGCGTTTAAGGAAACCTTGGATTCACCTGAGATTCAGAAAAGAATGCTTGAGCAGGGCGCAGATCCGGCCTATCTCAATGCAGATCAATTTACGAAGTTTCTAGCAGGTGAAATGCCACGTTGGGCTAAGGCTGTTAAGCAGGCCGGAGCCAAGCTGGACTAGTTTGGCTGGTTTCTCATCCAATCGGCCGTATTGAAGAAAGACTCTTCCAGTTGAGCGCCGATCTGGCCATCAATGCCGCAATCTTCCATCGCACGATACATGCAGGCCAGCCATTGATTGCGTTCCTTAAGACCAATCTTGAAGGGCAGATGCCTGGCCCGAAGCATAGGGTGACCATACTTGGGGGAGTAGATATCTGGACCTCCCAGCCATCCCGACAAAAAGAGCTTGAGCTTATCCCTTGAGTTCGTGAGATCTTCCGAATGCATAGCCCGCAATTCTGCAAAGGGCTCTTCTAAGGCCATCAAGTCATAGAAGCGGTCAACCAATTCCTCGACCTTTGCTGCGCCACCAATAATCTCATATGGGTTTTTTCGTTCGCTCATACCCTAATTTTAATGCCAATAAAGCAGGGAATTGGCAAGTCTATGTTTTCGGTATAGAGTGGAAGAAAGCTTTACTGGTTACTTAAACCTCTAATACACCTAAAGGAGAGTGGTAATGGATAAAAAAGATCTACAAGCATGGCAACAAGAAAAGGCAAAAGAGTTATTTGCGTATTCCCATAAATTGTTAGATGCCGCTAAAGATCTGAGTGCGCACCATCTTGAAGAGATGCAGTGGGGCATGAAAAATGCAATGGAGAGCGCCAAGTCTGCAGCTAAAAATGATCTTGCTAAGCTCAAAGAGTTGCAAGAATCTGCAACAAAAGAGGCTGCAAAGCGCGCAACGGTATATCAAAGGAAGGTGAAGTCTGTTCTGAGGGATATTGGCGAGGATGCAGCTGATGGAACCGAAAAACATTTGGAAAAAGTACGCAGCTCCCTAGTGGGCTGGCTTGAAGATGTTGAGGACAAAATTCCAGGTCATGCTGATAAGCTATCTAAGGTAGTTCATGATATGTCGACTGCAGGGCAAAAGATGTTTAAAGAAGGTCGAAAAATCGTGAATCAGGTAGCTGATGCTGCTGAGAAAAACATAGAAGAGCATCTCAGAAAACCATCGGATACAAAAAAGAAGACTAAGTAATTAGACGTTTCGTAATCTTAGTAGCACGAGGCCACCCATGAAGGGTGGCCTTTTTTATACCCAGCCCTGAAGCCAAACCTCAGTATCTTTGAGGTCGCGCCAGGGAATGATCTCTACCTTCTTATCAAATACCGCTTCGATCTCAACGAATTCAATTGCGGCCTCAGGAATCTCTGGAAGAATGACCTTACTCACCAGAAAATGTTTTCGCTTCTGAATAGGTTTGGCTGCTGTCCATTTGGTCAGTAGCAATTTCTTGGGATTGAGCGGGTTTTGTTCTTTAGAGGGCATTGCACTGAAATTCATTTGCACCGCTGATGAGTTTTCCTGACTCAGGGGTAAAGTTGTAGCTCGAGTCCTTGGTCTGGGCAGGGCACTTTAAATCAAAGTAACTTACAGGGCCTAGACTTCCGCAGTAATCGTATTGCCGATCCTGAAACTGCATCTGGGCCTTTTTGAGAACCATGGTCAACTTTGACCCAGAGCCATCTACGCATGACCAAGTCGTGTAGGTTTCTCTCCCACAAGCCAAGAGCCCTAAAGGCAATATCAGTAAAAGCAGTAAATTTTTCATAGCAATGAGCATAGCCTTATTTAATGCTTTTTGCTGATCGACCATTTTGTATTAGTATTTATCACAACGGATTCCCAAGCTGGGAAGATCGCCAATAAGAAAAAAATATAAAAGGAGAATTATGGATATCAATCGTCGTGATGCATTGAAGCTCGGCGCTACTACCGCTATCGGTGGAATGCTGATGCCCAATATGGCTAGCGCCTCAGAGCGTGCGCCAATTGTGGTGGAGCCATTGACTGGTAAAGCAGGGTTTCGGATCGCCAATTACCTGCCTAAAATGGGCGCTAGCTCGCGCTTAGGTTTAGTGACAAACGATGGCCTAGTGGTGGATATTCCCACTGAAGCTGCTAGACAAAAGCTCACACTGTCATTTGATCCCACTTCAATGATTTCCTTGGCCGCATCAGGCAATCGTGGTCTGTTGGACTTGGCTGCGTTATTTAAAAATCGCAGCAAGAGCTCAGTAAACGTAAATCAAGTGGTATTGCTCTCACCGATTCCTAAGCCACAAAGCAATATCTATTGCGTGGGTTGGAACTATCTAGATCACTTTGATGAAGGCATGCAGAGTCGAGCTGATAAGACGGTAAAAGAGTATCCCAAGGTTCCAGTGCTGTTTACTAAGGGCACTCAAACCATGAATGGTCCGTTTGACTCTATTCCTTACGATGGCAGCTACTCGACTGCGATTGATTGGGAGGCTGAGCTAGCTGTCGTCATTGGTAAAAAGGGTAAAAATATCTCCGAAGAAAATGCAATGGATTACGTCTTTGGGTATTCGGCTTATAACGATACAACTGCGCGCGATGTTCAACAAAAGCGCCATTCAGGTCAGTGGTTCAAAGGCAAGAGTCTAGATGGCCATGGCCCCATGGGTCCTTGGGTTGTGACTGCTGGCGGTGTGAACTTGGATGACACTCGTATTATTTGCCGAGTTAATGGTGTAGAAAAACAAAATGCTAGCTATAAGCAGATGTATTTCAAAATCCCCGTAGTGATTGCGGAGCTGTCTCGCAGTTTAACTTTGCTCCCTGGCGACATCATAGCTACTGGCACGCCATCAGGAGTGGGTTACAGCAGAAAACCGCCGGAATTTCTGAAGCCGGGTGACATGATGGAGACTGAAATTACTGGAGTTGGAATTATCCGTAACAAAATTGCCTAGTTAGGGATGGTGGCGTCTGATGAGGCGCCACCATTATTCAGATTTACAGCACCCAGAAGTGATGAGTGCCATCTTTGCCAAGCTGCTCTACCAAACCAAATTCCCAATCTAGATAGGCCTGCATTGCTGCTGGATCTACGCTAGTTCCTTCATAAGGGCGTTTGTAACGATCTAATGGCGGAGAGGCTAAATGGGTTGGACCTTTTTCAATATCAAGGCCAGCATCAATCCAAGACTTATTGCCACCAGACAATACACATATCTCTGCTTTTGTTAGCGCCTGAATTTCAGGAGCGGCAAAAACAGCAAGCTCACCTGTAGTACTAGTGAGTACATATCGATTAGCTTTTGGCAGTTGCTCTAAGGCCTTCGAGAATTGTGAGCGAAGTGCAAACCAACTACCCGGAATATGACCCTTCACATAATTTGCATGCGTGCTGAGGTCTACACAGATGGTGTCTTTGTCATTCTGAAACCATCCTGCAGCTGTCTTGGCATCCACAGTTTGAATCTTAGGTGCTGCAGGAAGAGGGGCAATCCAAGCACCTTTTTCAGTGAGATCTGAGGCTTTGATGTCATCGATCACGTATACATCCCAAGCCATCTGAGCAAGCCATGAGGCAGGCATGTTGGCTCGAACTCCACTAGGATCTGACAAAACAATACGGGCACCACGAACAGGAGCGACCATTTCTGTTTCTTGTACTAATTGGCCGCCTGGAGTGGAGCGAAATCCAGGAAGGTGTCCAGCCTCGTATTCTTCAGGCGTTCTTGTGTCAAAGAAATACGTCGTTCGCTCAGCTTGAGATTTCCACTTCTCAATTTCGGCAAGCTTGACTCGTTTAACCCCAGCTTGATCAGCAACCCCACGCGCACGGTCAGCTGCGACCATAGCGGTGCCTTCGCTAACTTCTTTGAATTTGCGACTTTGCCCCTTATCCAGCTCTTGACCAGCTAGGGTCCAGCCAATCGTGCCGTTGCGTAAGGCATTCACTTCATTTGGGATGCCGGCATTAATCAGGGATTGGGTGCCGATGATGCTTCGTGTCCGTCCTGCGCAGTTAACAATAATTTTGGTCTTTGGGTTTGGCGCTAACTCAGGAACGCGCAACACCAACTCGGCACCGGGAACGCTGATGCCGGTAGGGATACTCATGGTTTGATATTCATCAAAGCGACGGACATCCACTACCACCACATCTTCCTTGTCATCAATTAACTTCTTTACTTCTTGCGCAGACAAGGAAGGCGTATGCCTTTTGGATTCCACAAATTCACCAAAAGATTTACTTGGTACGTTCACATCCTTAAATACTTCGCCACCAGCCGCTATCCAGGCTTTAACGCCGCCCTCAAATACAGCAACATCAACATAGCCCAGCGCAGAAAGTCTCTCTGCTGCCAGTTGAGCATCTCCTTGACCATCATCTAAGGTGACAATCGGCACGTGTTTTCTGGGAAGTTTGCTCAGTGCATCGACCTCAATACGAGAGAGTGGAAAATTGGCTGCGAATAAAGGGTGCTCCTGTGCATGTGGGTCTTCCTCACGCACATCCAATAGTGCAATCTCTTCTTTTTTTAGGAGCTTGTTTCTAACAAATGCGTAATCTTGTTTTTTAATCGACATAAATTCTCTTCTTTATTTTTGTTTTTATTGATCTATGTATTAATCTAACTTAGCGTTGGATTTTTTAACTACTTCAGCCCAGCGAACAATCTCTTGGTTGATGTAGTTAGTCAATTCAGGGCGGCTCATTTTCGGAGCTGTGGCACCCATAGCTGCCCAACGTTCTTTGATATCAGGTGAGGCGAGGGCAGTCTGTACTTCTGCACTCATCTTGTCGACGATCTCTTTTGGTGTTCCCTTGATCGCCCACATTGCATACCAGCTGTACACCACAAAGTCTTTAATGCCCAGCTCTTGTGCCGTTGGTACGTTAGGGAAAGCATCTACGCGTTTTTGTGTTGCTACTGCAACGGCAATCAACTGACCATTTTTGATGAAGGGGGCTGCGCCAGCTAGGGTGTCAAACATCATATCCACTTGACCGGCTACCAAATCTTGCAGGGCTGGGCCAGTACCGCGATAAGGGATGTGGGTGATGAACAGCTTGTTTTGCATCTTAAATAATTCACCGGTCAAATGCTGAGATGTACCGTTACCGGTTGATGCGTAGTTGTATTTACCTGGATGTTTACGAATTTCTTCAATAATCGATTTCAGATCATTCTTGGGAAACTTGGTTGGGTTCACCACGATGACATGGGGCACGCTGCCAATGATGGCAACCGGCTCAAAATCTTTGGTGATGTCATAAGAGAGGTTGGTGTACATGCTTGGGGCAATCGAGTGATGCACTGCGCCAAGAAGCCAGGTATAGCCATCTGGGGCCATTTTTGCGGCTGCAGCTGCACCAAGGGTGCCACCAGCGCCACCTTTGTTATCGACAATGATCGAGGTGCCCATTTGCGTGGATAGCTGCTTTGCTAGGGGGCGCCCAAAAGCATCAACGGCACCACCAGGGGGAAATGGGTTAATAAAAGTAATGGGCTTATTGGGGATTGGCCAATTGCTGGCTTGGGCAAAGGATTGCAGACTAAGTAATGCCCCAGCCAATAAAACAAGGATATTTCTGATTTTCACGTTTGTCTCCGTTAGTTTTTTAGTAGTTTTCCCTAATGTAGAGGATTTAGTAAAAATAAGAGTTATCCCTGATATCCACCCTGAATTCCTCTGGTTTTTCTAGGGATATACTGATTCCGAGCTCAATACTCACACTTTGATCAGACATATAGGAGACAAGATGTCACAACACGATACATTGTTGGCTGCTTTCGAAACTTACAAAGCGGAAAACGAAAAGTTTATTGAAAAGGGCGTTAAGGCATCTGCTGCGCGTGCTCGTAAAGCTTTGCAAGAAATTGCTGGTGCATGTAAAGAGCGTCGTAAAGAAATTACAGCCGCTAAAGAAGCGATGGAAGCTAAGAAGTAATTCTTCTTACTCTGAATTGAATTCAGCCTGGCCCCCAAAAGGAGCCGGGCTTTATTTTTATATGCTTACCGAAAATAAGGTGAGCTTCATGGCTTTACTCCGAATGGCTAGCAAGTTTTGATACTCCGGGCTATTAGCCCATGACTGAGAGTGTTCCAGGTCAGGAAATTCCAGCTCGACAAACGCGCTAAAAGAATCGCAATTTAATTCATTCCAGAAAAATGCATTGAACGATCCTCGAGAGATGATTGTCCCTTGATAGAGGGCCACCGTATTCCCCACTTGAGACCGATACTCCTCAAAAGCCTCAGGATCATTTAACTGAATAAGGCCAATCACTTTGGTAGTCATGCCATCTCCTGGTAATTTATCGGACTAGTTTATAAGCAAGCTATAGTGAGATCTTAGAACTTCACTATCTCATACGAGGCGCATATGAAAGTCGCATTTTTGGGTTTGGGTAATATGGGTCTGCCAATGGCCCTCAATTTAATTAAAGCAGGGCATCAAGTCCATGGCTTTGATTTGGTCCAGTCTCAGCTTGATGCCTTCAAAGCTAGTGGTGGTATTCCTGAACAGAGTGCATCAGATGCTGCCAAGAATGCGGATGTCATTATCAGCATGCTCCCAGCCTCGCGCCATGTAGAGGCTTTGTATTTGGGTGATGCTGGCTTACTTGCCACCGCCAATCCAAAAGCCTTGCTCATTGACTGCTCTACGATTTCCCCGAAGGTATCGCAGGCTGTGGCTGCTGCCGCAAAAGCAAAGGGCTTTACCATGATCGATGCTCCAGTTTCTGGTGGAACTGCGGGCGCTCAGGCGGGAACCTTAACCTTTATGGTGGGCGGTGACGCTTCAGCCCTTGAGTGTGCTCGACCATTATTAGAGAAGATGGGTAAGAATATCTTTCATGCGGGCGCAAGTGGCAGTGGGCAAACCGTTAAGGTCTGCAACAACATGTTGCTTGGTATTCAGATGCTGGGAACAAGCGAGGCATTGCGCTTAGGAATTGCTAACGGCATGGACCCCAAAGTGCTCTCCGACATTATGTCTAAGAGCTCTGGTCGCAATTGGGTCTTGGAACTCTATAACCCGTGTCCTGGGGTGATGGAAAACGTACCATCCTCAAAAGGCTATGCAGGTGGCTTTGGCGTGGACCTTATGTTGAAAGACTTAGGCTTGGCCACTGAAAATGCCGGCGATCTAGAGGCCAGCATTCCATTGGGGGAGTTATCCCGCAAGCTGTACGAAGCGCATAGTAAAGCAGGAAACGGCCAGCTTGATTTTTCGAGCGTTTTTAATCTAAAGGTGGATTAAAGCAAAACCTCTAGATGCTGATCTTGTTTATTCGTCATCTGTCCAATGACACAGGCGCTAGCGAAGTGATGCTGTTTAAAGATTTCTAAAACAGTATTCACAGCATCGGCACTACAGGAGACGAGTAAGCCGCCGCTAGTTTGAGGATCTGTTAAAAGCGCTTGCTGTGCAGGGCTAAATTGCTCGGGTAAACGAACCTCCGCTCCATAGCTTTGCCAGTTACGATCTGATGCGCCAGTAATGATGCCTTGATCAGCCAGGCTCTGAACATTGGAAAGCAGGGGAACCTGATTCCACTGAATTTGAGCGGTGAGCTTAGACCCTCGAGCCAATTCCAAAGTATGACCAGCAAGACCAAAACCAGTAACGTCAGTTAGTGCATGTACGCCAGGTAGTTTTGCAAGATCAGGACCTGCAGAATTTAACTTGGTCGTGTTGGCAATCATCTCTTGATAGCCTGCATCATCTAGAAGATCTTTTTTAAGGGCTGCAGATAAGATGCCGACACCCAGTGGTTTACCCAAAATTAAGACATCGCCAGCCTGAGCGGCTGCATTACTCTTGACGCGCTTGGGATCAACAATACCAATCGCAACTAAACCATAGATGGGCTCAACAGAATCAATCGTATGGCCACCTGCAATCGGAATGCCAGCGGATCTACAAGCTTCAGCGCCACCTTCAAGAATGCGTGCAATCGTTGCATTTGAAAGTACTTTAATCGGCATGCCGACAAGTGCTAAGGCAAATAAGGGGGTACCGCCCATCGCATAAATATCACTGATGGCATTAGTAGCGGCAATCTTGCCAAAGTCAAATGGATCGTCAACGATAGGCATAAAGAAATCGGTTGTTGCAACAATCGCCTGAGACTCATTAATTTGATACACAGCTGCATCATCAGAAGTTTCAATGCCAATCAAGAGCTCTTTTGGAAAAGGTAACTGCGGAACACTTTTCAGGATTTCTGAAAGAACTCCGGGAGCAATCTTGCAACCACAACCGCCGCCATGTGATAGTGAGGTTAAGCGGGGTTCTTGGGTAGATGGAGTATTCATATCAATAAACTCTATGTATCAAATGGTATAGATGCAATATTAGCGAAGATTTAACGATTAAAGCTACGCTTGGGTGGGCTACCGCGCTTGGCAGCTGGCTTGCCTCCACCATTACCGCCACCAGCGTTACCTGGCCTAGGCTTACGTGATTGTTGGTGTTGTTGGCTGCGTAATTGGATTGGTTGGGCTACGGCATTTGGATCTGGCTCAAATCCAGCAATCACTTCTTGCGGCAATTTTTGCTTGATGAGCTTTTCAATATCTCGGAGCATTTGATGTTCATCAACGCAGACCAAAGATACTGCAACACCATTTGAGCCGGCTCTACCAGTTCTACCGATACGGTGAACATAATCTTCAGATACGTTTGGTAAGTCATAGTTCACGACATGGGGGAGTTGATCGATATCGATGCCACGCGCAGCAATATCGGTGGCAACCAATACAGCGATCTTTCCATCTTTAAATTCTGCCAATGCTTTGGTACGCGCACTCTGACTCTTATTACCATGAATGGCCATCGCAGTAATGCCATCTTTTTCCAGTTGGGTAACTAATTTATTGGCACCATGTTTAGTGCGAGTAAATACGAGCACCTGCTGCCACTGATTCGTTTTAATCAGATGGGCTAATAAAGGATGCTTTTGGGTTCTGTCTACTGGATGAATCAGCTGAGCAATGGCTTCATTGGTGCTGTTGCTGCGTGCAACCTCGATCAATGCTGGTGAATTCAGTAAGCCATCGGCTAATGCTTTGATCTCGGTAGAGAAAGTTGCGGAAAATAGTAAGTTCTGACGCTGCTTTGGCAATGCAGCCAAAATCTTTTTGATATCACGCAGGAAGCCCATATCCAACATGCGATCTGCTTCGTCTAAAACGAGGATTTCAATATTGGCGAGTGAGACGCAATTCTGCGACATCAAGTCGAGTAGGCGACCTGGTGTTGCCACCAAAATATCTAGACCTGCAGCGATTGCTTTAATTTGGGGATTCGCACCAACACCACCGAAGATCACGGTAGATTTAAGGCCAGTGTATTTGCCGTAAGTCACAACAGACTCTTGTACTTGAGCGGCTAACTCACGGGTAGGGGTCAAAATCAGTACGCGCAACTGACGTTTGCCACCCGCTTTAGTTGTGCTGCTTAAGCGTTGAAGAATCGGTAGAGTAAAGCCAGCAGTTTTACCGGTGCCAGTTTGAGCGGCGGCAAGTAAGTCTCCACCTTTTAATACGGCAGGGATGGACTTTTCTTGAATAGGGGTAGGGCTGGTGTAACCCTCTTCATTGATGGCGCGAAGAATGGATTCTGATAAACCAAGATCTGTAAATAACATAGGGACCAAATAAATATTGGCCCGTATTCAATTAAACGACTATCCCGGCCAATGGGGTGAGCTGCCACACTTGGAGTGTTTGCAGAAAGAGTCGCTATTTTAAGCTATCAGGCTGCATTCCAAAGATTTGGCGTTACTGAATTGGCATATCCCGAGATAAATAATTTTTCTGCGCCTGTAATAGGGTCAAACACAGCGCGCTGGATACGGCCAATGTTTCCACCATATACATGAATGCTGATGGAAGTTTGGTCACTCAAAGCATTCTCAACCACATGGATGTCATGTGTAGAGGGGGATACGGTAGCAACTTGGCCTGGCTGGCAAATGAATGACTCATTGGCTTTATAGCTGCCATCAGCCTGTTGGTAATAGTCAGCACTACGTTCTTGCCCTCGCAACTGGCCAATCATGCCCCAGACGGTATGGTTATGTAATGGTGTCTTTTGACCAGGACCCCAAACAAAGCTGACAACAGAAAAGCGATCCAATGGATCTGCATAGAGCAAGTATTGTTGGTAATACTGCGGATGCGGTTTGCAAAACTCCTCTGGCAACCAGTCATCAACCTGAATTAAGTTTTCTAAGAGCTTTTTGCCTTTAGAGAAAACGATTTCTTCGCTCGGCTTGCTCTCTAGGAGTATTGCGAGTTCTTTAACAAAGGTAAGTAGCTTGCCTTCTTGCATTGAAGTCTCTTCAGTAGTGATGTTATTGATCTGCTGCAAAGAGCCAGTCAGGCAGACCCTTCGGCTTTAGGGTGGTAGTGTCAACACAGACAATGTGCAGCAATGCGGTAGCAAGAAGTTCTGGCTCCATTCCTTCGACAATACGTTTAGCAGTTTGCTTCACCGCAATTTGGGTGCGACCACGGTGCTCAATGATTTGATCAATACTCAAGAGATCATCTAAACGCCCCGGCCTATGAAAGTTCATTGTGATTTCTCGGACGGGAAGAACGATCCCAAATTCGTTAACCAATTTTGTTGGACTTAAACCCCTTTGTTGTAACCATTCAGAGCGGCTTCTTTCAAAGATCTCTAAATAACGAGCGTGATACACAAATCCGGCTGCATCGGTATCCGAGTAGCAAACACGAAAGAGAAAAGGGGGATTGCTTAATTGGGTCATAGGGATGAGTTACTTTTAGATATATAGAATCATATCGCGATGTGCAATGCCGGCTTCGTCGTAGATATCACCTTGTGCAATAAACCCATATTTCTCATAAAACGGGATGGCAGATAGTTGGGCATGTAATTCCAGTTGGGTAATGCCCTGGGATTTGCTGAGCTCTAGCAAGGCGCTGAGTAATCTCTCTCCAATTCCCTGTCTTCGGTGTATCGGCAATACCGCCATGCGTCCAATTCTGCCAACGCTCCCGGGCAAAGTGACTAGCCGAGCCGTCCCAATGCATTCTGAGTCCAGATAGGCTAGAGCATGCTGTGCGAGTGGGTCGTACTCGTCGAGCTCCATATCTTCCGGAACGCCTTGCTCAACAATAAAGACGCGTTTTCGAACGGAGTAGGCCTCTTGCTCGGCATCCAGCCAGGATTTAATCAAGATCACGCGTTATCTCTCTGCTTTATATATGGGGCAAATTGGCCATTCAGCCTCAAATGTAGCAAATTGCACCTATTTTGGCTTCAAATATTAGCTCTAAGGCTTATAAGTAAATCACTTCATGGTTAAAATGAATTGGTGGTGCCAGAGGATGGGCGCCCCTCACAAACCTTTATCTAGGAGTTATCTTGAAGAAATCTTTATTGGCCACATTAGTTGCCTCACTCGGTTTAGTTGTTGCAGGTTCAGTATTTGCTCAAGCACCAGCAAAAATGTTACCTTTGGCAGCCGAAGCTGTTGTATTGACTGCTACTGTTGATTCAGTGGATGTAAAGAAGCGTATCGTAGTTCTTAAGGACGCTAACGGTAACTTGGCTCAAATGAACGTATCCAAGCAAGTAAATGATTTGGATAAAGTGAAGAAGGGCGATGTGTTTGTTGTTGAGCATGCTCAAGCGATTGCAGTTGGTTTGGTTGCTGCTCCTAAAGATGCAAAACCAGGTGTTTCAGGAGTCCGCTCAGTAGTGATTGCTGGCAAAGGTTCTGCTAAGCCATTCGAAGAGACAACTGATACTGTTTATGCAACAGTGAAGATTGGCACAATAGACGCAAAAACTCGTGTTGTGACATTTACATTGCCATCAGGCGAGAAGCAAAAAGTTAAAGTAGACCAAAGCGTTTTAGGTCTTGAGAAATTCAAGGCTGGTGACGACGTAATGGTTGAATTCGTTGACGACACAGCTATTGGTTTCACAACACCAAAGAAATAAGTAAAAACTAATTCAGCATTAATCATGCTGGAGCAGTAAAGAAAAAGGCCCGCATTGCGGGCCTTTTGCATATCAGCTAAAGATTAAGCGTCTTTAGCAATCATCACATCAGAAGCTTTGATTACTGCCCAAGCCTGATCACCAACTTTGAGCTTGAGTTCATCAACAGCCTCATTAGTAATGGAGGCAGTAACGATGTGGCCAGCACCAATATCTAACCTCACGTGAGAAGTAGTTTGACCCATTTTAAGTTCGACAACTTTACCGGTGAGAGTATTGCGTGCGCTGAGTTTGACTTTAAGTTCCATGATTTCTCCTGGTTAATTATTTGCTAGCGTTAGGGAAGAAGAGTTGCTCGCCACCAATTTTGTAGCTTGCAATAACATCTTGACCATTTTTAGAAATCAGCCAATCGATAAAGGCTTGTCCCTCTGCTTTTTTCACATGCGGGAATTTGGCTGGATTTACTAACATGACCCCATATTGATTAAATAGCTTTGGATCTCCTTGAACCAGGATGACTAAATCACCGCGGTTCTTAAAAGAAAGCCAAGTGGCGCGATCAGCCAAGATATAGCCATTCATTGCAGATGCGGTATTGAGGGCGGGGCCCATGCCAGAGCCGGTTTCTTTGTACCAGGCGGTAGGTGCCACTGTAATGGCTGCATCTTTCCAGTAGCGTAATTCGGCAGCATGCGTACCGCTCTTATCACCACGTGATACGAATGGTGCTTGAGCAGCTGCAATTTTCTGAAACGCAACTTTGATATCTTTGCCGCCACCAATTTTTGCTGGATCTGCTTTAGGTCCAATTAATACGAAGTCGTTGTACATCACTTCGTAGCGTTTTGTGGAGAAGCCCTCAGCTACAAACTTTTCTTCAGCAGGTTTGTCATGAACAAACACCACATCAGCGTCGCCACGACGACCAATATCCAGAGCTTGACCAGTGCCAACAGCAACCACTTTGACATCGATACCGGTTTTCATTTTGAAGATTGGCAAGATAAAGCCAAAGAGCCCAGATTGCTCAGTGGAGGTTGTAGATGACACAACAATGCTTTTCTCTTGCGCATAAGCAGAGTTGCTTAAAAGTGCTAGGGCAGTAATGACAGATGCCAATAGTCGGGTAAATGAGAATTTCATCTGAGTTCGCTTCCTTAAGGGTGTTCGGTTAAGATCTGTCATATTACAAAACATCAATATGCAAAAAATTACATATGAGAATTCAGATCCGACCCACCCTTATTTTTGGTAACAAGAACGCCAAAGATCCGGCTGTTGTCGACCTGGTATGGCTAACCAGCCTCTTAAAAGACATCGAGCACGGCAAAACATTGATGTCTGCCTGCAAGAAGATGGGCCTTTCTTATAGAAATATTTGGCAAAAGCTCAACGATGTTGAGGAGGCCTTAGGCTTTAAATTAATGGATCGGGTTAGGGGGCATGGATCCCAACTCTCTGAATACGCCAGATACCTAATTCAATTTACCGATGATTTTGACCAAAAGACGATCCGTTTGGGTCAGACCAGCCTCTCTCATTTAGAAGAGGGCTTTGCTCAATTTAGGGTGAAGGCAAAAAAACAGTGGCGACTAGCTAGCAGTAGTGACCCCATTATTCAAAAATCGGTATTGGATATCGGTGGTTTTGAATTAATTACTGCGGGATCTGGTGAGGCGCTTGAGCGCTTATTCAACTATGAAGTCGATATTGCGGGCTTCCACGTATCAGACCAGCAAAGCTCACAAATTATTGCAAAGCGCCTAAAAAAAGAGGGGATGCAAATTTTTCCGGTGATGAAGCGCGTTCAAGGCTTGATGGTCGCTAAAGGCAACCCTCAAAATATTAATAGCCCTAAGGACTTATTGCGCCCCAAGATTCGGTTTATCAATCGTCAAAAAGGTTCCGGTACGCGCCTCCTGCTAGATACCATCCTAACTAAAGAAGGTATTGATCCTCATCGTATTAAGGGTTATGAGAATGAGGAGTTCACGCACTCCGCAATTGCGATGGCGATATTGGCCAAGAAAGTAGATGCGGGCATGGGCGTCAAGAGTGTGGCGATTGAGAATGGGCTAGACTTTATTCAGCTAAAAGACGAAATCTTTTTCCTGGCCATGGGTGAAGAGTTGAGCGCTAATAGGGACCTTGCTAAGCTCATCCGGAAAATTCGTGCACTCTCTGGCGAAACCCCGGGCTATAAATCCATTGGTCTGAATAAGCAGATTACCGGTTGGTTATAAACTAGCCCCATGATCAAAAGCATTTGCGTATTGGGTTTCCTGGCTTGGAGTTTTCTGAGCTCGATTTCCTATGCGCAATCAGTTACGGTCGCAGTGGCGAGCAATCTTAAGCCGGCATTTGAAGAGATCTTTAAAGGCTTTCAGCAAAGCAACCCTCAAGGTAAAAATATTCGCGTTGTTTATGGATCATCGGGCAATCTATCAAGTCAGATGCAGCATGGTGCGCCATATGAGCTATTCATTTCAGCAGATGAGGCTTATCCATTGAAATTGGTTGAAGCGGGATTAACTCGAGATCGTGGAGTGGTGTATGCATCTGGGCATTTGGCCTTGATAACCAATGCGGCAACTGGTCTTCGTTTAAGTTCAGATCCAGATAGTATTCAGTCTTTACTGAGAGGCGCTAAGAAGATTGCGATCGCTAATCCCGATTTGGCCCCCTATGGCAGAGCCTCCGTTCAATATCTTCAGGCCATCGGTTTGTGGGATGAGCTGCAGAGTAGGGTGATATTTGCAGAAAACATTTCCATTGCCGCTGTCTACGTGAGCACCGGAGCTGCAAAGGTTGGTATTACCGCTTTATCTCTGGCAAAGTCTTCAGAGCTGTCTCAGCAAATTCAATATATTGCCTTGCCAGATAATTTGTATGCTCCGATTAAACAGCGCATGGTTTTAAAGCGAGACCCAGCGCCCATTGCTATCGCACTGTATGACTACCTGCAAGGACCTGTTTCTAAGCAGATTCTGCGTAATAACGGATATTCCGTTCCCTGACGAGGTTAAGTTGACTTTTTGTTTTAAATCAAGATGTCCGTCTAGTAATTAGGTGATGATTAGGCCCATAAACTACTCCTAGAGAATGATATTCATTCTCATATGGGGATATAATTAATATACCCATTCCATCAATCCAGACATGAATCTTGAACAAATCCTCCCGGGCGTCAGAGCCCGTGTAAGCAGGATTGCCACTACAGGCGATCAGCACGAGGATATCCGTGGTCAATTAGAAGATATTGGCTTTCTTCCTGGTGAGCAGGTCGAAGTCTTGCGCAAAGGATTATTAGGTCAGGGGCCGATATTGATTCGAGTCGGATCATCGACGTTTGCCTTAAGAGAATCTGAAGCACGATTAGTTGAGGTAGAAATCCTTTAAGCATGTCTGAAGCGCAGATCCATTTCTATCCAAGCGAGCCGCTGGTCGCATTGTTAGGCAATCCCAATTGCGGAAAAACAGCGCTCTTTAATTTACTGACGGGTAGTCGTCAAAAGGTTGCCAATTATTCCGGTGTAACTGTCGAGAGAAAAGAAGGGCGCTTAACCCTCGAATCTGAAAAAGTCATTCGCATTCTCGATCTTCCGGGCGCCTATAGTTTGTACCCCCGTTCCCTAGATGAGCGAGTGACTTGCAATGTCCTTCATGGCAAGGCCCAGGGCGAAAAGCGTCCAGACCTCGTACTCTGTGTTCTCAATGCCATGAACCTCAGGCGCAATTTGCGCTTGGTCTTATCTGCAAAGCGCTTAGGCTTACCCTGTGTTGTGGTGCTCAACATGGTGGATGTTGCTCAGCGCCAAGGCTTGAATGTCGATGCAGCAGCTTTATCTCAGGAGTTGGGCCTTCCTGTTATTGCAACGGTGGGTATCCAGGCTAATGGTGCTGATGAGCTCAAACACTATTTGAGTGAGCTGGATTGGAAAAACTTATCAGCATTAAATGCGAGCAATATAGATGAAGGTATCGAAACTGCTATCGATCACTCAACTCATACCGAGTCTGACAACAAACAGGTTCAACGTATTTTACAAAACCTAGGCTTAGATCAAATCATTCCTGATCGCTTGAGTGATCGTCTGGATTCTGTATTACTGCATCCTGTTTTTGGTCCACTCATTCTCGCTACAGTCCTTTTCTTCATTTTCCAAGCTGTATTTAGTTGGGCCACTTTGCCTATGGAGGTGATTAAAGCTGGGGTAGATTGGTTAGGTGCTTTAGTAACTCAAATGCTGCCAAACAATTGGCTGCGAAGCTTATTAGTGGATGGTATTTTGGCTGGCGCTGGCGGAGTATTGATTTTCTTGCCGCAGATTTTGATTCTGTATTTCTTTATTCTGATTTTGGAAGAGTCTGGCTATCTGCCTCGGGCTGCATATTTGTTAGATCGATTAATGGGGCGGGTGGGTCTATCGGGCAGATCCTTTATCCCCCTCTTATCTAGTTTTGCTTGTGCCATCCCTGGAATTATGGCTACGCGCAGCATCTCCAATGCGCGCGATCGCTTGGTGACGATCTTGATTGCGCCGATGATGACTTGCTCTGCACGTCTGCCGGTATATGCTTTATTGATTTCTGCTTTTATTCCTGAGCGTAAATTATGGGCAGGATTGGATTTGCAAGGCCTGGTTTTATTCTTACTTTATGTCGCAGGCATTGTTGGGGCTATGGCAGTTGCTTGGATACTTAAACGCTTTACCAGTGAAAAGTTTCAGCTCAATGCTCTGATGATGGAGTTGCCCAGTTATCACTTGCCTCGCTTAGGTAACTTAGCAATTGGCCTATGGCAGCGTGCAGAAATTTTCTTGCGCCGCGTTGGTGGAATTATTTTGATCATGACGGTCTGTCTGTGGGCGCTCTCGAGTTTTCCACTTCCTCCAGGAAATGCGACTGGTTCACCTATTCAGTACAGTATTGCTGGAATGATGGGTCAGGCCTTGGCGGTCGTCTTCGCGCCGATTGGATTTAATTGGCAAATCAGCATTGCCTTAGTGCCTGGTATGGCAGCACGAGAAGTGGTAGTGAGTTCTTTGGCAACCGTGTATGCGCTATCAAGCTCTAGTGTTGATGCAGCAGATGCTTTGGTGCCACTGATCTCTAAGGGCTGGAGTCTAGCTACGGCCTTATCGCTTTTGGCCTGGTTTGTCTTTGCCCCTCAGTGCCTTTCAACAATTGCGGCTGTTAAAAGAGAAACGGGTGGATGGAAGATCCCAGTCATCATGCTAAGCTACCTTTTTGCCCTTGCTTATCTGGCAGCCTTTGTGACCTATAGGACTGCAAGCTATTTTGGCCTTGCTTGATAATTTAGAGATTCCAGCTCAATACTCATGCTCATCCAATCTTTGCGTTTATTTACTCTTGTTGCTGTATTGAGTCTTTTGCCATCACTTTGTCATGCGGCATTACAAGATGAGATTCAGGTGTACGACGATGCAATTAACGCAAAAGGAGAGGCTAGCCTAGAGATTCATGTCAATAGCACGCCTCGAGGTATTCAAACCCCATCTTATCCTGGCGAGGTAATGAGTAATAATGGAGTTCGTGTTACTCCAGAGTTTGCTTATGGTCTTGGCAATAACTTGGAGGCTGGCTTATATATTTCGTATGTTAACTACGATAGTAAATTCCAATATGCGGCTACTAAACTCCGCATGAAATGGTTGCCGTATCAAGAAGAGCATGGCGATTATCTTTTTGCCGGAGTTAATTTTGAGCTTGCTAATGTTCAGCCCCAGTTTGATCAGTCTCGATACAACGGTGAGGCACGCTTCATTATCGGTAAACATTTTGATGAGTGGCTGGTTTCATTTAACCCTATCTTTGGCATGCCTCTCTCCCAGCCTTATGTTCATCAGGCGCCCTATTTTTCTACCGCGACCCGCGTATCTAGAGAGGTCTATCAAGACCTAGCCTTGGGTGTTGAGTACTACTCAGGCTTTAATCAGATCAACCAGCCCGTCAATTATCAAAATACTGAGCAAATGGGTTTTTTGATGATGTATTACGATGGCAAGCCTATCGCCTTTCAGGCAGGAGTGGGGAAGGGCTTTTCAAACAGCACTGACTCGCTTACGCTCAAGGCAATATTTTCCATCCCCCTTCCTTAAATTGCTATTTCGGACTACCAAATGGATATTGTCTCGCCTGAGTTGATTGGCTACTGTGCCGCATTCTTGACAACCATTGCTTTTCTGCCTCAAGCCATTCAATCCTGGCGCACCCGAGATCTCTCTGGAATCTCGCTTGGTATGTATGGTTTATTTACTGTAGGCGTTGGCTTATGGCTTATCTATGGCCTCATTATTGAAAAGTGGCCCTTGATCTTGGCCAATGCCTTGACCTTTGCTTTGGCGCTGAGCATTCTATTGCTCAAACTCCGTACCAAGGGCCCAAAATGACACTTGCTCAAGTAATGTCATAATTAATTTACACAACAATTATTAAAAAACTAGACATTCATCAGAAAGGCTATTTATGAGCACTGCATACGTTATTGATCCACCTATCGTTCCATCACTTCCTGTGGTGGGTGATACACGCCGTTTTGCTGTGAACCGTATTTATTGCGTTGGTCGCAACTATGCTGATCACGCGCGTGAGATGGGCCATGATCCTGATCGTGAGCCGCCATTCTTTTTCATGAAGCCAGCTAATTCAATCGTGGCTGATGGCAAAGATATGCAATATCCAAACCTGTCGAATGATGTTCATCACGAAATCGAGATGGTCGTTGCTATCGGTAAAGGCGGTGCTAATATTCCAGCGGATAAAGCGCTAGAGCATGTCTATGGTTACGGTGTCGGTCTGGATATGACTCGTCGTGACCTGCAAGGCGAAGCTAAGAAGATGGGGCGCCCTTGGGACACCGGTAAGGCCTTTGATCAATCTGCCCCTTGTGCAGCGATCACTCCAGCTGCTCAGTTCGGGCATCCGAACAAGGGCGTTGTTAAGCTATTGGTTAATGGTGAAGTGCGCCAAGAGGGTGACTTAAATCAATTGATTTGGAATATTCCTGACACCATCGCTTACTTATCAACTTTGTTCACACTGGAGCCAGGCGACTTGATTATGTCTGGCACACCTGCAGGTGTTGGTCCTGTGAAAAAAGGCGATGTACTTGAGGGCATCGTCGAAGGTCTTACGCCACTCAAAATTAAGATTGTTTAATACACACAAACATTCTTAAACAACTACTTGCCAATCCACTTTGGCGAGCGTCCTTCAAGGAAGGCATTAACCCCTTCTTTGAAGTCGACGCTGTTGTAAGTCTCTCTCATGAGTTCAGTGCAATCCGGTAAATTACTTTCCATTAAGCGAGCTAAAGTTACCTTACTTGCCTTCTGAGTAATCGGGGCAAGCGATGCTAATTTGATTGCTAGGGATTCTGTTGCTTCCGCAATATCCTCAGGAGTAGTGGTTTGATAGAGGTAGCCTGAGTTCAGTAATTCGGGTGCCTTGATCAGTTCTGCAGCAAGCAACATCCGCTTCACCATCGGCGCACCTAAATGATTAGCAATCCAAGATAGATTACTCGGCGATAAACAGTTACCTAAAGTTTTTGCCACTGGAATACCAAAGCGCGCATCATCAGTCGATATTCTGAAATCACATGCGGTGGCAATAAGTAAACCACTGCCAACGGCCAAGCCCTCGATTAGTGCAATAGTTGGAATAGGCAAGTGTTGCAAAGAGTGAAAAATCGCATCCACTGCAACTTCGTATGCTTCATTCTCTTGGAGGTCTACAAATTGCTGGATGTCGCTACCGGATACAAAGGCCTTATCACCAGCACCCCTAAAAATCGCCACCCTGATTTCTGGTTTACTCGCCAAGTCATCGCAAATACGTTTGAGTTCTTCATACATCGGCCAGGTCAAGGCGTTACGTGCGGCAGGATTATTAAAGGTAATACGGGCAATGGGCCCGTCGAGCTGGAAGTCGATGCAGGGTGGGGTGGTGTTCATGACTGCATTCTATACAAAAGACCCTTTAAACCGCTTGTTTTCAAGTTCTAGAACGACCTAGGATAGAATTCATTTATGTACATGTTCCTACCTTTCCTGACAGCCTTTATCGGCCTTGTCCTTGTTTGGTTTGAGAAGCGTCTGGCTGGTTTAGTGATGCTTGCTATTACCCTTGGCATCCTCATGTTCTGGTTTCGCATTCATGCGACTGACCATCTCAACATCAGTCTGTAACAAACATGAGCAAACATTCCTTTCCTTCGTTAGCTGCCCTTGGCAATCAACTGGCTTTGGTTGCGATTATTGGTATGTTGTCTTATGCCTTTGTTGATCAACTCTATTTTGGTGAGTTACCTTGCCCGCTGTGCTTAATGCAGCGCATGGGTTTTGTCATCATCGGTTTTGCACTAGTTCTCAATATTCGTTTCGGTGCGCATTCTTCTCACTACGGCTGGGGCATCATTGGCGGCTTGACTGGGATGATGGTTTCCTTGCGCCAAGTTTTCTTGCACATCCTGCCGGGCGATAAAGGATTTGGAAAAACGTTTCTCGAGTTGCATTTTTATACCTGGGCATACGTAGGTTACGTTGGCTTGCTAGCGGGTCTTGCTATTCTTTTGATGCTGCCAAATCGTGACGTGCGTTCACGCTCAGTGTTTGCCAATACATTAGTGATTCTATTTATTGTTTTAGTTTTTGCTAACTTGGCTTCCACGCTTCTGGAATGCGGCATTGGCCCTTGTGCTGATGATCCCGTTAAATATGACGGATGGATCTGGTTGCGCACTCGTTTTGGTTTCTAAGTAGGCGTGAGTGATCTCATGCTGATCACCTCTAGGGTGGTAAAGGGTCTGGCAGTTTTACTAGTTTGCTTAGGTCTCGCTAATACCGCTCAGTCTCAAACCGCCAAAACCAATTCAGCTTGGCCTAAACAAGCGATTCGGATTGTGGTGACATTCACTCCCGGTGGAGCCCCTGATATCTTGGCGCGCGTATTGGCTGAGAGTTGGCAACAAAGTTTAGGTATACCGGTCCTCGTAGAAAACCGTCCTGGCTATGGTGGCAATATCGGCGCTGACCTTGTGGCCAAGAGTGAGCCAGATGGCTACACACTCCTCATTGGCACGGTAGGTATCCACGCCATTAACGGCGCACTCTACGACAAGATGTCTTTTCATCCAATTAATGATTTCACGCCCATTAGTTTCTTGGCGAGCACTCCTAATGTATTGGTGGTCAATAAGAAGTTAGGCGTGAGTAATTTGCATGAACTGATTGAGCTGGCCAAAGCCAAACCCAATGAACTTACTTTCGGCTCTTCTGGTGTCGGCACTTCCTTACATATGTCTGGTGAACTTTTTAAGGAAATGACCGGAGTACAGATTCGGCACATTCCCTACAAAGGCAGAGCCCAATCTTTACCTGATCTTATTAGCGGCCGGATTTCCATGCTCTTCGATAACCTGTCATCATCGCTCCCTTTGATTAAGGCGGGAGAAGTTCAGGCTTTAGCGGTAACCACCTTAAAACGCTCTCCAGCAGCTCCAGAGATTCCGACCATGGCAGAGCAAGGCTTGCCTGGATTTGAGGCTACATCGTGGTTCTCGCTCATGGCGCCAGCAAATCTCCCTCCGGCTCTGCAAAAGCGCTTAAATACCTTGACTCGCCAAACCCTCAATCGGCCCGATGTCAGAAAAAAGTTACTGGCTAGTGGTTTAGATCCTGCTCCAGGAAGCCCGCAAGAGCTTTCTAAGCTGATTCAAGCTGAGACTAATAAATGGGGTAGAGTGATTTATAAATCAGGCGCAAAATTAGAGTAATTAGTCTAAAAGCTAAAGTGATAAATATTCCAATAAAAGCCCAATTCTTGTCAGCCTGGATTTGGGTGAAGCGTTAAAGGTAGTAGGAGGCGACCAATTAATGGGGTCCACTATGAAAACAAGCCAAAAGCAATACAACTCAGTTGTGTCTAAAGCAGTTCTGACGCTCTTTGCAGCAGCAGGCCTATTTACCCTTGCTCCGGTAGCAGCTCAAGCGGGTAATGTGGGCTGGGCTGTCTCTGTTGGGGGCGGTTACGGCGGTGGCTATGGTGGCGGTTGGCGCCCAGCAGCTTACGGTCCTGGTTGGGGTGGTGGCTGGGGCCCAGGTTGGCGTGGTGGATATTACGGCGCTGGCTATGGCTATCCCTATGGGGCTGGCTACTATGCTCCACCCGTGGTTTACGCAAGTCCACCGGTAGTCACTTATGCAGCACCACAGCAACCAATGGTTTTGGCCTCTCAGCCTCAACCCCCAGTTTGGTATTACTGTGAAGCGAGTGGGCAGTACTTCCCGTATGTACAAAGTTGCGCATCTGGATGGCAGACTCAGCCAGCAATGCCGCCATCTGGCAATGTATCGACACGGCAACGTAGCCACAATTAAATAGTTATCCGATTTAAGGAATCAATATGAAACGTACCGTACTGACATTGGCGCTCATCAGCTCTTTAGCTGCTTGCGTCTCTGCGCCAACGGGCCCAACTGTTGCAATCATGCCGCGTGAGGGCAAGCCTTTTGAAGTCTTTCAGCAAGAAGATCAACAGTGTCGTGAGTTCGCTGCAAATGCAATTAAAGACACCAGTAATGCAGCCCTTAAAGAGGGTGCGACTAGTGCAGTCATTGGTGCTGCTTTAGGTGCGGCTGCTGGTGCAGTGATTCAGGGTGGCAGTAGTCAGAACATTGGCACTGGCGCAGGTATCGGTTTACTTGGTGGCGCCGCTATGGGTGCTATGAACTCTTCTGGCAAGCAAAATCAGGGCCAGGTTCAATACAACATCGCCTATCAGCAATGTATGTATTCCAAAGGCAATCAGGTGCCTAGTTATCCAACTCAAAACTTTAATGGTGGTGGCAATAACAATGGATACAACATTCCTCAAGGCAAACCATCAATGCCTCCAAATGGATTTAAACCCATTCAGTAAATCTGATTTCTGGAATTGAATCTCGATTAAACCTCAACCGGCGGATGCGTTTTCTCAAAGCGTGCCGCTGTTTTTCTAAAGAGGTAGAGTAAAAGTAGCGCGGCTAATCCCAAGCTCATGCTGTTACCAGCCCAAAAGCCATTAGCGCCTTGCAAAAACTCTGGCGTATTACCAAAGACATTGAACCCCATCAAGTAGCCGCCACCCAAGCCTACACCCCAAAGTGAGCCGGCATAAATCAACATTGGCCAGAAGGCGATACGATATGCGCGCAGAATAAATGCCGCGGTAATTTGTAGGGCATCAAACACTTGATAAAAAGCAATAAACAAAAATAGCGGAATCGAAAAGACTTTAACTTCTGCAGGTGGATCATAGAGATCTAATAGCTGCACCCTAAAAATCCATACTGCAATACCAATCAAAATACACAGGGTAGTTGTGAAGAAAACTGATGACCAGCCAATCTCTTCAGCACGTTCTTGCTTGTTAGCGCCAATCGATTGAGAGACTAATGTCATTGTCGCAATGGATAGGGATAAGGGCACCATATAAATTACCGTCCCCATATTGGCCACAATTTGGTGGCCAGCTAAAGCGGTAGTACCAAGACGCGCAATGAAGAGCGACATGAAGGTAAAGGAAGTTACTTCAATCAAATAACTAAAGCCAATGGGAGCGCCCAATCTCAGTAAAGTCCAGATGCGATGCCAGTCTGGCCAGCTAAAGCGCGCAAAGATCTTAAATGGCTTGTAGAAGCCATCAAAGAGCACAAAGCTCAGCGTGATGATGAGCCAAAACCAATTAATAATGACGGTAGCTACAGCACAGCCTGGTCCACCCATGCCTTCAATACCCAGGCCGCCATAAATGAATAGCAGGTTGAGCGGCAGCTTTAAGCCCAAACCAATCAGTTGCACTACGGTAATCACTGCTGGCCTTGAAACAGCATTGTGCAGCGCCATGAGCACACGCATTGCCATGCTAGCCGGTAAACCAATGGCAAGGATATTGAGATACAACTTAGCCTTGCCTTCAATGTCGGGCGTGACTTGAGAGATTTGCAGTAGGTGATCGGCATTGAGCAGAATTGCACCACCCAATAAGGTGAGGCCCACTGCTAGCCAAGTAGCTTGACGCACTTCCTCACCGATCTCACCAAAGCGCTTGGCACCAAAGAGTTGCCCAGCAATTGGGGCAAGGGCAGAGATTACGCCAGTCAAGCCAACATAAATACTGATAAAGATGGCGGATGCCATCGCAAGAGCAGCCAAGTCATCAGCGGAGTAGCGCGCTGTCATGGCGGTATCTAAAACGCCAAAGGTAATCACTGCCAGCTGACCAATCAACAATGGTCCAGCAAGTTTTAATAGGGAGGGGATGTCCTCGCGCAAACGCGATAACTTAAAGTGCAACACGTTTTATTCTTTACCGGCAGGGGTAATTTGATAGAGGCGTAGACGCTCATCACGGTCAGATGCCCGGCGATCTTCCCAAAGCAATTCAATTTTCTTTTTATTGAGGCTAGCGTATGCCTTAGCTTCTAAAGAGTTATGGGTCAGCATGAGATTGCAGCTGGGATCATCACGCAAAGGCAGTTTGGTGAAATAGCTAAATGAAGCTAGCTGTGCGGGTCCAAGATTGCTAGTATCAATACATCCTGGCGTGTTGGCAATAATTTGCACCAGACGATCAGAAACATAGCGATAGGTCTTTGCATAATTAATCGTTGGCAACCAAAGTGTCATTAGCAACACCCACATCAAGGTAGTGCCAGAGGCAGAGATGATGAGGCAACGCCAGATTTCTTTTGGAGCGCGCGAAGTTCTCCAGCGCACGATTGCTAACCAAATGCCGGTAATGATGAGGGCAACAACAAAACCAAAGTAGTCAAACTGCGCCTGAAAGCCGGGTAAGAGTCTTGCCAAATTAGCGGCAGTAGATTCTGGAAAGCCGGTGACTTTAGCGAACCAAATAATCCAAATGGCTAAAGCGATCATGGTGAAGCTAAACATCGCAAACCAATCGATGAAGCTAATGAGGCTGCGTTTAAGAATCGGCAAACTAAATGCGGCAATGATCGACAGGCTTGGAATCAAAATAATCAGGTCATGCTCGTTAGCTTCTAGTCTGAACAGAACATAAATTAAGCAACCAATAAATAAGCTGAGTGGAATGCAAAGATGGGGAGCACGCCATTGGCCCGCTTCTTTTACTCGACCCCAGTGGGCGAGGGAGATGATGGCTAATGGCCAAACTGGCCAGGCATAAGCCCAGAAGTTGACGCTCAAAAATCCAAGGGATTCAATAGAGGGCGTTGCGCGCATCTCTGGCATATTGCGCCAGCCTTCTTCAGCGATATGACGCCACTCTGGAGTGAGGTTACCCAAATACCAAAGCGCAGGCCAAATCGCAAAACCAATGAGGCCTAAAACCGTGCTGGTCAAAGTCCAGCGGAAACGCAACTTCGCATTACTGGCAATGACTGCAATGATGGTGGAGCTGACGATGATGAGGCTGAGTGTGAGATTGCTCGAAAGCGCAACGATTGCAATGCCCAGACCAGTCCATAAGCCGCCTTGCCATGGCTTATCCAGGCCGCGCACTGTGCCGTACAAGACAATGCTGATGCCCATCAGTTGCGCCATCATGGGCGTAGTCTCATGCGCGCGTTGTGCAAGACCGACGCAGGCCAAGAAAATCAATAGCGCACCATCGGCTAAAGTCATGCCATAGTTTTTACGACCTGGCTGACCACCAACTGCTAAGACCATCGGTTGAACTTCTTGACGACGACCTAATAGATAAGTCGCATACCAAATAGCTAATGCGGAAGCGAAGAAGCAAACTGCCGCATAAAGGCGCGCAGCATTAGCTGCGCCAATCAATGGGCCAAATAGATCCATCAGGGTGGCGCCTAACCAATAAGGAAAGGGTGAGCCAAGCGAGATATCGCGCCCAATTAGATGCGGAACGATCCAGTCGAGTGCTTTGCCATGTTGCAAAGTCCACATGCCACCAAATCCGATAGCATCCTCGTTCTTCCAAGGATCACGCGCAAAGAGGCCGGCAAAACCATAGACCAAAGCCAACGCAAAAATAATGATGCGTGGGATGGAGGTAGTGGCGGCGGCGGTGAGTTTGACCATAAAAAACTAGCAATAAAAAAAGGCAGCAAACGCTGCCTTGATTATCTCGCAGGGGAGGGTGAATATTGAATATCCAAACCCCAGCCCCTTTGTAGAGTAAGCCTATTACTTCTTCTTAGCTGGCTTTTCAGCAGCTTTAGCTTCTGCAGCAGCAGCTTTTTTCTCAGCTGTTTTAGCAGCGCCATCACCGGAAGCTTTAGCAACAGCTTTAGTACCGAATTTCTGACGGAATTTCTCAACACGACCGGCAGTATCCATAATCTTCTGGGTACCAGTGTAGAAAGGGTGTGACTCAGATGAAGTCTCGATCTTGGCCAATGGATATTCATTGCCATCTTCCCACTTGATTGTCTCTTTAGTAGACATAGTGGAGCGAGTCTTGAAGCTGAAGTTATTAGAAACGTCTACAAAGACGATTTCACGATATTCGGGGTGAATGCCAGGTTTCATT
>CANGNV010000003.1 GCA_947455485.1 Burkholderiaceae bacterium | reverse complement strand
GTTGTGTGCTGCTCTTTACCCTTTGTATCTACAAAGCGGAAATCAACGAAAGTACATTCTTTCTCTTTAACCAACTTCATCACATCAGCGACGGTCTTCGTCATGCAAATCTCCTCTATTAACTAAATTCGGAATACAAACCTAAGGTGTACACCCTTGTTTATTCCAGGCATCAAATATGCCCTTGGGATGTATCTAATTTACTGAAGCAAACAAACGGGAATAGTCATTATTGCACTAATTAAGTGCTGAAATACCCCTCTAAACGCTAAAAAATACTATATTTGCACCAAAATAGTGCTTAGTCTGGTTTAGAAATATCATGAATTACGTAACCCAGTGCCTCGGTACCAGTGCGCAAAGCAATCCAAGCACTATCAAGCAAATTTGCATTGCCTTTAATGCCCAACTCAATATGACGTTCGGCATAAACGCCACCTTTAGAGGCATCGCCAACGGATGGAAGACTAAAGACCTTCACACCTGGAAATGTGGCTTCAATACGCTCCATCAAAGGCGTTAAGGTTGACTCAATACCCTTGGGAACAATAAAGCTCTGCTCTGCCCAGTTTTCACGATGAAACAGGTTTTGATAATGGGTATCAAGACACAAAGCCATCATGGGGGCAGCCATCACCGGAAAGCCAGGGACAAAGTAGTGCTCACGAATACAAAAGCCAGGAATCTGGTTGTACGGATTGGGGATGATGTCACTCCCAATTGGGAACTCACCCATCTTGAAGCGGTGTTGATTTTCAGGAGTGTTGAGATCCGCCTTAATAGGATCCCCTTCTGCCATCGACTGAATGCGCCCCGCAATTAATTCTTGTGCAGTTGGATGCAGTTCAGTTTTGGTGCCAAGGGCCAAAGCAGCGCACTGCCGAGTATGGTCGTCAGGAGTAGCGCCAATTCCACCGGTACTGAAAACAACATCACCACTTGCGAAACTGTCTTTCAGGGTTGCAGTGATTTGCTCGGGATCATCTGCAACATACTTAGCCCAAGATAGACTCAAGCCACGTTCATTCAAAAGTTCAATTAATTTGCTTAAGTGTTTATCTTGGCGACGGCCTGACAGAATCTCATCACCAATCACAATCAAACCAAAGCGACGAGCTTTGACCTCAGGTGCATCAATGCTGACCTGTTTTGACGCCTCAACCATGGTACGGTAGCTCCATATCAATTACACGTGCTTCTATATTTAAAGATTGATCCAACTCGTTTCTACGCATCTCTTTTAGCGCCTCTAGTAAATAGTGCGTGAACCACAGCGCAGCAAATACAAAGATTAGAGAGTAAATCCACAGAGCAACAAAACTCACAATGGGAAACAACACTAAAGCTAATGCTGAGGTTGCCCAGAAAAACGTGGGTACAGCACCGAGCATTCCTGAAACAATTCCCATGGCCAATAGTGGCCAACGGTGTTGATGTAAGAGCTTATCGCGCTCTTGAGAAGTAGCATGCTGAGCCAGTACGTCATAAGACATCAAGCGCATGGTTAACCAGCCCCAGAGTAATGGCGGCAAGACCGCCACCAATGGTGGAATCCACCATACCGGCAAAGTCAACATCACCAATGCCAAGCAGATCAAGGCAGACCAGATCGTGTAAACAAAACTGCCAAATAAGCCGCCACCTTTTTTTCGCTCAAGGTCTTTATAAGCGTGCTGCCTGGTAACTACCCTGACAATCGTTGGTACGGTAGTGAAAGCGATAAAAACCAATAAGCTGATCGAGATTAATGGGATGAGCAGCATGACAAAAAATAGTGGCGCAATCCATGCGCGTGCATTTTCAAACCCAGCCCAAATCAAACCATCCTGAATCCAGCTAGTAAACATGGATGTTGTTAGAAAGATGCTAAGCATCTCCAAGGCTGGAGTCCAGGTTAACCAAATCAAGCAACCCCATAAGACAGAGACAATCAAAAATGGGCGCAGACTGAGCCAGAGCATTTTGGGATGCATCGTGCCAACTAAAGCCAAGCCGAAAGACTTAAATACCTGCTGCATGCTATCCATAGATTTCCAGTGCTAACGCTTGGACTGCTGTTTATTTACTTAGTCTTGGGGAAAATTTCGCGTACTGAATGCATTAGACCTTGCCACTGCTGCTGCAACACATTGTGTGAAATAGTCAAATCCCTGACTCCAGTAGGATGAACTTCTTTAGGGAAGATCGCAGTATTGAAGATCATGTCCCACCACGGAAACAAGACACCAAAATTGCAGCCCCCCAGAACACCAGGCTTGCCTTTAGCTTCATGGCCATAACCAACCGCATGATGCATCCGGTGATACATCGGCGATACCAATAAATATTTGAAAGCCCCAAGATGAATTTTCAGATTGGCGTGTTGCCAGCTCTGAATAAACTGACTTAATACCACCAGCAAAATAAACTGGCTCGGAGATACACCGAAAAGTAATGCAAAGAAAGCAAACACGACCGCATGCAAGATGCTATCGAGAATATGATTCCGATCATCGGACCAAGCGGTCATGACGGTTTGACTGTGGTGCAAGGCATGCAATTGCCACCACCAATTGAAAGTATGTGAAGCACGGTGATACAGATACTCGACCAGGTCTAGCAATACAAAATAGATGCAAAAACTGACTAAGGGGATGGATGTTATCGGAGGCCACCATGACTCTACATTGAGCCTACCAAATCGGAAGTCATGTAGAACGGAGTCGATCTGAAAGAAAAATCCCGATAAGGCGAGAAAGATCAAACCATGAAAAATACCCAGTCGATGAAACAAGGTATAAAAAATATCCGCCTTAGAGCTTGTAGCAAAACGCTCCTGCATCTCTGCCGGAGAAAATCTTTCCCACGTACGCAAGATGACAGCAATTAGCAAGATCTGAATGCAGCCAAATAAAAACCAATCGATACCATCAAAGACATCCTCAGCCATCGACATGAGATCGAATTGATACAGAATCGGTCCCGCTACATTAGCAAACAAGAACTCTTGCATGCTAGCGTAGGCTGATGAGATGGCGGCTATTAAGGGATTGGAATCCATATATCCAATTGTGACTTATTTATCCTGTTTTGGCAGGGTTGCAAAGCAGAAGCCACGAGCCTTCAAATTCACAACGAGTTGCTCTAAGACAGCTGGCGCCCAAGGGTCTTTGCGTGACCAAATACCTAAATGGGCCATGGTGATATCGCCATCTTGCAACTGACTGCTCGCCTTATCCAGAAGCATCTGATTGGGGTGGGTCTGTGAGCTCAGCTCATCACCCAGAAATCCGGCCCGGCTCCAGCCGATATGCTGGTAACCGCATTGACTGCCCATCCTAATTGAACGAGGGGAAGTTTTACCACCAGGTGCACGCCAGATTTTCTGAATATTGCTACCAGTTAACTCTTTAAATCGCTCATCTACCCGCCTGATTTCTCGGCAATAGCTTGCTTCGTTATACAGACTCATCACTCCGGCCTTAGGGCCAAACTGTGGCTTTGCGAAGATCTCTCCGCTGGGACCATCTTTGACAAAGTAAAGGTGATCATAGGTATGACTACCAAAATGATGACCTTCGCGAACACGATCTTGCCAAAAAGATTTCCAGGAGTCATCTAGAGAAAAATCACCGCGACTGGTTTTTTCATTTGCCAGAAAAAAAGTGGCTTTGATTTTTTGGCGATTCAATATGTCCGCAACTGTCTGAGCAACAGACATATTGCCGGTATCAAAGGTAAGGTAAATGGTTTTTTTACAATGGGACTCTTGCGCAATCCCAAGCGATGTAAAAAACGCTAGAGCTAGAAGTACTGCAAGTCTTGTAAACGAGGTTTTGAAAAGCATTACCTAAATTATTCCCAACCAGCACGTGGAGTAAAGAAAACACCATGCGGAGATTTGCCAACTGGAATCACAGTAACCAGTTTCATTGATGGGATATCAATCACCCCCGCCTTTTTGGAGAAACGGAATGTGACCCACATAGTTTTTCCATCAGGCGTAATTTCCATATCGTCCGGGCCTGCAGGCAGACCAGTGATATCGCCAACCTTTTCCAAGGTCTGCATATTAATAAGGCTGATAGTTGAGGCAATACGATTGCTGACGAACACATGTTTCTTGTCGCCCAAGGGACGGAAGTTATGGGCGCCCTTCCCGGTAAAGATCCTTTTGACTTCTTTGCGATTTTTCCAATCAATCACTTGCACATTATCTTCACCAGTGATGCCCACTAGGAGGTATTGATCGCCTGGCGTCATCCAGACGCCAGCGGGTACTTTACCCGTTGTCATTTTCCAAAGCACAGTCTGACTATCCAAATCAATTGCTGCCAGCTCATTGGAATCTTGTAGAGTAATAAATGCAATCTTGCTATCTGCAGTAAACGCAACGTGACTTGGTGTCTTGCCTAACTTCACAGACTTGGCCAACTTCAGATCTGCGCCTTGAGCATGATAGACATCCACCCTATCCAAACGATTGCCGTTTGCTACAAACCACTTATGATTCGGCGAATAGCCAATTTGGTACGGGTCAATGATGTCAGGAATCTTGCCTGTCAACTCACCAGTAGTGGGATTCATTAAGACAACATCATTACCTGCAGCGTTTGCAATGAGTAGCGTCTTTTGATCTGGAGTCATCATCAAGTGATGGGGCTCTTTACCAACGGGCACAGTCTTAATCACTTTGCGACTCGGCATATCGATCAAACTGACCGTTGCTTCCCCAGAGTTCAACACGACCGCCAACTTAGGCTCGCCTTTAGAGTCAGTTGCAGCTGGAATTTGTGCAAAGACGCCATTCTGAAACCCGATCAGGGCAAATACAGTCAAGGCTGAAATAGTGCCAAACTTGGCTTTACTGAGATAAGTATGCATAACTTACATTGTAAGCAATTGACGCCCTAGACAGGATCCCCAACTAAAGACCTAGTTGATCTAACGCAAGCTGGCTAGGACCTTTTCAAGCCGTTTTAAAGACATTGGGGTTGGGGTCTTTAATTCTTGGGCATAAAGGGCCACCCTTAACTCCTCCAGTTGCCAGCGAAAATCCGTCAAAGCTTGGTCTTCAGACAGGGCATAGTTCGCAGATCCACGGCTCCCTTGAACCAGCTTTTGCCATGGACGAGCCACAGACTCCCAGTCTTTTTGACACTGGGCATCTCGACTAGGATTGGCTCGTAATTTATCGATCCGCATCGCAATCGCCTTGAGATAGCGTGGGAAATGCACTAACTGTCCATAAGGAGTGTCTGATACAAACTTGGGAAATATCAGACCCTGAACTTGCGTTTGAATATCTGTATATGCAACAGCTGAGGCAGCTTTGGCCTGAGCCAGTTTCTTTTGAAGGTCTGCATGGGCCTGTAAAGCCGCTAGAGCATGCTTTGAAATCTCCTGAGCAATTAGCGCCAAGCGAGGCTTCCCTGCTTGTAAGCGCTCAGCAAATTGCTCGGCATTTACTGGCAGTGGATCATTCATAAAGGCTCGCTCTAGAGCAAGATTGAGAATTTGCTCTATCAGGCTATCTACTGAACCGACATTAATAAACAGCAAACCCAGCTCCCGAATACCAGGAAGTTGTTTTTGTAATGCCTTGAGCGTGTCTTTATTCGACAAGGCAAATAATCTTCGCAAACCCTGCCAGTGATGTTTTCTGGCCTCAAGCAAATCATCAAATACTTCAAGATCGCATGATTCTGCACGGTCAACTAATGCGGGGTAACCAAATAAGGTACGGTTACCTTTTTGAATCTCTAGGGTTTCAGGTAGTTCACCAAAGTCCCAGCTACGATAACCACCCTGCTCAATATTTTTTACTGCGGTGTTATTAGTGCTCTGAGTTGTTTTGACGGAGGCGCTTGGGGCGGTTGATGGAACTTCACCGCCTAGCTCCTCCTGCACCGCTTGTTGGGCTATTGCCTGAAACGCGGTTCGGGCAGTTTCTCCATACTCAGCCCGTAATCGAGATAGATTGCGCTCGAGCTCTAACTGGCGACCATGTTCATCCACTAAACGGAAATTCATAGACGAATGCAGTGGCAAGGATTCAGGCCTGAAATCAGTCCGCTTAATTTCTAAACCACGCTCTTTACGAATATCCGTAATCAGGCTATCTAAAAAGTCCCCCACTCCAAACTGCTTTTCTGCCAGCATGCGCTCTAAGAACGATTTTGCATACTCCGGTAGCGGTACACAGTGACGACGTAATTTCTGAGGAAGTGATTTGAGTAGGAGGTGGATCTTTTCTTCGCACATGCCCGGCACCAGCCATTCACAGCGGCGACCATCTACCTGATTCAACAGCGTCAAGGGAACAACCAGAGTGACCCCATCTTTAGGGCTGCCAGGCTCAAAGTGATAAGTCAAACTCAGCTCGCTACCACCAACGATCATTTTTTTAGGATAGCGATCTACCGTAATACCGGCAGCCTCATGGCGCATTAAATCTGCTTTAGCTAACCGCAGGAGACTGTCCGCACTCTCTTCATTAGCACCCTCGCTCTTGGCCGCCTTCTTGAGCCAAGCCTTCATACCCTCTCTACTGAGGACATCTTTCGGGATGCGTGAGTTATAGAAAGCGAATAGGAGATCATCATCTACCAGGACATCGGGGCGCCTGGAGCGATGCTCTAGTGCCTCAATCTCTTTAATTAGTCGGCGGTTATGCCAGAAGAATTCAAAACTACCTGGGTATTTTTTTCTAGCATCAGCTTCAGTCTCCCTCATTAATGCTGGAGTATCCATACGCCCAAACATTTCTTCTTGAACTAGAGCTTGACCAATAAATAACTCGCGAGCTTCTTCTGGGTTATGAGACTCATAGCGCACTCTGCGACCGTGATATATGGGCAAACCATACAAAGTACCACGCTCAAATGCCATGACTTCACCTTGACGACTATCCCAAAAAGGATCGCTCAGAGATTTAATCAGACGGTGAGCTGCTACCTTCTCAACCCACTGAGGTTCAATCTTGGCAATCGTTCGGGCATACATCCGATTGGTTTCTTGAAGTTCACCTGCCAAAATCCAAGCACCAGCCTTCTTACCAATAGTTGAGCCCGGCCAAATAAATGGACGAATACCGCGCGCGCCAATATAACCACCCGTCTTGCTACCGCGCTCTTGGGATTTTTCATCCTCTTCTTTTTTTGCAACGTAACCTAACAAGCCCGTTAGCAAAGACAAGTGAACTTGTTCGTAAGTAGCAGCTGAGGGATTTTCTTTCCAGCCCTTTTCACCTAACATCGTATGGAGTTGACCATGTACATCACGCCACTCTCGCATACGTCTTGGGGATAAAAATTTACTACGGCATAAGTTTTCCAACTGACGATTACTATGTTTGTGTTTCAGCGCTTCTTGATACCAATCCCAGAGCTTCACAAAGCTTAAAAATTCAGAGCGTTCATCTGTAAACTGCAAGTGCGCTTGATCCGCAGCAGCAGCTTGATCCATCGGTCGATCACGGGGATCTTGCGTAGCTAAGGCTGAGGCAATGATGGTGACTTCACGTAATGCGTTCTGCTCTTTAGCAGCCAAGAGCATGCGACCAATTCGTGGATCGAGAGGAAGTTCTGCTAGCTGCTTGCCCGTAGGGGTTAACTTGAAGCTATTGTTATTGTCTTTGTTGTCGTCTGCAGAATCTTCGTCATAAACAATAGCCCCCAGCTCATCAAGCAGTTGCACACCATCGGCAATAGCACGACCAAGAGGCTTATCAATGAATGGGAATTCTTGAATGCGGGGTAAGCGCAAAGAACTCATTCGAAGTAATACTGCTGCTAAGGAACTACGCAGAATTTCTGGATCGGTAAATTTAGGACGATTGATATAGTCCTGTTCGCTATACAGACGAATGCAAATACCATCCGATACACGACCGCAACGACCTGCCCTTTGATTGGCTGCAGCTTGCGAAATCGGCTCGATCTGGAGTTGCTCTACTTTATTGCGATAGGAATAGCGTTTGACGCGCGCTAAACCACTATCGACTACATAACGAATATTGGGAACTGTTAATGAGGTCTCGGCAACGTTGGTTGTCAAAATGATGCGTCGACCATTACCGGGATTAAATACACGCTCTTGTTCCGCGACCGATTGTCGGGCAAAGAGACTCAGTATCTCCGGATGAAAGCGTTGCTGAAGGACATGATCTTTACGTAGAGCTTCTGCACAATCCCTAATCTCTCGCTCTCCAGGCAAGAATACCAAGACATCACCAGCGCCTAAGGCACCCTCTCGCCAGACATTGCTAATCACTTCTACGACTGCATCTGGAATTTCTTTAGCCTCTTTGGACTCTTTTTTCCCATCTGGCTTAGCGTCGGGCTCTAGCGGCTCATAACGTTGCTCTACCGGGAATAGTCGACCGCTCACCTCGATGACGGGTGCGGATTTGCCATTCAAAGTGAAATGATCTGAGAAACGCTTTGCGTCGATAGTCGCCGAGGTGATGATGAGTTTGAGATCGGGACGCTTAGGCAAGAGCTGACGTAGATAGCCTAGTAGAAAATCAATATTGAGGCTACGCTCATGAGCCTCATCGATGATGAGGGTGTCATAGGCACGAAGCTGAGGATCTCTCTGGGTCTCGGCTAGCAGGATGCCATCAGTCATCAACTTGATAGAGGCACCCTGACTAGTCTTATCGGCAAAGCGCACCTGATAACCAACGTCCTGACCGATGGGAGTGCCCAGCTCCTGGGCTATACGCTTCGCTGTGGCTGTCGCGGCAATACGGCGAGGCTGTGTATGCCCAATGAGGCGGCCGCCATTGATTGTGCCCCTACCGAGATCCAAGCAGATCTTCGGCAATTGGGTTGTTTTACCTGACCCAGTCTCGCCACAGACGATCACCACCTGATGCGAGCTCAAGGCATCTTTAATGATTTGGCGCTGGCCTGATACCGGCAACTCCTCCGGAAAGCGAATTTCTAGCCTTCGCGAGGTGTTGGAAGCAGGCACAGTCGCAGGGCTAGCTTTGGGTTTTTGTTGGTTTATAGGCTCTTGCACCCTATAATTTTCTCACTATGCCAACAAATGCACCAAACCCCGGCTCAAACGCCGAAGAATCAAGCTCCAACTTTCCTTTTGTAGGATGGCTGCGTGATGTTGCGCCCTATATTCATAGCTTCCGCGAGAAGACCTTTGTAATCGCCTTCGCTGGTGAGCTAGCCCAAGAAATCGGCCTTGAGAATCTCATTGAAGATATTGCCATGTTGCATGCCATGGGCATGCGCATTGTTTTAGTTCATGGTATCCGCCCTCAAATTGAAGAGCAGCTTACGCTCCGCAATATCAAGAGCCAGTTCGGCAAGAGCGCCATGCATAGCTATCGCATCACCGACGCTGCGGCTTTGGAGTGTGTGAAAGAAGCTGCTGGTGAATTGCGCTTGGATATTGAGGCGGCATTTAGTCGCGGACTTCCGAATACGCCAATGGCAGGTTCTCGCATGTCAGTTATCTCAGGTAACTTTATTACCGCTATGCCTGTGGGCGTAGTTGAGGGCATCGATTACATCCATACTGGCTTGGTGCGCAAGGTGGACTCGACCTCCATCAAACTTTCACTTGATAGCAATAAGATTGTGCTGCTCTCACCTTTAGGATTCTCCCCAACAGGTCAGGCGTTTAACTTGGCCTTTGAAGATGTTGCTGCATCTACGGCTGCCGCACTTAAAGCAGATAAGCTTATTTTCTTAAGTCCATACGCCGGCTTAAAAGATGATGATGGTGATTTCATTACTGAACTTTCTATGCCGCAACTTCAAGAGTATGTAACCCATCATCCAGAGCTCGATCAAGGCATGAAGAGCTTACTCAATATCTCCGGCAGAGCGATTCGTGCTGGCGTGAGCCGCGTCCACTTCTTGCCATGCAATCAAGATGGCGCACTTCTAGAAGAGCTCTTTACCCATGATGGTATCGGCATGATGTTGGCATCATCTGATATTGAGAATTTGCGTGAAGCCAATCAAGATGACGTTGGCGGCATTCTGCAGTTGACTAGCCCGCTTGAAGAAGAGGGTATTTTGGCTGCTCGCGGTCAAGACGTCATTGAGCGTGATATTCAGCGCTTCTCCGTTATCGAGCATGATCGCGTTCTGTTCGGCTGCGCTGCCCTATTCCCATTCCCCAATGGCGTGGGTGAGCTTGCTTGTCTCGCAGTGGATCCTGATGTTCAAGGCTCAGGTGATGGAGAACGTCTACTCAAGCGCGTGGAAATGCGGGCAAAACGCGAAGGTATTAAAAAGCTTTTCGTTTTAACCACCAGAACAGAGCATTGGTTTTTAAAGCGTGGCTTTAAGCGCGCCTCTGTTGATGATCTTCCTGAAGAAAGAAAGCAGATCTATAACTGGGATCGTAAATCCATGGTCCTTACCAAAGATTTATAAGCTTTTATAGCTACTTTTTTTATTATTTATATTTAGCACACCGTATTTGAAAGGTATTACAAATGGCACGCATGGTTCAATGCATCAAACTCAATAAAGAAGCCGAAGGCATGGACTTTGCCCCGCTTCCTGGCGAGCTAGGCAAGAAAATTTGGAATCAAGTTTCCAAGCAGGCTTGGGCCGACTGGTTAAAGCAACAAACCATGCTCATTAATGAGAATCGCCTAAATATGGCCGACCCTCGTGCTCGTCAGTACCTACTTAAGCAAGTTGAAAAATACTTCTTTGAAGGCGGTGCAGACATGGCCCAGGGCTATGTACCGCCAGCTGAATAATTATTTTTGAGTATCGCTTGACGAGTTAAATCCATAGGCATAGGATTGAAACGTAGTCAGTCAGATCTCGTGATTGACTACATTGGCGAAAGCCACTACTCGTAAGCATATCTATGTGCTTATGGGCATTGGGAACTAAATCTCTTCTCTTTGCCCGCGCCATGAAGAATCATGGCAAACAAACCCGATGGATCAGCTTGCTGCCCCGTCGGGTTTTTTAATTTAGAAAATGATTCTGCTCACACCAGACGCATTACTCACCAGCAAAATATTGGCTTTCTCTTTAGCAAATAGGCCAACAGTGATCACGCCAGCGATTTGATTAATTTGCGCTTCAAGTGCGATTGGGTTGGCAATCTTTAGGCCAGCAACATCCAAAATCCAGCCGCCGTTATCCGTCACAAAAGGCTGACTTGGCGTCTGCCCTAAATCTGTACGCGTCTCTTTGGCCATTCTGAGTGCTACCGTACCGCCTAACTTGGCCAGCTCTTGAGTCACAACTCCTTTGGACAGGGGAATGATTTCCACAGGCAAGGCAAAGTTACCCAATACCGGCACTTGCTTAGAAGAATCACAAATGCAGATGAATTGCTTTGCCATCGAGGCAATAATCTTCTCACGGGTCAAGGCACCGCCGCCACCCTTAATCATGTGCCCAGCGGGATCAATTTCATCGGCGCCGTCAACATAGGCAGGCAACTGATCCACCTCATTGGGATCCAAGACCTTAAAACCATGTTTTAGCAGGCGCTCAGTCGTAGCGTTAGAGCTGGAGACTGTTCCTAAGAAATGCGCCTTATGGGGTGCTAGGGCGTCAATAAAGCAGTTGGCGGTAGAACCCGTTCCAACACCCAGAATCTGGCCAGCAGGCAGTTTTAATACCTCATCCCGCGCCGCTTCACCTACTAATTGCTTTAGTTGATCTTGATTCATGATCTTGCCCGACACCCTTATCTGAACTGGAACAGCCTTATTTATGCATCTATCATATGATATTCAATCTGTTGTACTGACTAATTAAATAAGAGCATTCAAGATCCTGATGACTTCCCCTGCTACCGCACTGAGCCAACTCAAACAACTGACTACCGTGGTGGCCGATACCGGCGACTTTGAACGCATGCGGGAATACCAGCCGCAGGACGCCACAACCAACCCGTCCCTAATCCTCAAAGCTGCCCAGCAGCCCAACTATCAGGCATTGGTAAACCAAGTTAAATCAGCCCATCCGGGTATGAAACCAGTCGATTTAGTTGACTACATCCTGGTAGCGTTTGGCCTGGAGATTTTGAAGACCGTCCCCGGAAGAGTTTCGACTGAGGTTGATGCACGCCTCTCTTTCAATACTCAGGCAACCATTACCAAAGCGAAACACCTCATCGCCCTGTATGAGTACCATGGCATTGATCGCAAACGCGTCTTGATCAAATTAGCCGGTACCTGGGAAGGTATTCAGGCAGCAAAAGTTTTGGAGGCCGAAGGCATTCATTGCAATATGACGCTGCTATTCTCCTTGGTGCAAGCTGCAGCCTGCGGCGCAGTCAATGCGAAATTGATTTCACCATTTGTGGGGCGCATTACTGATTGGTATAAAGCCAAACTCGGCAGCAATTGGAATGATGTTGATAACGGCGGTGCAAATGACCCTGGCGTTACATCCGTCAAGCGCATTTTCCACTATTACAAGCACTTTGGGATTGCTACTGAAATCATGGGTGCTAGCTTCCGTAATACCAGCCAAATTCTAGAGCTGGCCGGATGTGACTTGCTCACCATCAGTCCAGAGTTGCTGGGCGATCTTCAGAAGAGCACAGCAGCGGTTGAAATAAAGCTCAATGCAAGTAATGCAGCAAGTGCACTGGCTAGTGAAAATATCTCCGCTCTCAAACTGGATGAATCCAACTTTAGATTGCAGCTGAATAATGATGCAATGGCCACTGAAAAATTGGCCGAAGGAATACGCAATTTCTGCATCGATACTGAAAAGCTCGAGGCTGTATTACGTAGTTAAGTCTTTAGAGTACTCACCAAGGAGTCAAGATGATTATTTATTGTCCGCATTGCAACAAAGGCAATCGAGTTCCTACTGAGAAGCTGAATCAGACTCCTATCTGCGGAGCTTGCAAGCAAGAGCTACTATCGCTACCCATTAATGCAACAGCGATAAACTTCAGTGAGCTAGTAACTCAGTCTGTAATGCCGGTGATAGTGGATTTCTGGGCACCGTGGTGCGGACCATGCAAGATGTTTGGCCCAACCTTTCAGGCAAGTGCTATTGCTCATGCCAATCAAGTGCTATTTGTAAAAGTGAATACCGAGGCAGAGCAATTGCTCGGATCCCAATGGAATATCCGCTCAATACCAACATTAGCGGGATTTAAGAACGGCAAAGAAGTTCACCGCGTTAGCGGAGCGCTACCACCAGCTCAATTAGAGCAATTTGTGCAGCAACTACTTGCCTAAGGCATTACCAGTTACTTCTTAGCAGTATTGATTCCCAAAATGCTATAGGCCGGGCAATTTCCGATCATTCCGGTAAGTAGTGGGATGACGCCAATCCAAGCCCAAGGGCCAGTTATTCCAAAACCTGCAAGGCCCATAAGGGTAACGCCAACGGTCATTCGTAGAACGCGGTCAGTATGTCCGATATTGCATTTCATAGCAGCCTCTTGAGTAAATGAATGGATTTACTGCTTATTTAGGCTCTTTAGCTAAACGCTGTCTTAGTACCTCATACAAGCATACGCCACTTGCCACAGAAACATTCAAACTCTCGACAACACCCTTCATTGGAATGCGTACCAACTCGTCACAAGTTTCGCGGGTTAAGCGGCGCATGCCCTCACCCTCTGCGCCCATGACAATACCAATAGGACCAGTGAGATCTAGATCGTAAATGGATTTTTCAGCTTCGTCGTCGGTACCAATCAGCCAAACACCGGCTTCTTGCATCTCTTTCATGCTGCGAACCAGGTTGGTAACCGTAATCACCGGCATAACCTCAGAAGCACCGCTAGATACCTTGCTCACAGTAGCATTGATAGAGGCTGAGCGATCCTTAGGAATAACTACCGCATCAACACCAGCACCATCAGCCACACGCAAGCATGCACCAAAGTTATGGGGATCGGTTACGCCATCTAATACCAAGAACATCACTTTGCTTTGATTGCTTTCTGCATCCTCTACCACTTCGGTAATGGTGCGTGCAATCGTCATCTTCTCAGCTAGTGCAACCACACCTTGATGGCGATCATGCCCTGCTAGCTTATGAAGACGCTCAGAGTCAGCGGCGTGCAATCTTTCGCCCAAGACCTCTTCAGCCTGCTTGAGAAAATCACCCATACGACGATCGCGACGACTCGGGTCAAAATAAACTGACTTAAGACTTGCCGCATCCACTCGTAAGCGCGCTTGTACTGCATGAAAACCAACCAATATTTGCTTCATCTTTACTTATCTCGATTCTGTATTGCTAATTATTTACGACGCGCTTTAGTGCTGCGGACTGGTGGCTTAGTACCAGCTGGTTTACCAGTGGGCCTTGAAGGCTTGCCAGACTTAGCAACTTTACTTGCTGTTCGTCCAGCTTGATTCTTCGACTGATTGGCGCCAAGATTACCGGCAGACTTAGCAGCATTCACATTAATACCGGAATGCTTCTGTGGCTCTTTACTACCTGGCCGACCTTTTTTGGGTGATGCTTTCTTATTTGGCCTGCCAGTATCGCTAGCCAAAACAATTTGACGACGATTTGTGGTTCCACCCGGCTCCAGACCAACGGACTTGACGAGACTAAATTCAATCTTGCGAGCATCCAGATCAACACGGCTTACTAAGACATGTACGCGATCGCCTAAGCGATAACGAATGCCTGTTCTCTCCCCGCGGAGCTCTTGGCGAGCTTCGTCATACTGGAAGTAATCGCCACCCAATTCGGTGACGTGAACCATACCCTCAACAAAGAGGTTTTCTAGTTGAATAAATAGGCCAAAAGATGCAACACCAGTCACTGTGCCGGCATATTCCTGACCTAAATGGTCACGCATGTAGTAGCACTTGAGCCAAGCTTCAACATCGCGAGATGCTTCATCGGCGCGACGTTCATTGGATGAGCAGTGAACACCTAATTGACCCCAAATAGGCAATGCGGCATTGGCGCCTTTCGGTAATTTAGGTAAACGCGTGCCATTGGCTGCAGCCTCTTTTGCATCGCTATGAGACTTCTTGGCATTGACTGCATTTTCACGACCTTTGCCCTTACGTGGCAAAGTGAGGTTCAACGGAACCATGGGTGGCAAAACAGGCGCGTAAGGCTTCTTCGCAAGAATTGCCTTAATGACACGATGAGTCAATAGATCGGGATAGCGTCGAATCGGGCTCGTGAAATGGGAGTACGCAGGATAAGCAAGGCCAAAGTGGCCTTCGTTATCCGGTTGGTACATTGCCTGCTGCATAGAGCGTAAAACAACGGACTGAAGCATGTTGGCATCAGGACGCTCTTTGATTTCACGCATCAGCTTGGCATAGTCTTTTGGCTTCGGCTTTTCGCCGCCACCTAATGACAAGCCAGAGGTGCGCAAGACTTGGCGCAAGGTAACTAATTTTTCTTCAGAAGGTTCAGCGTGAACACGATACAGACTGAGGTGCTTGTTCTTATCAATAAAGTCGGCAGCGCAAACGTTAGCCGTCAACATACACTCTTCGATCAAGCGATGTGCATCATTGCGCAAACGCGGCTCAATACGCAGGATCTTGCCCAGTTCATTGCTGATGATTTGGGTTTCAGTAGTTTCAAATTCGATAGCGCCACGTTTTTGACGTGCATCTAATAGAATTTTGTATAGGGAATAAAGATTAGTCAGTAAAGGTCTGAACTCAGCAAAACGTGTTGCCTCAGGACCCTTGCTATTGGAAAGAATCTCCCACACCGTATCGTATGTAAAGCGTTGCGCCGAATGCATGACCGCTGGATAGAACTGATACGCAAGCACCACTCCGTTGTTATCTACAACAGAGTCACAAACCATACACAGACGATCAACCCCAGGGTTTAATGAGCAAAGGCCATTAGAGATCTTCTCTGGCAGCATTGGTATCACCCGTCTTGGGAAATACACTGAGGTTGCGCGTAGGAGGCCTTCATCATCCAAAGGTTGGCCCGGCTTGACGTAATGGGATACATCAGCAATTGCCACAATCAGGCGCCAAGCTTTACTCTTGCCGTACATGACTGGCTCGCAATACACCGCATCATCAAAGTCACGAGCGTCAGCGCCATCAATAGTGACCAAAGGAACGTCACGCAAATCCACTCGACCCTCAAGGTCAGATTGCTGGACGGTATCGGGCAATGCATCCGCTTCTTTTTTTACTGCCGCTGAAAACTCATGTGGAACGCCATATTTGCGGACGGCGATTTCAATCTCCATGCCGGGATCATCAATCTCACCCAATACTTCAACAACACGACCAACAGCTTGTCTATAACTATCTGGATAGTCGATGATCTCGACACTCACCACTTGACCTAATTTAGCATTGCCCTGACCTTTTGGCGGAATCAAAATATCGTGACCGATACGTTTATCTTCCGGCGCAACAATCAAAACGCCATTCTCATTTAAGAGGCGGCCAATAACGACTTTATTGGCATGCAAAACCACATCGACGATCTGACCTTCTGGGCGACCGCGGCGATCTGTTCCTAAAACTCTGACATTGACTCTATCGCCGTGCATGACGCGGGACATTTCTCTTTCAGAAAGAAAAATATCTTCACCGCCGTCATCTGGGATCACAAATCCAAATCCATCTCGGTGACCCTGGACTGTACCTAAGCGGTCAGCCTCTCGTGGCACCAAGTTTTTTGCTTTACGCATTTAATTCCTTCGGCAATACATGCCTTATATATCAATGATTATTCTTGCTTAGGCTACTGTATCAAACCACCAAGTCTGAAGGGGAAAAGCCAAAAGGGGTTGGGAAGTGGGCCACAAGGCGCATACCTTTATAATAACGGCATGCCCAGGTGGCGAAATTGGTAGACGCACCAGCTTCAGGTGCTGGCGATCGTAAGGTTGTGGGGGTTCGAGTCCCTTCCTGGGCACCAAATACACCTACAAAGACCTATATGGGGACTAAATAGCCCTTTTTCAATAGGCGATCAGATTCCCATCGTTCGATGCAAGATTTTGGGCTTCATTTCTTCCCAAAGACTTTCAAACTCCTCTGCCCTGTCATCCGATAACTTGATGGGCTCAAAGAGACCGCTAAAGAAGATAGTCTTTTTGGGCGCCAAAGTCTTTTCAAACTCACTTAGTCCAACTGGCTTGTCATCAATATCTCGCGTTAATTGGGCTGAGCACACAATGGCTTCAGCGTCATCCTGATCGATTACTGCGAATTCAATCAACTGTTGGGATTTCTCAAGAACTACTAGAGTGCCTCGCGCATAGCAAACCGCCTCATGCTCTTGAACGATATAAGCCAAGAATTGATCTTCCTCATCTTTGCTCATGCGCAGATCATCAACAAAAAAGAGGTATTGATCTCCTGCCCCATTCACCAAGGTGAAGACCTTGGGAATCACGCCATGCCCTAAAGCAAGATTGCGGTAGTAAGAAGAAAGTTCAACGGCGAGGTTTTCGGAAAAAAGGTGCATAAAAAATGAAGTAAATATTATTCGGTGCGAGTTTTAATGGACGCAATAATTTTAAGAAATGGGTCAGCCTTAACGCAACTCTGACCTTTAAAGGGTTGATCTGTAATTACTAAAAGCGAAATTAACGCACCCAAGGTCACTGGCAAAATTTTCAAGCCCATAAAAAATGAGTCAGATGGCAAGAACAAGGTATTAATGCCGAGCAAGGCCATCATACAAATAATAATGACTACCCAAAATAAATTTGGCAGGCGCACTGATGAGCGTTCAATTCGTGACTCCCTGCTTTCAGCAACCTCCTCCGCTTTTTTGAGGATGTCGGTATACATCGCCGTCTGTCTATTGGTATGAGGCTCCAAGGATAAAAGCTGGCGAGAAATCCCTCGCCACAGCATATGGGTCTTTGAACTGCCCAGGCCATCCTTCATCAAATCCCACTCATCAAACACAATCGAATTCATATACTCAAATAGCTCCTTACGAACAGGAGCGATTGCAGGATCTCCATAGCGAACCAATAGGCGATCCAAATTATTAATTTGACCAGCCTCTCTAGAGACTAAGGATTGCACTTCACGAAAATTGGTTTGAGCTTGATTTAATAAGAAACCAATTAAGAGGCCGCTTAAAGTAATGATCGATCCAAAAAGACTCAAGCCCAATCGAGTGCTGTCTTGGGTAGGAGCAAACATCGGGATAGCTTGCAAAATACGCGGCATTACATCCAACAAAACCACAAAGAACAAGACCAAAATAATCAATATCTGGACATTGCTCCGTTTATAAATCCAATTAAAAAACATATACGCCTTTAATTACCTATTAATTACCTATTAATTACCTAGAGTATTTTTTAAAAAAGTCATAGTGCACTCCCAAGCTAAATCAGAAGCAGCCGGGTTGTACTGTAGGGGTGGCAAACCTCTCGAATCCGACTTGGGATTAGCAAAGGCATGCTTAGCGTCATAGCGCTGAAAATCATATTTGGCCCCAGCAGCTTTGAGCTTTTCCTCAAGTTGATCAACGCCAGCGATAGCGAAGAAGTCATCATGAAGGGCCCAGTGCGCGAGCATCGGCTTTGTTATAGCTGATGCATCAACATACTCTAATGGAGGATATCCATACCAAACCACCGTCCCATCAGATTCAGGAACAAGCCCAGCCGATAGGACCGTAAGCGCACCGCCCATACAGAATCCTGTGACAGCTACTTTATTACTACCAGTTGATTTAAGGTACTGAACAGCACCGCGGATATCTTGACTGGCAGCATCACCAAAATTGAGATCGCTCATGAGGTGCTCCGCTTCATTTGCCTCGAGAGCCAATTTGCCACGATAGAGATCTGGAACCAAAGCGCGGTACCCCGCATTTGCTAAACGGTTAGCGACATTTTTAATCTCATCATCAAGTCCCCACCACTCCTGAATCACCACCACGCCAGGAGCATTTTTTGGATTGGCAGGCTCAACTAAATAAGCCTCTACTGAAGCGCCGTCCGGTCTTTGAAATGTAATCATGTGAATCTCTCTATTAGAAATAAATGGGTTTATTGCGCTTGTTTATCAGTATGAATATAGCCCACCAACCAGAAGGTAAGCAAGCCACACAGAGCTGCACCATAACCAACTAAGTTGTAGTGATCCATCTTCCCATCGGCGCCAATGGTGACGACTACACCAGCAGCAACTGAAGCAAGCCCCGAGGCCAGCATCTGCACTGAACCCACGAGACTCATAAAGGTTCCCCGAACTTTGGCCTCCACCACTTGGCTCACAATCGCCATCGCCGGAATCATACGGCCGGAAACTAAGACAAAAAATGCAGTGGAATTAATCAACACCACCCACAGCGGCACCGGCATGAGATTAGTCGTCACCAGCAAAGGAATAAGACTAATCACAGCAAGCACTCTAAATACTTTGACCTTGCCATAACGATCGGCCATATGACCAATGATGCGAGAACTCATGAGTGTTGCAATACCGCCGCAAAGATAGATTAAGGAAATATAGGAGTTATCAATCCCCACATTGGAGGTGAGATAGAGCGCGATATAAGGGATCACGGAAAATCCGGTCAACATAATCAGCGCCATAAAAATAAATGCGCGCAGATGCTGATGGGCAACAAAGATATTCCAGATTTGACTGAGGCGACTGCCCTCATGGGTGTGACCTAGGTGGCCAGAGATCTTAGGAATATTGCGATAGCCTAAATACAAGATGAGGCTCGAGACCAGCGCGATAAAGATAAATGGCGCACGCCATCCTAAGGATGGAATGTTATTGGCTAAAAATAAACTTAAGGGAACTCCGGCTACTGTCGATACAGAGAATGCCGACATCACCGTACCCAAAGCCTTGCCTCTGCGTTCGAACGGAATCGAATCTGCAATGATGGTCTGAACCAATGAACCCAAGATGCCACCAAACGCTCCTGCAAATGCCCGCGCAATAAATAGTGAATGGTAATCAGGGGCTAAACCACAAACTAAGGTGGCAATAATGAAACAGGCATACAAACTCAGGAGCAGTACTCGCCTCTCAAACCGATCCACAAAGTAAGTAGCAAAGACACCGGCAATGGCTGCCGCAAAAGTATAGGAAGAGAGTAACAGGCCAAACTCATGCGTATTGATGTTGAGCTCTCGAATAAATTCGGGACCCAAAGGCATCATGATCATGAAGTCCAGGATATGAGTGAACTGAATTCCGGCCAGGGAGAACAAGAAAAAGCGTTCTTTGCTTTTTCCGCCCGGCATGTGATGCTCGGTCAAGGGTTTCTTTACATGAAATTAGAGATGTGCCATTATCAACCGACAAAGAAATCAATGCCTGAACCCACCCCATACAGAACCCATGAATAACATCATTACCTCCTTTGCCGATTTCCCTTTTGTACTACTTGCGCGGGATACCGCCTGGGGAATTGCCTGTTTGATTGTCATTCTGATGTTTCATGGCAGCGCCATCAACCACCTTTATATGCGCTTCGAGCGTTTGACGCGTAGCAATATCAAGCTAACCCAATACAACCGGGTTTTCTTTCATTTCTATGCAACCTTTGTATTTCTTGCCTTGATTCACTTATTAGAGATTCTCCTTTGGGCGGTCTTCATTATTGGCCTTGAAATCATGAAAACTCCTCTTGCTGCAGTTCTCTTTGCTGGCAGCTGCTACACAACCGTAGGTTTTGAGTCTGACACATTGGTTAATGGCTGGAAAACCTTTGCATTTTTCATCTCCTTCAGCGGACTGTTTTCATTGGCATGGACCACGTCAATCATGATCGGCATGACTACAGCTTATAAAAACGCTTGGGATCAGAAGTATCGAAACACCAGCGTGTATTAGGCAAATTCGATCGAATTGCTGCAATTTGGGGTAATAGGGTGTATCATTAGGGTTAACCCTTAATGAGCTCACCATGGCACATTCAAACTCAGTACAGTTTCACCAGGCACTAGCCTTTAGCTTTAAGCCTTTATTTGCAATTAAAGACTTCTTTGCTTTGTTGGCAGCTGCATTTAGCGAAGCGAAAGTAATGGAACAGAAATCACGTAAAACTAGCGGAAATTGGTAATTTATTGCTGATTTACCCCTGTTTTAGGCCATTTTTGGTCAGTTTTATGAAATAAGCCTCCAGTATTGGAGGCTTTTTCTTTTATAGACTCTAGCGTTTGATGTAATAACCATAGACACAGCGTGAACCGCCCCGAGACGGGTTATGTGTATCTTCAATAACTCCATCAATTACCGCACTTAAGTGCTTAGAAACCTTCACTATTAGCCTGCCAGAGGGCAGCTCATTGGCCAGCATATGTACCTGGCAGCCTGCCCCAACCTTCATGGTGGGAACCCAATCAAAACCGTGACCCAGAATATAGTCATGAAAGACATTGCGGTGATTGCCATTCCGAGGTGAGGCACCCTTAGCATTGAGCCTTCTGGCCAACTTATCGTTTCTTTGCTCCGCATAGACTGCATTAGCGGCACGTAGATCTTCATAAACCTGCATATAAGGCAACTCAGCTGCAATCGCGATGGCGCGAACCACGCAGTCACCAGCTCCGCCCTTAAAACCTGCTGCCTCCCTACCCCCGTCATTGAGTTGAAAACCCAACGCTTGCCCACGAGCAGCAGTCAGTCTGGCAAAGGGGTTTAAAAAACTAAACATGGAATGTCTTAGAGTTTAAGTAAGTTGCAGGCCAAAGAAAAATGGACTTGCCTTGCGACAAATCCATTTGATCTTGAGAGCAAAGAACTGAGGGCTTAAGCGTGAGCTTTCTTCACTTCCAAGCGCCATGCATGAAGCAAAGGCTCGGTATAGCCATTCGGCTGCTCTAGACCTTTGAAAATCAGATCGCTAGCTGCTTTATAGGCATAAGAGTCTTTGTAATTTGGCATCATTGGCTTGTACAAAGCATCGCCAGCATTTTGACCATCAACTACTTTAGCCATACGCTGCAAAGTCTCGTTCACTTGAGCTTCAGTAACGATACCGTGTAATAACCAGTTAGCAATGTGCTGACTTGAAATACGCAACGTAGCGCGGTCTTCCATCAAGCCGACGTTATGAATATCAGGCACCTTAGAACAACCAACGCCTTGATCAATCCAACGAACTACATAACCCAAAATACCTTGGCAATTGTTATCTAACTCTTGCTGAATTTCTTCCTTAGACCAGTTGGCTTTTTCCACCACTGGAATGGTCAACAAATCATCAATCAGGGCTTCAGCTTCAGCAGCAGTATCTAACTGCTCCATCTCTTTTTGCAATTGCGCTACATTGACTTGATGGTAGTGCAAAGCGTGCAATGTTGCCGCTGTTGGTGATGGCACCCATGCAGTATTTGCACCTGCCTTTGGATGAACAATCTTCTGCTCAACCATGGCCTTCATCAAATCTGGCATTGCCCACATTCCTTTACCGATTTGAGCGCGACCACGTAAGCCACAATCCAAACCAGCTAGAACGTTACGACGCTCGTAAGCAGATAACCACTTGCTGGTCTTCATATCGCCTTTGCGCATCATTGGACCTGCATGCATTGCAGTATGCATTTCATCGCCGGTGCGATCAAGGAAGCCAGTATTAATAAAGGCAACGCGCGCACCTGCAGCAGCAATCGCAGCCTTAATGTTGGCGCTCATGCGACGCTCTTCATCCATGATGCCCAGCTTTACAGTGTCTGCTGGCAAGCCTAGCAATTTCTCAACACGGCTAAAGAGTTCAGCAGCAAAGGCAACTTCTTCAGGGCTATGCATTTTTGGCTTAACAATATAGACCGAGCCTTTACGGGTATTACCAATTGCCTGAGTTGCAGGACGATTGATGTCATACAAGGCAATCAACACGGTCACTACCGCATCCAAAATACCTTCATAAATTTCTTTACCGTCGCCAGTGATGATCGCTGGGTTCGTCATCAAGTGACCAACGTTACGGAGGAATAGCAATGAACGACCGTGCAAAGTCACTACGCCATCTTTGGCATCAACAGCACCGATACCGGCAGTGTATTTACGATCCGGGTTTAATGTGCGAGTAAAGGTTTTGCCACCCTTGCTCACTTCTTCAACTAATGTGCCCTTGAGAATGCCCAACCAGTTTTCATAAGCAAGGACTTTGTCATCGCCATCAACTGCCGCAATTGAATCTTCCAAATCCAAAATGGTAGAGAGTGCTGCCTCGAGTACAACATCGTTTACACCAGCAGCATCGCTAGCACCAATGGTTTTGCTCTTATTGATCTCAATATCAATATGGACACCGTTATTGCGCAAGAGAACTGAAGAAGGTGCAGAAGCATCGCCTTGATAGCCCACAAACTGCTTCTCATCAGCAAGACCGGTGTTGCTACCGTCCTTCAGGCTCACAACTAACTTATTGCCATCCACTGTGTACGCCGTAGCATCCGCATGCGAACCTTTGGCCAGCGGTGCAGATTGATCTAAAAATTTACGAGCAAAGGCTACAACCTTGGCGCCACGAATCGGGTTGTAAGCACCAGCTTTAGTTGCGCCATCATCTTCAGAGATAACGTCAGTACCGTAGAGAGCGTCATACAAAGAACCCCAGCGTGCATTAGCAGCATTCAATGCATAGCGTGCATTGAGAACTGGAACCACCAATTGAGGACCGGCTTGAAGAGCCAATTCATCATCAACGTTCTTGGTTGTGCCCAGAACTTTTCCTGGCACCTCATCTAAGTAGCCGATTTCTTTCAGGTGCTTGCGATAAGCAGGCATATCTTTGATTGGGCCAGGATTGGCTTGGTGCCACTTATCCAAATCCAATTGCAAGCGATCGCGCTTAGCCAACAAAGCTTCGTTTTTTGGACCTAGGTCTTTAACGATTTCGTCAAAACCTTTCCAAAAGTCAGCGCTTTTAATCCCTGTACCAGGCAAAACTTTATCTTCAATAAAGCGATATAACGGTGTAGCCACTTGCAGGCTATTGCATTGAGTACGTGCAGTCATCTAGAAACTCCGAAACAAATAGGTAAATTAAATATATAAAAAGTTAGTAAAGGAAATCTTATTAACCCTTGAAAGGATGTTGCAGAAGAATCGTTTCATCACGTTCAGGTCCTGTTGAGACCATAGCGATCGGCTTTCCTGCAACTTCTTCGATACGACGCAGGAACTTCTGTGCCTCTATTGGGAGTTTGTCCCATTCACGAATACCAAAAGTAGTTCCCTTCCAACCAGGGAAATCCTCATAAATCGGTTCACAGCGGGCAACAGCTTCAGCGCCACGCGGCAATACATCTAATTTTTGACCGTCAAGGGTGTAACCCACACATAAACGAATAGTCTCAAAGCCATCCAATACGTCAAGCTTAGTAATGCACAAGCCAGATAGGCCATTTATCTGAATGGAGCGCTTCAATGCAGCAGCATCCAACCAACCAGTGCGACGTGGACGACCAGTAACAGAGCCAAACTCTTTACCTACTTCAGCCAGACGAACGCCAACTGGATCTTGCTTGGCTGGATTATCAAAGTCATATAACTCGCTTGGGAATGGACCCGCACCAACGCGTGTGCAATAGGCTTTAGTGATACCCAAGATGTATTGCAATGAATCTGGACCAACGCCAGATCCGGCAGCCGCATTACCAGCTACGCAGTTGCTTGAGGTTACGTAAGGATAGGTGCCATGATCGATATCGAGCAAAGTTCCTTGCGCACCTTCGAATAATAAATTTTGACCAGCCTGCTCTGCCGCATATAAAGCGCTAGAGACATCGACCACCATTGGCTTAATGCGCTCCGCATAAGACATGGCTTCTTCTAAAGTCTTTTGGAAATCTACCGGCTCAGCTCCATAGTAGTTTGTGAGCATAAAGTTGTGATATTCCAAGTTCTCACGCAATTGCGTGGCAAACTTTTCTGGGTAAAACAAATCTTGAACGCGTAAGGCGCGACGTGCGACCTTATCTTCATATGCTGGTCCAATACCGCGGCCAGTAGTACCGATCTTGGCATTGCCACGTTTTTTCTCACGAGCATGGTCAATCGCTACGTGATACGGAAGAATCAATGTGGTTGCTTCAGAAATCTTCAAACGAGATTGAACATCCAATCCTGCAGCCTCAAGCTCACCAATCTCTTTAAAGAGCGCCTCTGGAGAAAGTACAACACCATTACCAATGTAGCAAATCACGTTCTTATGCATGATTCCAGAGGGGATCAAGCGCAGAATCGTTTTCTTGTCACCAATGATCAAGGTATGGCCAGCATTATGTCCGCCCTGAAAACGCACGACTGCTTGAGCATGGTCAGTTAACCAATCCACCACTTTGCCCTTGCCCTCGTCACCCCACTGGGTGCCAATGACAACGACGTTACGACCATGAGCTTGTTGCTTTAAAGACATAATGAAATCCAAAAGGTAATTACAGAATTAGTACGTTATTAATAAAGCGAGTTACTTCTTTTTCAACTCCCATGAGCTACCCTGCTTTACTAGCTCACGATCACAAATATATTCAGCGGTTTCTACAGCGTCGCCATCCATTGCTTGAATGACTACTTCACCAGCATTGCGCAATTCAGCAATCTTGCTAGCCAGGCTTGCATCAACAATCCAAGGCGCGATGATGGCAGACTTTCTTTGCGCTGTAGGGGCAAGATTGGCAAGAGTCAATAAATCCATTGAAAAGCCAGTCGCAGGACGAGGACGTCCAAATGCCTGGCCAACATGATCATATCTACCGCCACGGGCTATTGGTTGTGGCAACATATCAACATAAGCGGCAAACATGACACCGCTGTGATATTGATATCCACGCAAATCAGCCAAATCAATACTGAGCTCAAGCTCATGAGGCAATGCAGTCGTTGCAGCAGCAAGCTTTTCTAATTGAGCTAAGGCTTCATCAATCAACTTGTGTTTTGGCAAAGACTTTTTAGCGTCAGCCAATACTTGAGCGCAGGGTCCATTCAACTCTGTAAGAGCCATTAAAGCTTCAGCAGATTTAGCTGGCAGGCATTTAGCCCAAATAGCCAAGCGTGGTCGATCCTTGCTTTGCAGCAAGCTATAGAGCGCCTCGATGTCACCCTTCTCAAGATTTTGCCCATCTAGGATTCCTGCGAGCACACCAGCATGAGACAGATCTAGATAAACCTTATTCAAGCCAGCAACCCTTAAGGTCTGTAATAGCAAGGAGACTGCTTCAAAATCCGCTTCCCAACTTGCGCAGCCGTAAATTTCAGCGCCGAGTTGCAATTCTTCGCGAGCAGAGCTGCCTACTGGGGTGCGGGCGTGTGCAATAGAACCTGAATAGCAAAGACGAGTCACACCTTTGCGATTGAGTAAATGGGCATCAATGCGAGCCACTTGTGGAGTCATGTCTGCACGCAGACCTAAAGTACGACCAGATAATTGATCAACCAATTTGAATGTTTGCAAATTGAGATCTGAACCAGTGCCTGTGAGCAATGAATCCAGGAACTCCAGAATCGGAGGGGCAACCAGCTCATATCCATAGGACTCATACAAATCCAGAATGGCGCGACGCAGAGACTCTACCTTACGAGCCTCGGCTGGTAAAACATCAGCAATATCTTCAGGAAGTAACCAACGATTCATGATCTGAAATATTCACTTTCAATTTTTTTTGTGCAAGAACTTAAAGAACTCGCCATTAGGCTCAACCACCATGACATCCTTCTTATCTTTGAAGGAGCTGCGGTAAGCCTCAAGACTCTGATAGAACTGTGCAAACTGTGGATCGCGACCAAACGCTTCTGCATACAGTGCAGTGGCCTTTGCATCGCCTGAACCTTTAATCTTTTGCGCATCACGATAAGCTTCAGCCAGAATTGTGTCACGTTGACGCTCAGCATTTGCTCGAATCTTGTCTGATTCTGCTGCACCAGTAGAGCGCAACTCATTGGCAACGCGTTTACGTTCCGCTTCCATACGGCGATAAACAGAATCACTAATCTCAGCAAGCAAATCAACGCGCTTGAGTCGGACATCCACAATTTCTACGCCGATATCTGAAGCATCATCAGCCACCTTCTTGCGTATACCTTGCATTACCTCTTCACGCTGATCAGAAATCAACTCACGCACAGTCCGCTTGGTGAACTCTTCGTTCAAGGCGGAGCGAACCAACTGAGTTAAACGATCTTGCGCCAAACGCTCATCACCCTTAAAGCTGATGAAGAATTTGCGTGGATCCACAATGCGCCATTTCACATACGAATCCACCAAGAGATTCTTCTTCTCAGCAGTAATAAAACGTTCTGCTTCAGGGTTGTCGATTGTGAGAATACGGCGATCAAAGAAACGTACGCTTTCGAACGGCGCTGGATATTTCATTTGCAAGCCAGGCTGCTCGATCACGCGAACAATCTGACCAAAAGCAAAGACAACAGCAAAGTTGCGTTGATCGACAATAAAAATGCTGGATGCTAGAACATAGGCAAGAGCTATTAATCCAGCAATGCTAGCTAGGAGACGATTTGCATTCATTATCTTGCCTCCCGATCACGACTACGTAAGCCATCACGTTTATCAGCAGTATTTGCAGACCCACTATTAGGAGCGGCAACACTTGGAGAAACAGGGGTTGGCGCCGCAGGATTGCCTGTTGCCCCACCCACTGTGACAGATCCAGTTGGTGTAGTAGCAGGCGCTTGGCCTGTTGCTACTTGAGTACTTTCAGCGCTCACTTGAGCGACCAACTTATCTAGCGGGAGATAGAGGAGGCTATTGTTTTTAGTCGTGTCCACCAAAACTTTAGTCACGTTGTTATACATCTCGCGCATGCTGTCGATATACATGCGATCACGCGTCACGCCGGGCGCTTTTGCATACTCCACAAATACTTGTTTAAAGCGGGCAGCGTCACCTTCAGCTGTAGCCACTACACGTGCCTTATAACCTTCAGCCTCTTGAATCAAACGAGCTGCCGTACCTTTGGCGCGCGGAATAATATCGTTTGCATAAGCCTGACCTTCACTCTTTAAACGCTCTTGGTCTTGCCCTGCTTTTACAGCATCATCAAACGCAGCTTGGACTTGCTCTGGGGGCTGAACGTTTTGAACGGTCACGCTAGTTACATAGATGCCGGTCTTGTAGCTATCTAAAATTTTCTGAATCGAGTTTGCGAGATCAACACCAATCTTCTCGCGCCCTTCGTACAAGACGGTATCCATCTTGCTACGAGCAACGATTTCACGAACGGAGGTCTCTGCTGCTTGAACTACTGTGGCATCAGGATCGCGATTATTGAATAAATAATCGGTAGGATCTTTTAATCTGTATTGAACTGCGAAGCGCACATCAATAATGTTTTCATCTTCGGTCAACATCGAAGAATCTTTTTGATTGGTTGCCTTAATTAATGTTGGGCGACCCACCTCTACAGATCGCACGCCAGATAAATTAACCGTCTCTTGAGATTGAATTGGCCAAGGCATGCGCCAGTTAATACCTGGCTTAGCGGTGTAATCATATTTACCGAAGGTAGAGATCACTCCAGCTTGGCCTTCTTGAATAATGAAGAAGCCACTAAAGATCCAAACCAATACCACGCCACCAGCAGCCAACAAGACTGTAGCTTTAGAGCCAAATGGATTGCTGAAATTGAAATTAGGCGCACTCATACTACCGCCACCATTACCGCCATTGTTGCCACCACCATTGCCACGCTGAGATGGCGGAGGAATGTCGGTACTATTTGGTTTATTGGCAGGCTTGCTTGAAGTTGCACCAGGTTTTTTCTTGCCGCCAAAAATTCCGCTGAGGCGGTCATTGAAATCACGCCACAACTCATCTAAATCGGGAGGGCCATCCGGTTTAGCGGGCTGGTTATTTGGCTGAGCCTCTACCGGCTTTTCAGCATCTGGATTGCTAGGTTCAGCTTGAGGGGGTTGATCGCTACCCTGCCCACCTTTGGCATCTTTGGATCCATTGCCTGGGTGACTATTGCCCCAGCCTGGATCATTGACCGAAAACAGCTCAAGAAATTTACGCATCGTTTGGTGAATATTTTCGGTTGGGAATCGGGTTAAATTCAGAAGTCTCTGGTCGTTCGGGTAAAGGAGCTAAAAACTCGTCTGGGGCCATTTGGACCTTGGCACGATTCTGCTCGACCCTTATTCTATCAGTCATTTGAGAGCATTCGGCGAGGGCTGAACGCAATAAATCCAGGCCTAGGCCAGTCTTGGCAGAGAGGAAAACCTGGCTCGGAATTCCCTCGGAATCGCGGACCAGGACTGCACCCTCCGTAAAAGTCTGGGGCATCTGATCAATTTTGTTCATCACCTCAATACGGGGAATGTCATCTGCGCCAATTTCCCGTAAAACAGCCTCTACTTCGGCCTTTTGCTCCCTGGCAACCGGACTACAGGCGTCAATCACGTGCAAAATCAGGTCCGCATGGATGGTTTCATCCAAAGTAGCTCTAAACGCCTCCACCAGCTGGTGAGGTAACTCGCGGATAAATCCAACCGTATCGGAGACCACAATCGATCCCACGCCATCTAAATGGACCTTTCGGGAGGTGGTATCTAGGGTCGCAAATAGCTGATCTGCAGCATATGTCCCTGCCTTTGTGAGGGAATTGAACAATGTGGACTTCCCAGCATTGGTATACCCAACCAAGGATACTGAAAAGACATCCTTGCGATTGCGAGCCCTTCTTTGGGTTCTTTGCTGGCGCTGGAGCTTCTCAAGCTCTGTTTCTAGACGCTTAGCCTTGGTAGCCAGCATCCGTCGATCGAGCTCCATCTGGGTTTCACCAGGGCCACCGCGTACACCGATACCGCCTCGTTGACGTTCCAAGTGACTCCAGGCACGTACTAAACGAGACATGCGATAGCGCACTTGAGCCAGCTCAACCTGAGTTTTACCAATATGGCTTTGCGCTCTCTGACTAAAGATATCCAAAATCAGGCCCGTACGGTCCATGACGTGAAAGCCAATATGGCGCTCTAAATTGCGTTGCTGTGTTGGAGATAGCGGATGGTTAAAGATGACCAATTCGGCACCTTGCTCTTCCATCACTTTTTTAACTTCATTTGCTTTGCCTGAGCCAATGAATAAAGCGGGATCTGTTTTACCCTTACGGGCAATCACACTAGCTGTAGGTATGGAGCCGGCACTCTCAGCCAAAAGGCTGAGCTCTGCCATGCTGTCCGCAAAATCTTCGCGGCCTGTATCGACTCCTACTAGAACGGCACGCGCCGCATCTACACCCGTTTTATACAGAGCTAACTTCTTCCGTACGGAACTCCACTGCACGAGCAGGAACAATCGTGGAAATGGCGTGTTTGTAAACCATCTGAGTAACGGTATTGCGCAAAAGGACTACGTATTGATCAAAAGATTCAATATTGCCTTGCAGCTTGATGCCGTTGACAAGATAGATGGAGACAGGAACGTGCTCTTTGCGCAAAGCATTGAGGAAGGGATCCTGTAGCAATTGGATTTTGCTGTTATTCATACTGCTCCTTATTGGTTTTTATACGCTGCTTCTATTTTGGGAGTCTTGCTTTTTTATTTATCAATCTACTGCTTACTGCTACTGCTTACTGCTGCTGTCTACCTCCAACATAAGGGGTCTGATATTGAAAAATCAAGCCCCTTACTGAAAACACAATTAAATCTGTAGCGCCATTTCTGTATTTTTACTTCTTTTTGCCTTTTTTGCCTTTGTCCGCATCAACATAGGGGTTTTTGGCTGTATTCATCTGAATGCGCAATGGGGTGCCGCGTAACTTGAAGACTTCTCTAAAACGACCTTCCAGGTAGCGTTTATAGCTATCAGTAACACCGCTTAACGATGTTCCATGAATGACCACAATTGGAGGATTCATGCCACCTTGGTGGGCGTAGCGTAATTTTGGACGACCCATACCCACACGCTTAGGCTGTTGGTGCTCAATCGCCTCTTGCAAAATACGGGTGAGCTTAGGCGTTGGTAATTTCGCCATCGCAGCAGCGTAGGCAAGGTCAACGTCTTTAAATAACTCTTTCAGGCCGGTGCCTTTTTTAGCTGAGATGGGGTGTACGTTTGCAAAATCGAGGAAGCGCAACTTTTGAGCAATCTCTAAACGCGCACGCTCTTTAACGTAGGCATCCAAACCATCCCATTTATTAACAGCAACAACCAATGCACGCCCTGCTTCCACAATAAAGCCGGCGATGTGAGCATCTTGCTCAGAAATATCTTGCTGGGCATCGAGCATCAAGATCACTACATTGCAATCGGCAATCGCTTGCAATGTTTTTACAACCGAGAACTTCTCAATTGCTTCAAATACTTTGCCACGACGACGCAGGCCCGCAGTATCAATCAAGATATAAGGCTTGCCATTACGCTCGAAAGGAACTTCAATTGCGTCGCGCGTTGTACCTGGCATATCAAATGCAATAACACGCTCTTCACCGATCAATTTATTGATCAAGGTAGATTTGCCAACGTTAGGACGCCCCACTACCGCAATCTTCATTGGGCGATTAGGGTCGTTTTCTAATTCTTCTGGTTCAGGCTCTGGGATCCCTAAGGAATCCAAAGCATCATCAATCAAGCCACGAACACCATCACCATGTGCAGATGAAATTGGGAATGGCTCACCAAGACCCATTTCATGGAAGTCTGCAGTAACTACGCCAGCTTGCATACCTTCAGTTTTATTCACCGCTAGGATGACTGGTCTACCTGTCTTGCGCAAGAAATCAGCAATCACACGATCTTGTGGCGCCATACCCAAACGGCCGTCCACCAAGAAAATAATGATGTCGGATTCGGCTACAGCTTGCTTGGTTTGCTTGGCCATCTCGGCAACAATGCCGGTCTTAGCTACAGGCTCAAAACCGCCAGTGTCTACGCAAATAAATGCACGCTCACCAATACGACCTTTACCGTAGTGACGATCGCGAGTTAAACCCGAGAAGTCAGCAACCAAGGCATCACGTGAACGCGTTAAGCGATTAAAGAGTGTCGATTTACCAACATTAGGACGACCGACAATAGTAATTACTGGATTCATTTTGGACTGTACGCCGCTAGTTTGCCACCTTGAGATTGAACCAAGATGAGGCCATTCACCGCAATCGGTGCGGCTGTGATTGGACTACTGTCATGACGAATGCGTGCCAGCATTTCACCATTCGCTTGTGAAAGTGCATGCACATAACCCTGTGCATCACCAACGAGTAATACTCTGCCAACTGCCATCGGCTCACCAACATCTCTAAATGTCAGCTGCGTATTTTCCCAAACTTGTGAGCCATCCTTGACTGCAAACGCAGTGACATACGATTTTTCATTGGAGGAGAAAACTAGATCAGGACTTTGTGCTGTACCAGTAAAGCTTGAATAATCTTTGAACCATAAAAGGTTTCCAGTACGCGCTTGGCCGCAACCTACGCGACCTTGATATGAAACAGCGCAAATAATTTCGCCTTCCATACTTGGCTTAGCAGTCACATCATTAAGGCGTTCAATTTCAGAGAAGCCTTTTGGAAAGGAGACTGGGGTTTCCCAAATTAGGCCACCGTTTGCAATTGCGATCATGCCAAAACGACCACCAGAAAATCCAGTGACAATTACTTCATTACCAATGGCAAGCATGCCATAGCCAACACGTAATGACAGTGCAGATTGTTGGCGTTGATAAGTCCACTTACGCACACCTGTCTGCGCATCAAACCCAATAAAGCGGTTATCCAATGCGCGAATGATGACTACGCCACCAGCAACCACTGGCTCAGATAACACTTCACTGCCAACGCTAACATTCCAGATAGGCTTACCAGTATCGTCGTAAGCATAAACAGTGCCTTTGGTAGTGACTACCGCTGTAGTGCGACCGTCAGATCCAGGGCCAATAGACAAGCGATCTGGCACTGATACTTCCCACAACTTTTCACCGGTACGTAAATCAAGCTTAGTGAGATTTCCGCGATGAGAAGCGGCGTAGACCGCATCACCCGCTACCGCAGGATGAAAGTTAAATGTCTCAGATGAACCGACGCTGGTTGACCATACGGGAGTTAAGTCAAATTGATTGGTAACCGGGACGAGCTCAGCAGGCTTGCGTACACGTGAGCCACCAGAACAAGCCGTTAAGGCCAGCACTACAGAACCCAATATGAGGGTTGTAGTTGCTAGTTTTGCTGCACGTTTGCAATCCATCATCACTGAGCTACTCCTCCGACGGCATCCAATTTAACCTTCAAGAGACGGCGCGCCTCTTCAGGGAATTCTTTTGCATCATTTAACTGCTTCCATGCAGCCTCATAACTCTTGCGGGCATCTGCCGTGTTCTTTTGAGCCAAATACCAATCACCGCGACGCTCTAACCAAAGAGCCTCAAAACCTGAGACAGGTTTTTCTTTCAGAATGGCATCCGCTTCCGCTAAATCTTTTTCAGCACCCTGCTCTATCAATTGCGCTGCCAAACGTAATTTAGCTAAAGCCAAATAACCCTGGTCAGAAGAATTCTTAGCAGCCCAACGCAAATAATCCATGGCCTTTGCCGAGTCACCCGCATCAGACGCAATCTTGGCAGCGACTAGGCTGGACATGGCCGCATAAGGGGTGCCAGAAAACTGCTTCTGCAAATCATCGGCAGCGCGCAAGGTTTGATCTTTATCGCCCTTGTTAATCGCGGTAACCATGGTCTCGTATAACTGAGATGCGGCTGCGGCCTGGCTAGTACGCCACCATTGGTATCCGCTATAGGCCGCATAGGCAAATAAAGCAGTAGTCACAACACCGGTAATCAGGTTGCGATACTTTTGCCAGAATGCTTTAAGTTGATCTACTTGTTCTTGTTCTTCTAGGTCTAAAGGCATGTCAATCCAAGCTAATAAATACAGTTTTTAATATTAATGTCTTAATTCTATTCGGTGGCGCCAACTATGGCATCAATTACAGCCTCCACAACGCTATCTAGCGCTACAGCCTTTTGTTCACCGCTGCTACGTAAATCCTTGAGCTGAGCCTCATTTTTAGCCAACTCATCCGGTCCAATAATGACTGCATAGGCTGCCCCGCTCGCATCCGCCTTCTTCATTTGAGACTTAAAGCTCGCAGTTTGGCCATCTGGAGGGCAAAAGAGGATGACATCGATACCGGCGTTACGCAGGCGCTCGGCAATGATCATGGCGGCAGTCAAGGTTTCGCCACCCTGGTGAATCACAAAGGCATCGCACTGAGCCTGCGGCTCTGGCAAGGATCCAGAAACCTTCATCAACTCCAAAACACGTTCCATGCCCATGGCCCAACCGCAAGCTGGAGCAGCTTTACCACCCATGCGTTCGATCAAGGGGTCATAACGACCACCACCAGCGATCGTGCCCTGAGCACCTAACTCTTCGGTAATCCACTCAAAAACAGTCAGGTTGTAATAATCCAAGCCACGCACTAAACGGGGGTTGATCTTGCAAGGAATGTTATTTGCCTTGAGCAATGCCTGAACTGCGTCGAAATGCTTGAGCGACTCTTCACCCAAGAAATCCAATAACTTTGGCGCGCCTTCAATCAAATCCTGCATTGCTGGATTTTTAGAATCCAAGATGCGCAATGGATTGGTTAACAAGCGTCGCTGGGAATCCTCGTCAAGCTGTTCCTTATTTTTCTCGAAGTACGTTACTAAGGCAGCACGATGCTCAGCACGCTCAGGAGCTTGTCCTAAAGAATTAATCTCTAAACGCACACCCTTCAAGCCAAGCTCATCCCACAGGCGTTGACCCATCAAAATGATTTCAGCATCAATATCCGGACCAGCAAAGCCCATCGCCTCAATACCAAATTGATGGAATTGGCGATAGCGACCACGTTGTGGACGCTCATGGCGGAACATCGGGCCTGTGTACCAAAGACGCTTTGGTCCTTCATAAAGAAGATTATTCTCAACTACGGCGCGAACTACCGCGGCAGTACCTTCTGGTCGCAATGTGAGTTGCTCACCATTCAGGCGATCCTCAAAGGAATACATTTCTTTTTCAACGATATCGGTTACTTCACCAATGCCACGCTGAAACACCGCAGTCGCTTCCACAATCGGAGTGCGCAAGAACTCATAGCCATAGGCGCGAGTGAGATCTCGCAAGACATGCTCTAAATGTGTCCACTGCGCAGCATCAGCTGGCAAGAGATCGTTCATGCCGCGAACGCCATTAATTTTTTGGATCTTTTGTGTTTTAGCTAGATTAGCTTGGTCAGTCATGATGTGCGCTTCAGTTCTTCTTTGTTGTTCTTATTTTTAGCTTAATTTATTTCGGTGCGTAATTCTGGTTCACGTACTCATCCACAATCACCTGAAACTCTTGGGCAATATTGTCGCCACGCAAAGTCTTTACTTTGACGCCATCCACAAAGACGGGGGCAGCAGGAGTCTCGCCAGTACCGGGTAGTGAGATGCCAATATTAGCGTGCTTACTTTCGCCTGGGCCATTGACGATACAACCCATGACGGCGACATTCATTGCCTCAACACCAGGGTGAGTCTTTTTCCAGACCGGCATTTGTTGACGCAGGTATGACTGAATATTCGCAGCCAATTCTTGGAAGGTCGTACTTGTCGTTCTACCGCAACCAGGACACGCAATCACCATCGGTGTGAAGTTACGCAATCCCATGGTTTGCAAAATCTCTTGCGCCACAATAATTTCGTTCTCGCGTGGCGCGCCAGGATCAGGCGTTAAAGAAACCCGAATCGTGTCGCCAATACCCTCTTGCAACAAGATGCCCATTGCTGCTGTTGAAGATACGATACCTTTACTGCCCATGCCCGCTTCTGTAAGACCCAAATGCAATGGGTAATTAGAGCGACGCGATAGATCGCGATACACGGCAACTAAATCTTGCACATTACTGACTTTGCAAGACAGCAAAATTTGATTGGGGTTCATGCCGAACTCCACAGCCTTTTCTGCAGACTGCAATGCGGATTGAATCAATGCCTCAATCATCACTTCTTGGGCAGTCTTGGGGGCTGGCAAGGCTGCATTGGCATCCATAATGCTAGCGAGCAAGTCTTGGTCTAGGCTGCCCCAGTTCACACCAATCCGAATCGGCTTGTCATATTTACAAGCGGCTTCGATCATTTGTGCAAATTGAGGATCGCGTTTAGCGCCCTTACCTACGTTACCCGGATTGATACGATATTTGGATAAAGCTTTGGCGCACTCTGGGTAGTCATTTAATAAAGTGTGGCCGTTGTAATGGAAGTCGCCAATCAATGGGACCAAAACATCCATCTTGTCCAACTGCTCACGAATATAAGGCACCGCTTCAGCTGCTGCTGGCGTGTCTACCGTAATACGCACCATCTCTGAACCGGCACGCGCTAACTCTTTCACTTGAATTGCAGTAGCCACTGCATCAGCAGTATCAGTATTGGTCATGGATTGGACGCGCACTGGCGCATCACCACCAACCGTAATGATGTTCGTTTTCCAGGCAACCGTTGCCTGGCGTGTAGCTCTCTTAGGCGATGGGCCTAAAGGCAGCTTTGGAAGATTGTGAGATGAATTACTCATTGGACTTGTATTCTGAAATCAGTCGTCTAATCTTTTGAGCCATTGCACTGGGTGCTCGGCTTGATACTCTTGCTCTTCTTCATCTTCGAGCTCTTGAGCATCATCATCTAAATCATGCTCTATTTTTTTGTCATGTACCGCACGCTCACGCACTCTAGTGCGATCGACTACGTCACCTGCTAACTGGCCACAGGCAGCAGCAATATCATCACCACGGGTTTTACGAACAGTAGCCACCATGCCAGCGTCTAACAATATGCTGGCGAAAGCATGTACACGTTGCGCTGTTGAGCGCTTTAATCCAGATTCAGGGAATGGATTAAATGGAATGAGATTGATCTTGCACTTGATGTTCGCCAATAAGCGCACCAACTCTTTTGCCTGAATGTCGGAGTCATTCACACCATCGAGCATGCAGTACTCGAAGGTTAAGAAATCCCTTGGGGCAAAAGGCAAATACCGTTCGCACGCAGCAAGTAATTCTCTTAAAGGATATTTTTGGTTTAGTGGGACAAGTTGGTCACGCAGTTTGTCATTCGGTGCGTGCAATGACACAGCTAATGCTACAGGGCAATCTTGCGCCAAGCGATCAATCATCGGCACGACGCCAGAAGTAGATACGGTCACACGGCGACGTGATAAACCATAAGCCCTGTCATCGAGCATTAAACGCAAAGCAGTGACAACGTTGTCATAGTTGAGCAAGGGCTCACCCATACCCATCAAGACCACATTCGAGATCACACGACCGGTGTGCTCCCAGCCTGGTGTTGGGTATTTTTCAATTCGGCGAACGGCATTCGGATCGGTGCGGAGTAAATGCTCAGCAAACCAGAGTTGGCCAATAATTTCACCAGAGGTCAGATTACGCGAGAAGCCCTGATGCCCTGTTGAGCAAAAACGGCAATTAACTGCACAACCAGCCTGAGATGAAATGCACAAGGTGCCACGATCATCTTCAGGAATAAATACAGACTCCACAGCATTACCAGCGCCAACATCTAGCAACCATTTACGGGTGCCGTCTGCTGCATGCTCATCTTTAATTACCGGGAGAGAAAGGACTTCTGCTTTATCGAGCAGTGTTGCTCTAAAGCTTTTTGCTAAGTCACTCATGTCGTTGATGTCAGAAACACCACGTTGGTGTATCCACTGCATGAGTTGCTTCGCCCTGAAGGGCTTTTCATTCAACCCCGCGACATACGCTGCCATTTGGTCAGCGTCAAAATCTAAGAGATTTACGCGCGGGGAGGTCAATGCGCCTACTTATGTATTAAATAGGTTATTCGTTGGCAATCGTGAATTAACGATTGAAAACGTTCATGCCAGCGAAGAAGAATGCAACTTCGACAGCAGCAGTTTCAGGAGCATCAGAGCCATGAACAGCGTTTGCATCGATGCTGTCAGCGAAGTCAGCACGAATAGTGCCAGCATCAGCTTTCTTAGGATCAGTAGCGCCCATCAAGTCACGGTTCTTAGCAATTGCGCCTTCGCCTTCTAATACCTGAATCATTACAGGACCAGAAATCATGAAGCTCACCAAATCTTTAAAGAAAGGACGTGCAGCGTGCACAGCGTAGAACTGCTCAGCTTCAGCTTGTGACAAATGCGCCATTCTGGACGCAACAATCTTCAAACCAGCAGATTCAAAACGGTCATAGATCTTGCCGATGACGTTTTTTGCAACAGCATCTGGTTTGATAATAGAAAGGGTGCGTTCGATAGCCATGTAAAACTCCAATAGTGATTTCAAAGATTTTGCTGAAATTGGCGCCAATTTGGACCCAGGGTGAACTTCTGCCCTATTTCCTACAACGCGCCAGGAATTCAGCGACCCCCGAATTATACATCGCCTGACCGTATTTACCCTGATCTGGGCGTAGCTAAGCCATTGAATTTACAGGGCATAACCCTTTAACTTGTAGTCCTTTTCATGGGGGGCTTGAAATTAGCCCATTTTGTCTATACTTACTGACAACAGCCCCTTGTGGGCTCGTGTATTAACTATGAAAAAGGAGTCAATATGAGTGATCTGAACTCTTACGGCTTTGGGCAAACCAGCTCGATTAGCACCCCGCAGATACGCAACCGCGTACTTCGCAATACCTATGCCCTTTTGGCGCTCTCAATGGTCCCTACTGTCATTGGCGCATGGCTTGGCGTTGCATTTGGGCTTAACTTCATGGCGAGCAGCCCTTTTATGGGTTTCATCGTCTTTATGGCAATCGCCTTTGGCTTCTTCTGGGCAATTGAGAAAAACAAAGACACCGGAGCTGGTGTTCTGCTGCTTTTAGGCTTCACCTTCTTCATGGGCATCATGATGTCCGGCTTGGTGGGCTACACACTCAATAACTACAGCAATGGCGCTACCTTAATCATGCTGGCTTTTGGCGGCACTGGTGCAATTTTTGCTGTGATGGCAACCATTGCTACCGTGAGCAAGAGCGATTTCTCAGGCATGGGCAAATGGTTGATGGTTGGCGTACTGCTCTTGATCGTGGCTTCATTGGCCAACATCTGGTTGCAGTTACCTGCCTTGATGTTGACTGTGATGGTTTTGGCAATTGCGATCTTCTCGGCCTTCATCTTGGTTGATGTCCAGCGCATCATCAATGGTGGTGAGACTAACTACATCATGGCTACCTTAGCTATCTACCTAGATGTCTATAACGTCTTCACCAACTTGCTCGCACTCTTGGGTATTGTGGGTGGCAATAGAGACTAAGTATTGCTTCAAGCTTCAATAGAAAAGGCACCCTCGGGTGCCTTTTTCTTTATCTCGATAGTTGCCTGCGCAATCCTCAGGGTCTTTCAAATACCGCCATCGACTCCACGTGTGAAGTATGAGGGAACATATTGACGATGCCCGCACTCTTGAGGACATAGCCTGCTTGATGGCAAAGGATGTCAGTATCTCTAGCTAGCGTCTTTGGATTGCAAGAGACATACACAATGCGCTGCGGTGGCAAGTCACTGCCCTGCTCATGCAATAAGGCTAGCGCATGGCAGATCTCCATGGCGCCTTCACGCGGAGGGTCCATTAGCCAGCGCTCAGCTTTGCCCCATGAGGCAATTGTTTCTGTTGTCACTTCAAACAAATTGCTTTGCATGAAGCTGACTTTATCGGCGAGCTGATTGTGTTCCGCATTGGCTTTGGCTCTAGTGGTCAGGCTTTCTAAGCCCTCGATACCTAATACAGTTTTTGCTCGTCTTGCGAGCGGCAGTGTGAAATTACCAATACCGCAGAACAAGTCGAGGACTCGATCACTTGGCTTCACTTCCAGCAAGCGAATCGCCCTACTGACCAAAGCGCGATTCATCATGTGATTCACTTGTGTGAAATCCGCCGGCTTAAACGGCATCTCGATTTCAAATTCGGGCAGGCGGTAACAAAGCTTGCCCGTTAATGGGTAGAACGGCGCAACAGTTTCAATGCCTTTAGGTTGCAACCACACCCAGACTTGATGGGTGTCTGCGAAGTCTCTGAGCAGTTGTTCATCAGCTGGTGTTAAAGGTAGGAGGTTTCTGAAAACCAATGCAGTGACTGGCTTTGATTTTTTTGGATCATCCGAATTGGGATCCTCTGGTTCGCCTACAGCAATCTCAATCTGCGGCATGCGATCGACAATGGATAAGCCCATGACCAATTTACGCATTTCTGGAAGCAGATCGGAAACGTGTTTAGGCAAAATCTCGCAAGCAGTCATGTCAGCAACATAACCACTCTTGCCCTCATGAAACCCAATCAGCACGGTGCCTTTTTTGATCGAGCGATTAACCGCACTTAAGCGCGCGCGATGACGGTATTCCCAGGCGGGACCACCCATGGGGCGAAGAATTTCTTCGGGGGCGACTTTTGCTATGTGCTTGAGATCATCCTCAAGTACACGCTGCTTCATTGCAACCTGCGCCCGTATATCCAAGTGTTGCATAGTACAACCACCGCAAACACCAAAGGCTTTGCATTTAGGCTCAGCTCGAAATACTGCAGGCTTAAGGATATCGAGTACTTTGGCTTTACTGAAACGGGCTTTATCTCGTGTAATGACATAAGTGACGAGCTCAGTTGGCAACGCCCCCTGAATAAAAATGACCTTGCCACTTTGACCCTCTGCTGCCTCTTCCTCATTCGGCGCTAAGCGCGCAATGCCTTGGGCATCTAGATCAAGGGAGTCAACTCGTACCGGCTCAGTCACAACGATATGGACTGGCTTCTCACCTCTACGCATCGGGAGCAAAGTCCAAGAGATATTCTTGCCACTGCTCGCCATGCGGCTCTTTAGATTCTTTTTCTAAATAGGCTTTAACGAAAATGATTTCTTCTTTGTACTCTTCTAATGAGAAGCCGCCTCGCATCAACTGAAAGCGGCAGTACATTAAATACGTATTAACGACATCGGTTTCGCAATAGCGACGAATCTCATCGATCCTGCCATCTTGATAAGCGGGCCAGACTTGACTGCCATCCATGCCCATCTTGCCTGGGAAACCGCAGAGCTTTGCTAGCCCATCCAAAGGCGCATTGGCGCGACCATTAAATTTAGCCAAGAGATCCATCAAATCGAGGTGGCGCATGTGATAACGACTGATGTAGTTATTCCACTTAAATTCGCGGCTATCGTTTTCTTGACTCTCACCCATCTCCCAGTAGCGGGGTGCTTGCACATGGTTTGCTAATGCGCGGTAGTGCAGAACTGGCAGATCAAAACCACTTCCATTCCAAGACACTAACTGGGGGGTATATTTTTCAACGAGCTCAAAGAAGGTCTGAATCAATACCTTCTCATCATCTTGAGGGGTGCCCAAGGTTCCCACCTTTATTTGCGGTGAACCATCTTTGGTAGTTCTACGAATCACACAAGAGATGGCGCAGATACGTTGCAGATAGAGTGGCAAAAACTCACTACCCGTTTTCTCAGCGCGCTCTGCCATCGCTGTAGCAGCGACTTCGCTATCTGACAATGTATCGGGATAGTCATTGAGACGACGTAGTCCCGCTACATCGGGAATAGTTTCAATATCGAAGACGAGAACCGTTGCCATACTTAAATCACTAGCAATTTATTGATGGCAATTACTGCAAGTATGGCGTTGGATTTACTGGCTTGCCATTCACGCGGAGTTCAAAGTGGAGCTTGACTGAAGTAGCATCGGTATCGCCCATCTCCGCAATCTTCTGCCCCTTCTTTACCGTATCACCCTCTTTAACGAGGAGTGTGCGGTTATGGGCATAGGCTGTGAGATAGGTATTGTCATGTTTGATGATGACCAGATTGCCATAGCCACGCAAGCTATTGCCGGCGTAAACCACTTTTCCATCTGAAGCTGCCGTCACAGGATCACCCAACTTACCAGCGATATCAATGCCTTTGTTCTTGTCATTGAACTCTTCAGTGACTTTGCCTTTAGCTGGGGATGACAAACGAATTCCAGGCTCGGCAACAATTTCTTTTGGAGCTTCTGGTTTTGGTGTATCTGCCTTGGCAGCATCAACCTTTGGCGCATCTGTTTTCGCAGTATCAATATTTGTTGGCGGCTTGGCGACTGGTTTTACCGCAGACTTAGACCCTGCTGGTGGCTTCACTAATATCAAATCCCCTACTTCAATCTGATTAGGGTTTGACATGTTGTTCCACTGAGCTACATCTCGAGGAGATTGACCGTTATCCAATGCAATCCGAGCTAAAGTATCGCCACGTTTCACACGATAGTAACCAGGAGGCGTAGGCTCAGTGTTTCCATTGGTGCGATCAACGACATTCGCTGGCTTCGCTCTCGGGGTTGTTGAACAACCCGTATTGAGCACCAGGGATACAATTGCTGCTAGCAATAAGAAGTATTTAGACAAAATGTTCATTGGGTTTTTCATACTACCCCTGATTGTAAGGGGACAAAAAAGACCTCGTCCAGAACGGTTCTTTGATAGCGCTGGGAGCTCATCCTCTCCACCATGATCAATTGCTGCTCTTTCTCATTTTTGGCCACTGGGGCGACTAAGCGCCCGCCTATAGCCAATTGATCCAATAAGGCATCCGGAATGCCTAAGCCTGCTGCTGCCAGAATAATTCCGTCAAATGGAGCGGCTTGGGGCAAACCTAAGATGCCATCCCCGTAGATCAGGCGCAGATTTTTAATCCGAAATGGGCGGAGCTTCTCTCTAGCCATATCGTGCAATGGACGAATACGCTCTATGGAATACACCTCATCTGATAGCAAACTGAGAACTGCTGCCTGATATCCACAGCCAGTGCCAATCTCCAATACTTTGCCTAGCGACTGCTTGGGCTTATGCAATAGCTCGATCATGCGAGCCACTACTGATGGCTTAGAAATCGTTTGTGAATGGCCAATTGGTAAAGCGGTATCTTCATAGGCTTGAGGATGCATGCCTGCATCCATGAACGCATGGCGTGGAACAGTAGCAATCGCTTCTAATGTTTTACCGTGCTTAACCCCGGCAGCGAGTACTTTCGCTGCTAAGGCTTGCCGATGACCGGCATTACGCTCTGCGGTTGGCCTCAACCGCGATCCCAACCATTGGCGCGCATAGCGGCTAAACGGGCATGATGGGTTAGATCCAATTGCATCGGTGTGATTGAAATGCAGCCATCGTCAATTGCATGAAAGTCTGTTCCTTCAGAGCTATCTTTTGCATCCCCTGCTGCACCAATCCAGTAAATCAATTCACCGCGAGGGCTTTTTTGAACTACTACCGGCTGGGAATGGTGGCGGTTACCCAAGCGAGTAACTCTCCAGCGATACAGGTCAGCATAAGGACGATTTGGGATATTCACGTTCAGCAAAGTTGCAGGGCCTTCGCTATGCGCCAACTTAGATACCAGCATTTGAGCCACGATATCGTGCGCTGCTTTTGCAGCATCTTCAATGCGGTTCCAACCTTTATCAATTTGTGAGAAAGCGATCCCAGGAACTCCAAACATAACGCCTTCAACTGCCGCAGCAACAGTACCGGAATACAGAGTATCTTCGCCCATGTTCTCGCCCTGATTAATTCCAGAAACTACGAGATCGGGTTTTTCATCCAAGAAACCGGTCATAGCAATATGCACACAGTCAGTTGGAGTGCCATTAATAAATAAGAATCCATCACGCTCACCACCAGCTACACGATGAATAGAGAGTGGTCGCGAAAGAGTGAGAGAGTTAGAGGCGCCACTGTGATTTTGCTCTGGGGCAATGACTGTTACACGACCCAATGGGCGAATGGCATTAACCAAGGCCAACAGACCAGGAGCAAGATAGCCATCATCATTTGAAATCAGAATATGTGGCTGCTTTGAATTTTCACTCATGCTTTAAATACCCTTTGATTTCTGATCAATGCTCTTAGGCTTTTGCCATTGGGGTTAATGAGCGACCCCTGAACCATCCATAGATTACTGGCAGCACCAAGAGGGTCAAAATAGTGGTGGTCACCATGCCACCTACGATCACCAGTGCTAGAGGACGTTGCGCTTCAGAACCAATCGAATGTGATAACGCAGCCGGCAAGAGCCCAAGACCTGAAAGCATTGCAGTCATTAATACCGGTCGGACGCGCAATGAAGCACCCTCCACCATGACATCTTTCATCTCGCCATGTTCTGTAGCTGCAGTTTTATTTATAAAGGAGATGAGAATCACGCCATCCTGAATCGCGATACCAAAGAGCGATAAGAATCCAAAAAAGGCAGAAATACTTAAAGTTTCACCGGCAAGATGTAAAGCAATCACGCCACCAATTGCAGCAAATGGCACATTGATCATAACGATCACCGCATCACGGAAATTACCAAAAGCGCTAACTAGCAATAAGAAAATACCCAGCAATGCCAGTGGCACGATCAACATCAACTTCTTCTGAGCCTGCTTCATTTGGTTGAACTGACCATCCCAGCTAATAGAGTAATTTGGTGGCAAGGTGATATTTTTCTCAACCAAGTATTGGGCATCCTCAACGGCGCTACCCAAGTCACGATTACGGACGCTGAACTTAATCGCGATATAGCGCTTACCTGCTTCGCGATAAATAAAGAATGGACCGTCAGATAACTGTACAGTTGCCACCATCGATAAAGGAATAGCCGCACCATTTGGAGAGTCAACCAAGAGGTGACCAATATCAGCGACATCATTGCGACTACCCTCATTTAAACGAATCGCAATACCGAAAGTCTTTTCATCTTCCAGGAGATTGGTAACGGCAGCGCCGCCAATGGCATTTGCCACCACGGTCTGAATATCATTGACATTGATACCGTAGCGCGCTGCGCGCTCACGATCAATCTGGATATTCAAGGTTGGCTGACCTAATTCCTTCAGAATGCCCTCGTCCGCTACGCCGCGTACTTTTTTGAGCTGGTCAATTACCTCATGCGCCTTTTGATCCAAAACATCTAAGTCGGTGCCGTAAATTTTGACGGAGTTCTCGCCTTTAACTCCCGATAAGGCCTCGTTCACGTTATCTTGAATGTATTGAGAGAAGCTGTAGGTGATGCCCGGGATTTTATTGAGCTCTGCTTCAAGGTGAACAATCAAATCCTTCTTGCTCGAGCCGCTTGGCATATTCTCCGGACTTTTCAAGTACAGACCGTACTCTTGGTTAAACACACCAGTAGAGTCCGTACCATCATCAGGACGACCAATCTGCCCAGCAACTTTATCGATTTCAGGCTGCTTTAAGAAAGTCTCACGCAATTGATTGGCTATCTTGACAGAGTAGTCGAGATCAACGGTATTTGGCAAAGTGACGCGCAACCAAATATTGTTCTCTTCTAGCGTTGGTAAGAATGCCGTTCCCAGACGGGTCACACTTAATAAGGTCAGACCTAGAACAAATACCGCAACAGATACAACTGTTAATGGGCGGTCCATCCACTTTCTCAACAGCGGTTTGTAGCCATTCAGAAGCTTAGTAATAAATCCAGGCGGTTTGTGATGTAAGTTCTCGCCAAATACCAAAGAAATCATGGCTGGCAAGAAGGTTAAGCTCAGCACCATTGCAGCGATCAAAGCAAAGCCCATGGTGAATGCCATTGGCTTAAAGATGATGCCCTCTACTCCGCCCATGAAGAACAATGGTGAGTAGGCAACAATAATGATGCCAGTTGAGTAAATCATGGCGCGTTGCACTTCGCTAGTCGCCAAGATAATGCTTTGATTAAGACGCTTGCCGCCCTCTTCCAAGTGGCGCATGACGTTCTCGGTCAGAATCACCGCAGAGTCTACGATCACACCAAAGTCAATCGCACCAAGAGAAATCAAATTCGCCGGCACACTCCACAGATGCATCTGAATAAACGAGACGCACAGCGCCAAAGGAATCACTGCTGCCACTACGGCTGCTGCACGCAAATTACCTAAGAAGAAAAAGAGTACCGCGAGAACTAAAGAAATACCAAAGAACAATGTGTGTTTCACAGTGCCAATGGTGATATCCAAGAGCACTTGTCGGTCATAGAATGGCACTACTTCAATTCCAGGGGGGAGCACCTGTTTGTTGATATTTTCAACAGTATTGCGAACGCGGGCTAAAACCTCAGTGGCATTCTCGCCACGACGTAAGTAGACGATGCCCTCAACAGAGTCTGGGTTGTCATTGAACTGGAACAAACCCAAGCGCGGTGCATTACCAATCTCTACTCGGGCAACATCACCAATTCGAATTGGCACTCCATTGTGAATCGAGATCACCACCCGCTTAATGTCATCAATATTTCTAAGGAGACCAACACCACGGACTACAAATTGCTGTTCACCACTAGGCAATAGACCACCACCAGTATTGCTATTGGCGTTTGTTAAAGCATCAATCAGCTCATTAACGGTAACACCCTTCGATTGCAAACTCTCTGGGCTAACGATGACTTGATATTGGCGAACTTTGCCACCAAAGGAGGAAACGTCAGCCACACCAGGGGTTTGCTTGAGCTCTTTATAGATCTCGTAGTTTTGTAGTGTCTTTAATTGAGTCGATGAAGCGTAATCCGACTTCACCTCATAACGCATGATCTCGCCAGTCGCATCCGAATCCGGACTGATGCTCGAAGTAACGCCTGGTGGGAAAGTGACGTTGGCAAGACTGGTAATAAATGTTTGGCGCGCTTTAAATGGATCCGTGGTGTCATTGAACTTCAATGTAACAACCGACAACCCAAATAAAGATACCGAGCGGAAGGCTTGCAAGCCCGGAATACCAGCCAAGGCATTCTCGACCGGAATCGTAACTTGCTGCTCTACCTCAGTCGTACTTCTTCCTGGCCATTGTGAAATCGCCTGAATGGTTAATGGCGCTACGCCTGGGTAAGGCTGAATTGGTAGCTTAGAAAGGCTGAACATCCCCAAACCGAGGAGCACGATAGAGCCAACGATGACCAGCACCCGCTTCTCAAGTACGCCTCGAATAAAGGATGTAAATACGCTCACTTAGTCTTCCTGCTTTGCGAATCGATCGTTTAATAAGACTGCGCCTTCGGCCAATACACGTGAACCTGGCTCCACACCTTCTGTAATAGCAAAAGTTTTGCTATTGAGGTCATAGCCCTTAACAGGCAAGCGGCGGTACACCTCATCACCCGCCTTCACAATGACATAACGCATCTCACGAATACGCACTACAGCGGTTTGCGGAACCACGATAGCATCAGCCATGCCGGTAGTTAGCTTGGCAGAAGCGTACATATCTGGACGAAGGAGATCGTCATTGTTCTCAATATCCGCACGAATCAATAAAGCGCGAGTTTGCGGATCTATCGTTGGAGCCACATAGTTCGCGTAAGCTACAAATTCTTTATCTGGGTAGGCCTCAACCTGTAACACCATTTTTTGACCCGGCTTAATCAAGCGGAAATCTTGCTCAAACACATTACCCAAGAACCAGAGCTGTTTTGGATCGGCCAAAGTGGCAATCACATCACCAGCGCTGAGGGCTGATCCAGGCTCAACATTACGCTTCACTACCACCCCCTTGAGTGGGGAACGCATTACTAAATTGTTCTGGGTTTTACCAGTTGTTTCAATTGCCTTGATATCGCCATCGCCAGCACCAAGATTACGCATACGGTTTGCAGCAGCTTGTTGAGTAATGCGGGCATCACCTAGCAAGTCGCTCATGGTCTTATTAGCCTCTAGCACTTTGGCCATTTTTGAGGAAAGTAAATACTCTTGCTGAGCGGACAGGAATTCTGGGCTATAGAGCTCTACTACTGGAGAACCAATATTGACCTCAGCACCATCGAATGCATAAATACGCTCTACACGGCCAGGTGCCCGTGCGGATAGCATTTTGGATTTTTCTGCATTGAATGCTAAACGTCCAGGCACTTTGATATCAACTGGTACTTGAACTCTTTCAGCCGTTTGGAAAACGTAAATTTCTGGATTTAATTTAACGCCCGCCAACTTCAATTCTAGAATGCCGCTCTTCTCTACTTTCAATGCTTTATCAGAGGCTTCAATTTTGACGTTACGGTTTACATTGGTAATGCGACCAACAACGATACCCACCGAAAGAATGGCAAACGCAAAGGCAGCCAAGCGAACGCGATGACGATTTTGTGGACTGAGATTCCAATACAGGCCAGCAACACTAGCAAGGGCTACATGCAATCTGTGGCCGCCAAAATGTAATGCCTTATCAGTAATAGGCTTTGCTTTATCAGCAAGCTGCTTTAGAAAAGAAAGAATTTTGTCTTTCAACACTGCTCCTTAAAAAGGTTCTTTGCCAGATGTCACTAGCAACACTGCTTGCGCTTGGAGGAGATTGCTCTCAGCTTGCGCCAATTGAACTTCGAGATTGCGTAATTGGGTTTGCGCTGTCAGCAAATCGTTAAATCCCTGACCATTATTGGAGTACTGAGTGAGGCCAACCTTATAAGCAGCATCCGCTTGGGGAACTTGGCGCTCTTTCAGAAATTGCGTTTGATTCTTTGCTTGCTCATACGCAGCATAGGCACCATTCACCGCCAGCACAATCTGTTGACGGTTGGAGATATTGCCCGCTTCGGCTGCCGCTTGATTGCGCTGTGCCTGCTCTACCCCGTATTTCTCCTTCGTGAAGAAATACAAGGGAATGATTAAATCCAACTCAAACTGATAGAACATCGCGCCGTTATTGGCCGAGAATGGGCCGCGCGGAGTAAATGAGGAGCCAATCACTTGGAAGTCCGGCAAATATGCCTTCTTCGCCAAATCCACGCCTTTGCGTGCTGCCTCTAACTGCAATGCTGAACTCTTTAGTGAAGGATGACTAGTTTCAGCATAGTCTTCCAACTCAATTAAGGTTGGGACGCTATTCATTGCGCGGCGAACATCCCCACGCAGTACAAGCTTTTCTCTAGAGTGGCGACCTACTAAAGTATTGATATTGTTTAGGGCAACCGATAGCTGGCGCTCCACATTAAATTGGTCTGCTTGCGCTGCGCTTTGTGACACTTGCGCATTGAGATATTCAACATAAGCAGCCGCATTGTTGGAGTAACGCGCCTTAGCGACGTTCTTAATCATCTCCAAACGCATTACAGACTCTTTTAAAACTTGCAATTGCTTTTGTGATGCCAGTGCACCGTAATACAGAGTTGAAAGCTGTGCGCCTAACTGCAAATAGGTTGCTTCACTTTGGGCAAGCAAGGCTTCCGCATTGGTATTAGCAATGTCTGATGCAAGACTCTTCTTGCCCGGAAACTGAAACGGCTGGGCAATAGAAATAGCGTTATTGCTACTAATGCCATTGGGGTACTGTGGCGACGGCGCATTAGCTCCGCCCAATCCTAATGGTGAATTTGCTGGCATACCAGACCACACCAAGCCGACTTGCGGATTAGCTGGCGCATTGATTTGCGGCACAGTCGCTTTGGCAGATAGGTATGACTCACGCAATGAAGACAACTGCGGGTTGTTTAATTTCAGTTCAGTCCAGAGCTGACGCAAATCCATTTCAGCCGGGCCTGATGGTGCACCCTTGGTATAGATCTTGGGTGTATCGCTCTTCGTTACCGGTGCAAACAACGATGCGGCATTGGCAGGATTAGCAGTCTCGTTACTGACTACCGGCGGCGCCGACAAAGAATCCTTAGATTCATTCGTTTGGACTGTGACGCCAGCTGGAATGGGGGCATTTGACTGGGCAAAAACAGAGGACACAAAAAATAAAGAGGCGACGGCACAAGCAACCCGACTCTTGGGAGTTAATCTTGCATCAACAAATGCGCTCGTTTTTTTATGGCCGTGAATCAAATCGGCTGCCTCTAAATCTGTACTAATGCTGTTTTTATAGCCCCAGATGCAGGTTTCCCTGAATTTATAGGGGGTTTGGACGATTATAGGTGAGAAATCCCAAAAGTCGAATTATTGGGGTTTTGTATCTTATTGATTCTAAAGACAATAATTAATCTGAACCGCCTTGCAATGCTTAAAACTCGGCGTGAACCCTAAAAGACAGGATATTTACCGGTCCGCGGGCAGAGTTATAGGCGGGATTAATGATGTGCTGAAAGTTCAATCCAGCCAGAACATTCTTAATAACGATGGCGTTGTAGTAGACCTCACCGATCCGCTCAGGTGAATATGAAATCGTCTGGCTTGGGCTAGCGTAGTCACCAATGAAATAAGACACGCCCCCTGCTTGCAGGTAGGAACGACGATAGCTAGACAAGCCGTTTTGCATCATAGAGATACCAATACTGTCATGGGGGCGCTTCCAACTTGTACCGTTCATGCCCATACCAACAGAGATGGAGTTGTCTGCTTCAGTGAAGGACATTGTTTCGGTATGGCCATCCGATGTAAAGGCGCGGCCATAGATACCAAGGTCTTTTGTTAAAGCTTGCTCTCCATGCAAACCAATACCGGTTTTGTATTGCATGTTGTTGCGTACATTGTTAATTGCTTGTGTGCCCTGCGCATTATTTTGAATGACGTAATTAGTGGCATCTGAGAAGCGTGCCAACATCATTTTGTTGCGGTAAGCCAAGACGCTCACTTTGCCAGGAAGGTCGGCAATATTATGCTGACGCTCTACTTCTACTTGATCGCCATAGGTATTGAAGATTTGCCAATTGAGATCACGGCCATTCGGTGATTTAGGGGCAAGCATGCGTGAGGCGCGCATCACCCAGTTATCAAGATACCACTCACCCGCTAAGCCCCAGCTGTAGCCTCTGGCATCTGCTGCGTAGTCATAGGCTAGATAGGTCATATTGCCCCAGTTCATGAACTGAACGCGAGGATCTTTGGCATAACGGCTGTCATCAAAAATGTCGAGCGTGGAGAACTGGCCACCAGTCAGTACAACACGATTACTACTGACAGTTTGGGTAATTTGATTGGCTTCGTTTTCAAGAACGACTTTATCGCCCTCTTGATTAATAGTTTGACGCACAAAGGCACGAGCTGAATAAAACTTCGCTTGCGCGCCATTGGCTTTAGTCGCTTCACCGTTTGTGAAACCACCTAAACCATTTAAACCGGAGAAAGGGACCCCAGAAATAACTTCTGGATTGAAGTAAATATCGGTATCTGGTGCAATACGAGCACCCAGAAATAAAGTGCCTGACCAGGTGTAACTCATTGCCTTATCGTTAGATAGGCTTCGCATACCCGAGTAGGAGGATGTGAAATTGTTATAGCGCTGATTGATATAAGTCGTTTGGCCATGCACATTCACAGGCAAACCTAACAACTCTCCCTCAGTAGGAAGGTCGGCAATCTGCGCTGCAAAACTTGCTATCTGATCAGAACCAGATCCCGCCTTCTGGGCGAGCGTAGTCGCGCTGTAAAAGGCAGCAAGCAAGCTCAACAGGAGAAGATAGGATTTGTGGGTCATTCACAATTTCATCATGCTTAGCATCAATGGCCAATGAAAATTAAGGGCCAGATCTACCGGGGTAAAAACAAGACAACTCAGATAGGCACGGCGTGAGATTGAAGCTCAACAGGGGTGCAGGCCAAATTATCCCCAAAAAGAGGCAATTTACCTAGAATTTATGTCGATTTAGTGACGATTGGGCATGAGAGCTTATAAGTTAAGCCTCTTAATCACCAAATCTATAGGGGTAGCCTTAACCTTTCCACTTCGCAGCTCTTTCATGGATTTATCAGCCATCGTTAGATCCTGTTGATCCTCAAGCTCTTTGCAATGCAGATCAGCCATTAATTCTTCGACGGTATTAAACGCTTGCCCTTTACCAGACTCAAGTTCTGCAATTGCAGCTAAAGTTTGCAAAAGGTTTTTATTAGGCTTTGAGGGCATCTTTTAATAGATCAGAAGAATATCTGACAGCACTATAGTTAAAAGATGAATGTAACTTGTTAGCTCATTGATATCAACGCCAAGAGCAAAGGGGTTTTAGAGATCTAACCTACTGTTCGACGATCCATCAGCGCCCTGGCTAAGGTGCCTGCATCCACATACTCAAGTTCACCGCCTACCGGAATGCCTCTGGCGATTCTGGTGACTTTGATGCCTTTGGATTTGAGCACTTCACCAATATAGTGGGCTGTGGCCTCACCTTCACTTGTGAAATTCGTAGCCAGAACTACTTCTCTCACTGGCACTCCGGTATCCGGAGATTCAATGCGATTGAGTAATCGATCGAAATGGATTTCATTGGGGCCCATGCCATCGAGTGGTGAGATACGACCCATCAATACAAAGTAATTACCTTTAAAGCTCAAGGTCTGCTCGACCATCACTTGATCGGCTGGCGTTTCCACAATGCACAGTAACGATGGATCACGACGATCATCATTACAAGTTGCGCAGATTTGGGTTTCCGAGAAAGTATTACAACGGGCGCAGTGACCTACTGTTTCTACAGCTTCACCTAATGATTGGGCAAGCACAGCCGCACCATTGCGATCGTGCTGCAGCAAATAGAAAGCCATGCGTTGCGCTGACTTTGGTCCCACTCCAGGCAATACGCGCAATGCCTCGATCAATCGACCGAGGGCATCTTGTGGAGCCTCTTGACGTGCCATTAAATGAACAGTTTTTTATTAATGATTAAAAAGGCAACTTGAAGCCAGGAGGCATTGGCATACCAGCAGTAGCACCAGACATCACTTGTGAGCTAGCAGCTTCTACTTGTTTGAATGCTTCTGTATAGGCAGTGACTAATAAGTCTTCCAGCATTTCGCGATCATCCATTGCGCCTGGATCGATCTGCACGCGTTTCATTTCGTGTTTTCCAGAGATGGTGACTTTAACCAAACCACCGGCTGCTTGGCCAGTGACTTCTAGCGCTGCCAATTGCTCTTGCGCTACTTTCATCTTCTCTTGCATCTGCTGGGCTTGTTTCATCAAACCAGCAAGGCCACCTTTCATCATCGCTTTATTTCCTTGTATCTAATATTGTTAAATCTGGCAATCAAAGAGGTTTAACAGAACCACCAACTACTTTGGCTCCAAACTCTTTTTCTAATTGCTGAATAAATGGATCTTGAGCAATCATCTGCTCTGCGTTTTGTCTTTTCTCTTGATGAATCTGGGCATCGACTTTAGCAACTGTCTTGCCTTCAACTTCACCCTTCTCCATTACCACTTTGACCGGTTTACCAAAGTGCGCAGTGAGTGCATCGGCAAGACGACCAACAGAAGCTTCGGAAGCCAGTTGCGGCATTGGTGTCACAACAGTAGCGCGCACGCCTGCTGGTGAATCTTCCCAATCTTGCAACTCCGTCTGAAACGCTAACTGCTGAACCAAACCTTTAACTGGCAACTGACGCATCAAGGCATGCCAGTCTGGGCGGCTGGCTGCAGATGCAGTGGCCACTGGCACAGAAGCTGGGGGAGCTGAAGCGGCAGGCTTAGCCGCCATAGGTGCTGGAGCAGATGCTGCAGGCGCCGACCTGACCGGAGCAGCTGTTTGATTTGCTGGTGCTGCTGGTCTTGGGGCGCTTGCTATTGGTGGCGCTGAATTCCCTGCTCTGCCTGGAGTTTCATTTCCGGGGCGAAAGGCTAGCATGCGCAGGAGCGTCATAGCAAAGCCAGTTTGCTCATCTGGAGCAAGTGATAAATCTGGACGACTCGTAATGCTAATTTGGTAGAAGAGTTGTGCTTCTTCTTTGGTAAGCGCACCAGCTAAGCGACGAATTTCTGTAGCTTCAGGCCAATCTTCTAAAACAGATTCCGGAACAATTTGTGCGGCAGCGATTTTTTGAATCAGGCTGGATAAATCTGCCAGAGCTAATGAGAAAGACATGCTGCGCTCACCCATCTCATTAGAGATGGCTAGCAACGTCGCCCCATCTTTTGCAATCAAGGCATCCAGAATGCGAATGAGATAAGCATCATCCAATGTGCCGAGCATGCCGCGCACTGCTTCTTCAGATACTTTTCCAGCTGCGTATGCAATGGCTTGATCAGTCAGCGATAAGGCATCACGCATCGAACCCTGTGCTGCTTTAGCTAAAACACGCAGTGCGTTGGTTTCGCAATCCACTTTTTCTGCAGCAAGTACTTTTTCTAAATGCTCAACGATGAGCGGCACTGGCATTTGCTTGAGATTGAACTGCAAGCAACGGGACAGAATAGTTACCGGAATCTTTTGTGGGTCAGTAGTCGCAAGTATGAACTTCACATGTTCAGGCGGCTCTTCGAGTGTCTTGAGCATGGCATTAAAGGCATGATTGGTGAGCATGTGCACCTCGTCAATCATGTAGACCTTGTAGCGTGCATTACTTGGAGCGTAGGCTGCCTTCTCTAATAGAGCAGCAATATCGTCTACCCCGCGATTACTCGCAGCATCCATCTCGATATAGTCAACAAAGCGACCGGCATCGATTTCTAGGCAAGCTGGGCATTTTCCGCAAGGTTCTGAGGTCATGCGACCTTGACCGTCTTCCCCGGTGCAATTGAGGGCTTTGGCCATAATTCGGGCAATGGTGGTCTTTCCGACCCCGCGAGTGCCTGTAAAGAGCCAAGCGTGGTGTAGTCGACCCTGGTCTAAGGCATGGGTTAAGGCCTTAACCACATGGTCTTGTCCTACCAATTGGGAGAAAGTTTTAGGGCGCCACGAACGGGCTAAAGCCAATGCTGTCATGTATTACATTCTAACAAGCTAAAATGGAATTGGACGGGCCTCCCCGCATGGCGGTTTGGATAACCTGGTCAGGTCGGGAACGAAGCAGCCAAACCCAATTCTGTCAGTGCCGGGGGTCGGGCTCGTCCACCTCCCCCAAGCTAGATTTAGCTCAATTACAGGATCTTTAAGACCCTGAAGATCCCCCAAATCATCCAAATAATCAGCAAAACCAGCATGACCCTTGAATCCAAAGAGATTCGGAATAGCTTTAAATGCTTGTGAGAACACTCAATTGAAAGTCGCATCCAAATCTCCGCCGTAGTCTGAAAGATTTAGCGTAGAGGTTGGCAAGACCAAATGACAGGCATTAGGGATGATTTGGATGTAGGAAATGGATGGGTTAAAGGTCAGAATATGAGCCAGTCTTGTTATGTAATAGTATGAAACAACATAAATACCAATATCAATAGATCTATTTCATGAGTAAGCCATGCCCCTTCTGTACTCTGCCAGCCGAGCGAATCATTGACTCGAATGAATTTGGCGTGACGATTCGGGATGGCTATCCTGTTTCACCTGGCCACACTCTGGTGATACCGAAGCGACATATTGGGTCTTGGTTTGAAATCACAAGCGATGAACAGCTTGCGCTTCTAGATCTTCTAGCAAGAGCTAAAACAGTCCTACAACATGAACTCAATCCAGATGGATACAACATAGGAATTAATGATGGGCCTGTAGCCGGACAAACTGTCCCTCATCTACATATGCACCTCATCCCCAGATATAAGGATGATCAAGATGATCCTAGGGGTGGCGTGAGATGGATTATTCCCGAGAAAGCGAAGTATTGGGAATGATTGCTACCCCATCAGCAGAAGATCAACTCGACTTCCTTACAAAGATTCAACGACTATTCAATGAGAGCGACTTCAGCTCTACCTATAAGTACGCCTTGCTTATTTCCTTGGCTGATTTAGCAATTGAACATGGAAAAGACGATAGCTCACGACTGGAGATTAGCAACAAAACAATTGCAGAAAGATTCATAGAGCTGTACTGGCAACAATCGAGCCCCTATAAAACATCTAAGGCAAATGAAAGTGGCGTTCTCTTCCAAAATAATGGGGTTCAAGCTGCAATTGTGAAGTCTATTGATGCGTTTAGACAGGGCAACCGCTTCAATTCACCCTCATCGGCCAAGGGCTCAAAGGAATATGAACGGCTGGTTGCTGCAGTTGCTGCAACAGTTGCAAAGCAACCAATCAATTACCTACAGAATGTTGGTGGAGCAACCCTTCCATTCCTCTATGAGCGCAATTCAAGCTCCATCACACTTAAAAATGGAGTGGCTTACTGCTTAAGGCGGTTTCAGCCTTTAATTCAGCAACTAGCTAGAAACCGATGGACTGACTTCATTAAGAGAAATACCAATAACGCCCCCATTCTTGGGAAAAAAGATGACCTCAATAGCTTCTTGTTTGAAACCTCAAGAAAGACTCTTGCGCTTGTATGCAAGGGGCTTAAAGAAATCTATGGAAACAAATGTTTTTATTGCAACAAAACCTCTTCCAAGTTGGAGGTGGACCATTTCGTCCCATTCTCGCTTTACCCAAGAGATTTGATGCATAACTTTGTCTTAGCATGTCCAACATGCAATAGAAGTAAATCAGATACCTTGGCAGCAAATATTCATTTGAATAAATGGGTTGAGTTAATTGCCAAAAACTCTGATGAAATTGTGAAGATAGGAAATGAGGTTGGGATTAGTGCTAACCTTGAAACCACAATGGCAATCGCAAAGTGGGGGTATGAGGCCGCCAACAAGGGTGGCGGATCAGGCTGGATAAAGCCAGGAGAATATTCCAATATGGCACAACTTAGGTCAGGCCAAGTTGAGATCGTAGAAAGCGTGTAATGTCAAAATTTAAGCATGGCCTATACGATAGATTAATTTATGAAAGTGAGTTGCCGGAGCTTGACGAATTGGAGCGAGAAGGTCGAGCAAGCATTGAATTGCCTTCAGCAGAAAATAGTCGCAGCTATCTCATTTCAGAATTAGTTTCTAGAATTCCTGAATTGCTAGACCAGATATCAATAAACAAGGATGGAAGTGACGAAAAGGCAAAAATTGAACTTAAGCTAATTTCTGAAATATTAAAACAAGCCAGATTGCTTGCTAAGGCAGATCAAGACACAGAACTACTAGCCACTCCGCCGCAATTACTAAAGTCCATACATGAACCAAATTTACCGGGAATTTTCCCAATTACAGGACTAAGAAGCTCATGGCTATTTAGCTCATCAAAATCTGAGCCCGCACTTCTTTCTGAGCTTATTAGCGAGCTACAGGCCGTTGATTCCGTAGACATATTAGTTAGCTTTATTACCTGGAGTGGTGTCAGAAAAATTTACGATGTACTAAAGAGCATTACGTCAGTTAATGCCCAAGGCAAATCAAAGACTAAATTTAGATTTATCACTACAACATATATTGGCGCAACTGATGCAAGGGCTGTCAATTCCTTAGCCGAACTTCCTAATGTTGAATTGAAAATTTCACTAGATGGAAGAAGAACGCGCTTACACGCAAAGGCCTGGATTTTTAAAAGGGATACTGGCTTTGGAACTGCCTATATAGGTAGCGCTAATTTATCCGAGTCAGCATTAGTAAGTGGAATTGAATGGACAATTAAAATTGCACAAAAAACTAGCGGGCAAGTCTATCAAAATGCGGAGGCACATTTTGAGACTTTATGGAATGACGCTGAATTTCAGACTTATGACCCATATAACGAAAGTCATCGAGAAGCCCTGAACAGGGCCCTGCATGAGCAAAAATATCTCACTACCAAATCTAGTCCATCAGAAATTATTGCCAATCAAACGTGGTTTGAATTAAGGCCTAAGTTTTATCAACAAGGGATGTTAGATAGACTCCAGTCCGAGCGAGATCAAAATAGAAAAAAGAATTTAGTTGTTGCAGCAACTGGTACTGGAAAGACAGTTGTTGCAGCATTTGATTACGAAAGAGTATGCAGGCAGGAAGGTGGGCAACCAAAATTACTATTCGTAGCTCATCGCGTTCAAATACTTAAGCAGGCTATTTATACTTTTAGACAAGTACTTCGGGACTCGAGCTTCGGTGAATTGATGGACGGTAATAATGAGCCAACCCAATATGAACATCTGTTTGCAACTATTAATACTATCAACACCAGAAATCTAATTGATAAGCTCGGCAATGATTACTGGCTGATGGTAATTATTGATGAAGCGCATCATTTACCAGCGCAATCTTTCGATAAATTTGCCACATCAATTAAACCAAAAATATTATTAGGGTTGACAGCTACCCCCGAAAGAACAGATGGGATGTCGCTAGGAAAATATTTTGACTTGAGACCTGATGGATCTCCGTCAGTTTCTCTCCGCCTATGGGATGCATTAGATCAGCAGTTGCTTGCCCCATTTGAATACTATGCAACACATGATGATATTGACCTAACATCAATTGACTGGCGTAAGTCAAATATTGAAAATCAACTTGATGCCATCATATCTTCCAACAACGTGCGAGCGCGCTCGGTATATCAAGCTGTTGAGAGGTACTCATCAAGCCTAGATGATTTGAAGTCAATTGGGTTTTGCGTGAGCGTAAAGCATGCTGAATTCATGGCTGATTTTTTTAATAAAAGAAATATACCTGCAAGATCTCTGACTGGAGCCCAATCTGAGCTCGAGCGAAATATTGCAATCAAGGAATTATCCTCTGGCAATATTAAGGTGATTTTTACCTGCGATCTATTTAATGAAGGTGTTGATATCCCAGAAATTAATACCTTACTTCTACTTAGGCCAACCCAGAGTCCGATCTTATTTCAACAACAAATTGGCAGAGGCCTCAGATTATCTATAGGGAAAGATTGCTGCCTTGTATTGGATTTTATTGGCAACTATTCGGAGGAATTTAGATTTGATATTCTTTTTAGGTCTCTCACTGGTCAAACGAGATTAAGAATCAAGGAAGCCGTTGAGTCTGGATTTAGCTTCTTACCACCCGGATGCTATATCCAATTTGACAAAGTGGCGCGTGAACGGGTACTTGATAGCCTTAAGAAGTCTCTTAAACTTAATTCACTTCGTCTAACATCAGAACTCGCTGCGTGGGCATCAACTAAGTCAAGAGAACAAATTACTCTAAATAATTTTTTAATCGAAAATCAGATTGAAGTAAGTGATATTTATAACGGCAAGCATTACTGGAACGAATATAAGCTAAGGTGTAATCTTATTTCTCATCCCATAGACGTTGTAGACGATAAATTATCCAAGCGTTTTGGTAGCCTCCTTTATGTGGATGACAGGGAATTGCTAACCTGTTGGCGGGAAGCGTTAAGTGGCAAGCCCATCGATTTAGTTCGCACTCAAATGCTTGCCTATCAGTTAATAACTTCGGGCACGATCAGTCCAGACCAATTCATAACAAAGTTAATAAATCAACCTTACGCTAAGGATGAATTGATTGAGTTAATTGACTGGCAACTAAATCAGTCAGATAAATCCTATATTTCATTAGAAAATGCGCCAGCCAGTTGGCCAATCTCTCTCCACTGTCGGTATACAAGGTCCGATATATTGACAGCAGTTGGCTTTCGAGATGCACTTAAGAGGCCCGACTTTCGAGAAGGCTGCCTCACTTTAGACGGCATCAAAACTGAATTAATGTTTGTGACTCTCGATAAAAGTAAGGGCTTTAACGAATCGGTGCAGTATCACGATTATGCAATCAGCCCATCTCTATTCCATTGGCAAACTCAAAATAAAGCAAGCTTAAGCAATAAAACTGGTCGAAGATACATTGAGAGCGCTAGTGGAAATGGTTGGAAATTTTTCTTATTTGTACGAGAAAACAATGAATCAGCCTTTCTTGCGCTTGGAGAGGCGATCTTACAAGCTTATGAAGGGGAGCGTCCAATTCAAATTACCTGGCTACTCAAGCAAGCCATGACGGCTGAAATATTCAGGAGACTATCCATCATTAGATCAGCATAACTAATTAGATAACTTTATTTCAGATTTTCCTAATTTTTTCCATATGTGCAAGCAGACGACCCATAGAAACTGGCTTTCTTTGCCCCTCATAATATCTATGCTTTCCTACAAGCTTTTCAGTAAAAGATGACATCAACTATCTCAAGCAGCTGATAAAACTGTAGAACGAAATTTTTGTCATTGATTTATTTTTTAAGTGACAAATCTCGAGCTAGGAAAATCATCATGAAGAAAAAACATAATGGCAGCAGTTTCGATGACTTCTTGAAAGAGGAATCTCTTTATGACCACTCTAGTGCCGTTGCAATCGCAAGAACTATATCCCGGCAAATTCAACAAGAATTGATATCACAAGAGTCTTGCAAGACGGAAGATATTAGTGACACCATCATGATGGTCGTAAAAATATTCAATGGTGATATCGCGAGAGCGTGCGCCTGGTTCAAGGCAAGAAACCCCTTATTAGGCGACACTTCTCCAGCTGAAATGATTCATCTTGGACGCCATGAGCGCTTAAAAAAATTCATCATCAACTCCCAAGAAAATATAGGCAATGAGTCCTGAATACATAATTTAGCTCGAATTGCTTATCTAAGCACATAGGATTGAATATAAGCTTTTCTGAGACCCGTTTGGTTAAAAGCCATTTGATCTGATGATGCTTGCAAGATAGCAAAGGGTTCTTGCATGATGATTTTTTCTGCTTGATAGCGGTTGCCATTGCTATCCCTGAGTTTTAGTTTGGGCAAACCCAGTATGCGAGCGCAATCGACTACCGCAGACACCATCAGAGGCCTATCAAGCACATGGGCTGGTTTGCTACTTGGGCTTATCTGTAGCGGCAAGATTGTCATGAATACGAAGGCACTGGTCAGCATGTCGCTCTTTTGTTGATTTATTAGATATTTCATTTTCTTGAGCTACTAGCTCATTAGGTGAGCTTTAAGGTTTTTATTCTGTTGTTATGAATACTCTTCAGAAGCTCAATATGAAATACCTAATCACCCTTCTTCTCGTGGCTCAGTGCGTCATATTGGCTCGCAGCGCTTCTGCTCAGGCTATTTATGGTCCCAACGGAAACTATGTGGGTTACAGCCAAACCTCTCCTAGCGGTGTGACCAATATCTACAGCGCCACTGGTCAGAACGTTCAGTCGTTTCAGACGGATAACGGTCAAACCAATTTCTATAGTCCGCAAGGCAACTATCAAGGCGCTTCAACAGCCCCCGTTTATGCAGCACCCAACTCAAGCATCAATGCCCCTCGTCAAGCTCCTCAAGTACCCTCAGTGAAAGGCTGGTAAGAGATGAATACAAGTAGATTACTCATTGCATTATTGCTCTCTGGTATCGCAATACCCGCGTTTACACAGACAACAAATTGGGATAACTCGCCAAGCAATTGGAAAAACTCTGAAAGTAATTGGAATAATTCACCAAGTAACTGGCAGAACAGTCCTAGCAATTGGCAAAACAGCTCCAGTAACTGGAATTCCACTAATGGGGTCTATGACAATAGCGGCAAGCGGATGGGTTACGAAGTCACTGCACCCTCGGGTGTCACTAATGTCTTTGATAACAATGGCAATCGGATTGGTTATTCGCCTTCAAAACGCTGATTTAACGCCGTATTTACTACATAGTTGCCACTAGCTCAATAAATGAGCTATAAAGTATCTAAAGTTATAAAAACAATAAATGTTTCTCTTCTTTGGATTGGGTTGATATGAGCGATATGGAGCGTCTGCACCGGATTAAGTACATGATTCAGCAACGCAAATGCGTTCCAAGGGAGGATTTCTTATCCGAGCTAGAGATCTCCCCCGCTACCTTCAAGCGTGACCTAGAGTATCTGCGTAGCCGTATGCAGGCATCCATAGTTTATGACCGCTTCATGGGTGGATATAAGTTTGAGAATTCCTCCTCGATCGAGAGGATTGAGATGCCAGGCCTCTGGTTCTCCGAGAAAGAGGCTACTGCCTTAGTACTAATGCAGCACTTACTCTCCTCCCTCGATCAAGGCGGTTTAATTGGACCCCATATTGAGCCACTTACAGCCATCATTGATGGCATCCTTGGTCAAAGTGAAGCAACAGCTAAAGAGTTACGTAAACGCATCAAAGTAATCGGCATGGGTTCACGTAAGAACTCTATTGAGAACTTCTCTGAAATTGGTGCCGCCCTACTCAAACGTAATCGTCTAGAGATCACCTACCACTCTAGGGGTAAAGACGAGAACACTGCTCGTGAAATCTCTCCTCAACGATTAATCTATTACCGCGAGAACTGGTACCTCGATGCGTATTGCCACTTACGCAATGGTTTGAGGAGTTTTTCTGTAGATGGTATTCAGAGTGCAGTACTTACCAATAAGAAAGCTCAAGAAGTTTCTGAAAAAGAATGTCAGGAACACTTTGCACAGAGCTACGGTATCTTCTCAGGTAAAGCCACACAAAGAGCTAAGCTACGCTTTACTCCTGAGCATGCAAAATGGGTGTCAGGCGAGCATTGGCATGGCCAGCAAGTGGGCAGCTTTGATAAAGACGGTTATTACAACCTAGAGTTTGATTACAACCAAGATCCCGAGTTGGTTATGGATATCCTGAAACATGGATCAGGCGTTGAGGTAATTGGGCCGGCTAGTCTTAAGACAAGGGTAAAGGCGGAATTAACCAAAGCACTGGGTTTGTATTGAAGCTTTAGCTAGTAGTTTTGCCTGCTTCTACATGGGCAATAAATAGGGCTCGGATCAGCCTATCTGCCCACTTGGGCAATCGTCCATTCTTCTCCCACCGAGTGACCGTTTGGGTATTCACCCCCATCATCGTAGCAAGCTCAGAGACGGAAAGTAAAATTCCAGCGCTACGTATGTAACGGAATTCCACGCCAGTTAATGCGCTAGATTTATTAGTCAAAGCCAAACAGATCGCATTGGTTAAGCCATCAATGTCATGAATGGCTACACCCTCCCCATAAGGTGTCTCACGAATCTCAAATCCGTTCTTGAGCCAAACGTTTTTTAAACCACCATCCTTGTAGCGCAGCATATTTATTCAAAATTTCATTCAGTGGTTAAGACATTATTTTATTTCCCACCATAGACCTACTCTCGTAGTGGTCACCAATTCACAAACATTAATCATTTATTATTTAAGGCATAGATAACTCTGCCCTTGAGATTAAGAAATAGCTATAGATGCGAAAACCAATAGTCAGACTCAGAAATGTTGACGATTTTTTTGCAAGAGCAAGGGAAATAGCAAAAGAATTAGATCAGAGGAAATCTATCGGCCTTACAGAAGCACACAGCTATGAAGATCTCAAAGATTTTCGAAATGCGCTGAAAAAAATCAACGCAAGAAACTCACTTTCCAAAAGTATGCGTAAACGATTGCCTACCCACCCTGGCACTATCCTGCGAGAGGATGTTTTACCTGCATTGGGCATTTCTGCCGCTACATTTGCCAAGCATCTTGGAGTCTCAAAGCAAACTCTGCATGCTGTTCTGTCTGAGAGATACCGCATCACACCAAAACTAGCGCTAAGGCTAGGCACTTATTTAGGCAATGGGCCTCAGCTGTGGATAGTAATGCAATCTAAGTATGATTTATGGGATAAGGAATTAGAGCCTAATGAATGCTCTGGTCATAAGCCAGATCAATAAATAAGGTCGCTTCTTAAGACAGGTATTGCAGGGATGGGAGGATCCCCACCCTTCACAGATCCAACCGATCTGAATCCCCAGCAAGTATGGAATCTAGTTTGGCGCCCCAACGCATTCAACATACGCCCCGTGGTTTCTGTTGTTTATTGTGAATATTACTTGCTAATTTTTAGCACAATCATGCTATTATTTAGTAATGTCACTATCAAGCGCTCTTTTTTCACCCAGCCAAAGCCTAGTCTTAGGCTGGGTCTTTGGCCATCCTGAACGAGAATTTCATTTAAGTGAATTATTGCGCCTGACTAAGTTAAGTAGCGCATCACTACAGAGAGAGTTAAACCGACTTTCGGAAAGCGGGATTATTAGCTCAACAAAGCTTGGAAACTTAAGAATTTGCAAAGCCAATCAAAGCTCACCTATCTATAAAGAGCTTCATAGCCTTGTAAAAAAGACATTGGGTATTGATCACGAAATCAATGTTGCTTTATTACCATTGCATCAAGATTTACAGCACGCATTGATCTACGGTTCGGTCGCCAAAAATACCGATACAGCAAGTAGTGACATTGACCTTCTTTTAGTCGGAAAGAATTTACGTCTTAGTAAAATACTGGATCTACTCACCCCAGTTGAACATAAGTTAGGACGAAAAATTAATCCCACCTGCTACACACCAAAAGAGTTTGAGAATCGTCGCGCAGAGCGAAATTCATTTGTAAATAAAGTGTTAGAACTACCTACCATCTCAGTGTATGGCGCCTTAATTGACTAATCAAAATTTAGATAATTTGGTCAAAATTGGTCAACTTAAATCTGAACCTTCCGAAGAAATTGAAGTACTTAGGATGCTTGAGATTTCTCACAGACGTTTACTAGACTCCGGGATCGCAGAGGTGTCTATAGAGGGTCGATTTACGTCTGCCTACAATGCTGCTCATGGTGCGGCACTTGCTGCCCTACGCTGGCATGGGTATAGAAGCGAAAATCGATTCATGGTATTCCAATGTCTCGGCGACACGCTAGGCTGGCCCGCTAATAAATGGCGAGTTTTTGATGCAGTTCATCAAAAACGCAATTTGGCTGAGTACGAGGGCTACCTAGAGATTGAAGAGTCAACCATTGACGAGCTACGCGACCTAACGGCATCTTTAATTAAGGATGTTGAGGCGCTCATCAAGGCACAATAGCTATCTAACCAAATGTTACCTAAAGAAGCCCTCATGCCCCAAGCCATTATTTTTGATGTAGAAGCAACTGACAAGAACAATGCCGTCATTATTGAGGCCGCATCCTTAGACGTCACGTCGATTAATCCTCTGGCGGTTGGTAATCCCTGGGTGCAGCGTTACAACCCTGGTAAGCCTATTAGTTTGGGTGCTTTAGCGACTCACCACATCATGGATGAGGAATTGGTTAATTGCCCTGCTAGCACTTCATTTAGATTGCCTGCTGGCACTAAGTACATCATTGGTCACAGTATTGATTTTGACTGGGAGGCTATTGGTAAACCTGAAGTGAAACGCATTTGTACTCTTGCCCTCACTCGTAGCCTTTGGCCTGAGTTAGATAGCCATACTCAGAGTGCCCTTCTCTATTACTTTGAAAGGGCTACTGCTAGAGAACAACTTCGTGATGCGCATAGCGCATTAGCTGATGTTTGGATTTGCTCTAAGATTTTGGGGCAGATTATTGATCGTTTGCACCCTGCATCTTTAGATGCTTTATGGGAAATGTCTGAGAAAGCTCGCATTCCAACTGTTATGCCTTTTGGCAAACATAAGGGGGAATTGATTAGCCAAGTGCCATCCGACTACAAGCAATGGATGTTGCGTCAAGAAAATGTATCTGAGTATCTACGCAAAGCCCTAGACGCCTAAATCAGACTTGGCCTGCTAGCGTCGTATTTTTCAAAAAGGGATGGGGTTCCATTTCCCCTATAACCCTGGCAGGCTATTCCCGCGCAATAGATTCCTGAATAATTCGATCAAAATTGTCCGGGAGCTCAATATCAACTGGGTCTCGTCCAGAGCCTGCAGTATTCATTTTTTGAACCACCCTTCCATCGCTATTTAATTTTGTCTCTACCTGACTCAATACCGTATCCTCAACACTAGCAGGAGTCCAGGCATCATGGCCTTGATGGCCAACTGCAATATAAACATCACCTAGCAAGTCCTGAAGAAAGTCTTGATCATTAACGCGTAATGTATGCGCAGCCAGATTGGCATCGTAACGCTCCATAGCATGAGTCAACCAACCGCCTGTATGACTGGTGCTACTCTCGCGAATTGCCAGCATTTTTCGTGCGTGATGAATTAAGCGCCCGGTGTCAAATATTCCTGAACGCAGGCCTCCTTCCGTTACCCCGACATAAAACATTGGGTAACGCGTACTAACCACCAGATAAATCAAATGATTTAAATTGGCCATAGGAACTAGGTCGGCAATGGAATTCTGGTATCCAGCTAGCTCAATACCGGGCTTGAGCTTTAATGGGCGGATTTTAAGGCCAGAGCCCACACCATCTGGCTTCGTAGATGTTGCCTTTCCGGAAGGAATTGCCACATACGATTTTGTCCACGATGTGTTGAAAGGGCCTGTAATGCCAACATCGCAAATAACGTCTAATTTATATAAGTTGCTAAATATAAGCGGCATAACAAGGTCCAGAGAGTCAAAAACTAATACAAATTTCTATCATTAAACATCATAACACTCGACCTTGGAGTCATCACTCAGGATTCCTCGTCAAAGGATTCCCATTCCAATTCTGCGGCCTCTAGTCGAGCGAATATGCTATCTCCAAATTTCCAATTTTTCGGCATAGATGTTCTTAAGCCCAAAGTGATATCAAGCTTTTCCTGCTCCTCTTTGCAAATCAGCACAATTGCCAAATTATTTTTAATGAACGTTGCAATCTGATGAATTACTTCCTCTGGCACTTCGCGTTCACGAACACCTGCGTCCAGCAGCAGTCGAATCACCTCATTGTGAATCATCACGCAAGGAACAATGTGCTCCCGGTATGGCCTATCCTCTGGAGCATTGGCAGACTTACCCACTGTAATAAGATGATCCAATTTATCGGCCTCCAAAAGTATTCTTGAGGTATCGAGTAAATTTTGATGCTCTAGTCGGATAGCAAACTGGTATGTCCTGGCAATTTTTTCAAAAATTCTTTCATCCGCCTGATCTCTTGTGAACAATTTTGTAGCAAACCCTCTCGTTGAGGCAACGATAGAGTCGATGTTCTCAATAATTTCAGTCCACTTCCAAAACTTCTCCATTCCCTCATACCTGGCAAAGGCCGACTTGGTATTGGAAGTGATCAATTCAAAGACTCCAAGCTCTTGCTGTCGAGTTAGCTCGGCCATCAAAGCAAGTCGCTCCTCTTCATCAAGGCCATAACCAGCCCCATAGTTTCTTAACTTGGTATTCAGCTGAACCTTAACGCCATTTTTAGTTTTGAGTACAAAGAGTTCAGGTCGATCTGATTGCATTCTTCCTTTATATCCACGGGCCTGGCACTGGGAGGCAAATTCTTGAAAGCTGACCATCGGAATAGCATCGCCAGTAATAGGTTGACTGACTGAATCTGATTTCCGCTCTATAGCGATAAATTCAACTGCCTCAATGATTGATACCCAACGCCAAAACTTTTCCAGGCCCTCATATTGAGCACAAGCAAGAGAGCGCCCAAGAAAATTCATTTGAAATAAGTCTGAAGATGCGAGAGCTTGCTTTAACAGAAGCCTGTTTTCAGGCGAAATGTTATAGCCAGCGATGTAGGTTCTGGACTTGGTATTAATCTCTACCTTCACTCGATTTTTTGAATTGATAATGAACAATTCAGGTCTGCAACTATCAGCTCTGGGTTTGTAACCACGTGCCAGAGCTTGAGTTTGAAATTCTGCAAAAGTAATCATATTGTCAATTCAAAAAATATAGAAATTTATAGCGATATTGGACCACTGAAAGTACTTAGCCTCCATCCTGCGGTCACCACTTATCTACAACAAGCCAGCTCTCACTGATATCGTCAAGCTGACAGATTACCCCATGATTAACGACTAGCTTACGGTTTAACTCTCGGCGCTCTACGAATAGCCTGCATTTTGAGTTCCGATAGGTGAAGTACTTTCGATCCTTCACTTGTGCAAGCTCATTCTCCAAAACAACATCACCAATCAAAACCTTTGATCTTGGGGGCGCTTGATCGCTGCATACCGTAACTGCCTGAGTTTGGAACTTTCCGCCCAGGCTTACTAGCAATTCTTTCCTCGCCTTTTCAATGGCGTAATAGCATAAGGAATCTTCTTGCTCGAGACCAAGCTCCTCAGCCTCAAGATTATGGGATATTCCATCAATTACTAGTCGGTATCTGACCAAACACTTTCCTGTGGATTTGAATTTCTCCAAATCCAATACTGACCCCACTTCGCGCTCATTGACAAGCTGGCTAGCCGATCGAACATCACAACCCGCCATTACCGAATGACAGCACACCGACCCCAATATGAGTAGCGCAGCTAATCTGTGACTCATGATTGATCGCACTCGTAGGCAAACCACCAAATCGTAGATTTTAAGCGACGGTTATATGCGCGATCATCATCATTCAGCTTGTCTGGATCACTATCAAAATTCTTCGCTTCCAAGATCGCATGAAGCTGCCTCAGTTGCTGATCGGCCTTTGTGCATTGTGCTGGGAAACGCTTTAACTCGTCATAACTTAACATTGGTGACGGAGGACTGTCACATCCAAGAAGCACTCCAGATGCCACCAAGCATGCGAAGCGATAGCAATACTTATTCATACTTATGGCTTATCAAGCTCTTTAAACGCCTCAGGCGCTCGTTGCATTGCCAACTCCTTTTGCTGATGCGCTTCTTTGGCTTTGCGCAAAATATTGGCGTCTCCAGTTGGCATTGCTACCAGGACATAGGTACGAAAACGTCCGCCTTCAGAAGTGCGCTTGATATCACGCACCTCAATCCCCGTTAAATCAACCTCCTTGCACCCTGCCTTCATAGCCATTTCACTTAACTCGGTACTGCTTACCTCGGAATCTGTCCGGTAGATTTTTGTCTTTTGGCTAACAGCTCCGCCCAACATCATGCAAATCTTGGCATAAGCATCTGTTTTAGCTTTTACCTCAGCCATTGAGAAGTCTCCACTTACACCCGTCCCACTCTCATAGATGGCTGAATTACTACTGGGTACTTTAAACATCCAAGGTGGTGCATTACTAATTGCTCGCTCCACATAGCGCTCCTGCATCTCGCGCTCTTGGTTTGCACGCTTCGTATAGGGATCAACGCTGCTACAGGCACTAAGTAATACAGCCAGGATGATGGGGAATGCTAATGTCTTCATGTGAGACTTTCTTATTTGTGAATTTAGTGGAAGTTGCCTTGAAAGCAATGGCGAATCTCATGCCCCACGGTATGAAAATTGACAGTTTTGGCTGTGATGATTGTGCAAACGTTGCTTAAAGGGCTCTTGTCCCAGAAGGAGCACGCCTCTACGGAATAGCCAAACCCACCATATCCCAAGCGTTTACTTTCCTTTTCGCACTCAGCCTGAACATCGACAACCGGACGCCAAGTAATGGTTGATTTATTGGTGTTATTTTTATTCACCGAAAATTGTTGGTGTGGATCTTCAGTAGTGGCAAAAATAGATGTAGAGAAAGTGAGCGACAGTGAGATTACTAGAGCCTTATTCAATAAGGTCTTAGTTAATGCAATTGATGCGCAGGCTTGCTTACTCACTTAGGCCTCCATACCAGAAGAAGTTGCACATAAAACCGTAGACTGGATTGCATCACCGGCACCTGAATTAGCATCCAAAAATATTTCGGCACTTAAATGAAGAATGGCATCGATGGTTTGTTGATAGATTGAATTCATAAGGCGAGCTCCTGTAGAGAATGATTGTTAATGAGTGTTTTAAGCCGCCAACAAGAATGGGCCACAGGAAGAATTGGGGTGTCCATCGACCTTTGCCAGCTTGATTTTTGCGAGGCTGACCACCTTCTCTGAAAAGAGTTCTGGGTGATCCAGCACAATTGCTTCGGCAGACAAATACAGATGGTTAGAACTAGCAAGGATTTCCAGGTTTTTACTAGGTATAGCATCCGATGTGATGCGATGAATGGTTTCGATGACGCCGTGACGTTTAAGCATTTGCTTAGTGCGCGTTAGGGGGATGCGATGAGCATTGAGGTAACTGATGCCCTGGGCAACTCGGGCCAATACCTCTGCAGGTGCGTGATCTGGCGCAATATTGGCCGGCTGATATACATACATTTGAAATTGACCAGCAATTACCGTAAAGCCGAAGTCTTGAGCTGCCTTAATGACTTTCTTTAACTCTTTAACCTCGAGTTGCCCCTGCTGTGCTTGCGCCAATAACTTGCCAAAATTGTATTTACGATTTTTCATCTTTATTTACCTTTTTGATTTACTGAGTCATCAGGATATCAATCCTAAATGACGATATTTGTCATTTAGGATTTCTTCTGAAAAATATAGCTAGCACCCTCTAAAGGTGGTCTACTGCCTAGGCGGCCGCTAGGAATCCAATTTGGCGTGAATGGCAGGACTTTTTAACGCCAACCGCTTTACCCAACACCTCAAGGGCATCATTCGCAGATTGGAGCTTGAGAAAACGACTTTGACGACCGAGCTGCTCGAAGTCTCCAGGCGTGAGGTTGCGTAATTCGTGAAAGCGAGACTTCACCTCTACACCGCCAATTGGTAATTGCAATGTTTCGCAAGTAGCAATAAACATCTCCCATGCCTGCTCTTGCTTCATAAAGTCGAACTTTAGGCTGATATCGAAACGACGTAGTGCCGCCTCATCCAAGTTATCGAACAAGTTGGTGGATGCAATAAAGACACCTTTAAAGCACTCCATTTGGGTCAGCATTTCATTCACCATGCTAATTTCCCAGCTTTGCTTTGCGTTTGTGCGGGCAATGAGAAAGGTATCAACCTCATCAAACTGTAATAGCGCTTTCTGATGTTTTGCCGCCGCAAATGCACCAGCAATTTTTTGCTCCGTTTCACCCACATGTGACCCCAATAAGTCAGAGGCCTTCAATACCATATGAGCAATACCAAGCTGATCTGCCATCCACTTACCAAAAGCGGTTTTCCCTGTGCCAGGAGGCCCCCAGGCACAGATTCGCGCTTCACGGGTTTGCGCTACACCATCAAGCAAATTCTGAATATTGACTGTGGAATTAACCATGTCAGGCTTAAAACCCAAACCAAGCGATCCGGAGTCAAAGGTTTGAACCTGAGTAGCGCCCTGCGCTTGCAATTTATCGTTCACCAACATCAATGCCAACTCGTTGCGCTCAGCTACAGTTTTGTTATCTGCCAAGGCCTTCACTACCTGAGCAGTCTTCACCACCAGGGCGGGAGATGTATTTTTATTTTTAGCAATATCGCCAATAATTTGCTGCCCCAAAACTTCCCCGCACATCTTGGTTAACATATTGCGACGCTGAGCCTCATCGGGATTAGGCATCTCAAAACACATATCAAAACGGCGAATATAAGCCTGGTCAAAGGAGTCAATTGAATTAGCCACCCAGATTGCTGGCAATGCATTACTTTCCAGAGTCAGATTTATCCATGATTTTTGCGCCATGGTTGCCTCATCATCTGCCAACGGACGCGAACGACCCGTCAATACCTCCTCACATTCATCGAACAAGATAACGGTACTACCCTTCTGAAAAAGGGATTGCGCTGCACGATAACTGCGTAAGCGGCGCATAGGAGTAACAGGGTTTCCCGCGACATTAGTTGCAGCAACCTCCATCAATTCGCAACCAAGCTCCTTGCTCATAAGCTTTGAAAATTCGGTTTTACCTGTACCTGGGCGACCGTAAATCAAGATATTGACTCCGGACTTGCCTTGCTCAACGACATCTTGCAAATAGGCCTTTACTGCTTGGGCACGCTCTTTAATGTGATCAAAATCAACCATTTGCAAATCACCGTCATTAACCGGCCGCACATATGCCTTAATTAAGTCACGAGCATTGTGTTGATACATCACCGCCCGCTTGGCAAATGTCCAAGTAATTAAATCGACGCGCGAACGAATATTGCCCTCACCACGATGATCCAGTGAAATCAAGCCGGTTCGACTCAGAGTGGAGTGCTCATCGAACACCGATTCCAACTGCGCACTTTTCACACCCAGCATAGGTGCATAGATCTTGGCAACCGAAAATGCCGACACAGACTCTCCAATCAAATCCGTACACTCGAGCAAAATTGCTTCGCTATGGATCAAGATTGTTAGCCCCAATACCTCCAGCTCTGTAGGGGTCAGGTTGGCCATCTCTCCAAGGACCTCTAAATTACGGGTCAGATTTTTGGGGAAGCGGGACCCAGCACCAAGCTCACACTCCCATACACTCAAAATCAACAAGAGATCAGCGCGCAACTCTGTCAAATCACGCTTTTTTGAATATTCCTCAAAATTTCTGAAGCCCATAAAACCGTATAACTTAGCACTACAAAATGTATAAGATGACTTTAGATTATTGAGTGCACTAGTATTTAAAAGAGTGCGTAACAACACTACACGCAACCACTGGGCGTATGAAGCATCTGCATCTATTACATCCTCTAGCTGCTCTTGAGGTATTTGGTCTATAGAGAGATACTTTTCCTTTTTAAGCTTTAACTGGCGCTCTTTACGAAAAGCCAGGCTTTCAGCAGGTGTTAATTTTTCGACCACTCCCGGATCTTCTGAGTTCTGTTCATTTGCATTTAATAGTTGATCTAGATTCATTTTTGACTTCCTCGTCTATTAGGTTTTTAAAGCCCTTCCCAGAAAGCGATTCTGAGAAGAGGTGCTACACACAACACACTCACCTAATTTCTTTGGGGAAATACACTACATTTCCATCGCCAAACTCCATCTCTAGATTGTTTTTAGCTTCAATTGCAGTTGTCGCCATAACCTCCAATGTTTGCAATACACTACCGCCGCCTAGGCGGACTGTTGCTTGGAACATTTTCATGAGAAGACCCTTCCGTTTGATTGGGATAGGTTTAATACTGCCATTTATAAATGACATTATTTGTCATTTATAAATAACTTTCTCAATATATTTAACCCCCATAAATATGGGGTTGGAGAGATAAAAAGGGAAAGAGCGCAAAGACACTCAAAATACAAATATCTTTGCGCTCGTGAGAGGCGGTAAATTAAAGAGGATGGATTACGAGTAGTTCGCTAAAGCCCTCTTTAGGTCATACTCAATTCGATCTCTTATAAATTCAGGCTCGATGACCTTTAGGAATGGCCCAAGACTACGTAACCACCATATCAACTCTTCCTGCAAAAGCACGGTGACACTAATGATTGCCCAATTTTTTTCAGACTCATCAATTAACTTAATATCCGCCTTCACTTTCTTCCAGCGAGTGACTAATGAGTAGTCAACGGGGGTAATTACTTGATCATCCCCCATTGGAGTCTCTTCCAATATATCCGCAGTACCCGCATCAGCTATAAATTGCAATTTAATTGGCTGACCATAAGCAATCGATTCACCCTTATAGTCAACTTCCAAATACTTTGGCTGAGCAATTCCCCGGTTTAATTGCTCCTTAATATCAGCCTTCGGGGTTAGCTTAAAGCGCTCCGGGGATATCCTGGCTGAATTCATCCTATTTAATAGGTAAGGCCTCAAGCTTGGTTCGTTGGGCGAAGTGGAAAGCAAATAAGTTCTTGCGCCTCTTTGCACTAGCGCCTGAGGAAACATTACACCTCTTGGCTTGCCTTTATAGACCACCTCTAGACTCTGTTCTTGCAGCAAGGCCTCATGAATTACTTTCTCGACGTTCTTATCAATATTTCTTTTTTTAAACTGAATCCAATCGGGAAGACGCTCTAGCTTATCGAGCCACTTCTTTGCCTGGAGCTCGGCCTGTCGCGGTGGAATGGCGGAATTCTCAATCACCCTTTGCTTGGCCTCATCCATGGCCATCGTGAAGTATGGCTCTAATGTCTCGCGGATAGAGGAAGGCATCCAAGATGTGCCTAATTTTTTAAGCATACCGAACGCAATCATCTCGTCTTTTGATAGGCCGGCTAACTTAAATGGCGATCCAGCCTCACCCCAAGAAACACCCTTCCGGGTCGAAATAATCTGCTCTTTCTTTAATGCATTAATTGCACGGCTCAATGCCTCAAAATCTCGCTGGATATATCGCAAAAATGCCATTGGTGATACTTGAATACTATGCCCAACACTATGGCGCTTATATAAGCGATCGGCAACCTCTTTCTTACTCATCAGGCGGCCATTAGGGGGAATCATTTTTAGAACATCCCAACGACGCTGGATTACTCGCAATGCACCTTTCTCTTCCAGAGCCTCATCAGTAGAATCAAAATCCTCAGCTATCTTTTTCTTTGCCATATGCGCTACTTATTCCTTCTGTTTATTTCTGCAATAACGGTTTTTCTGGCACTAAGACAACGCTCATAGCGATGCTCCTGGCCCTCATCGCAATACCCTTCACTGATCTGCTCGTAACCAGGCCACGCCTCCCCCTCTGTTGCTTGATACAAGAATCGCGGCAATTTCTTTGCCGCCTTATAGAGAAGACATTCGCCATAAAAAGTGGCGTACTGATAACCCCAAGGCCCATGATCTTGCAGGACCACAATATTAGGAAAGATCTTTGCTTTTTGAAGGGTTCTGTACGCCTGAATTCCCTCTGCTTTGAGATAGATTAGATTTAATTGAAGTTCAGGAAAAAAGGCACGCAGACCAAAAAACTCATCATGTTCTGCGGCGTATAACTGTGCGTAATTCGGCACAGACTCATAAAAAGTATCGTCCTCCTTGGGCAAAAAATCAGCATATCTAAATGCCCCAAAGTCAGCGGGCAATATTTCACTCACCAATACTGTTCTTGTCGAATAGTTATGCTTAATTCGATGAATGACCTGCTCTATTGCCTCAGGAGTAATGGCGATATCTACATAGATTGCCGTGGCAAATGAATCAAATGGCTGACTCGCACTTTCAGACCGACTTCTCATAATCAAATCTAGCGGGCCAGTATCGGTATAGGCACCTGGATAATAAAGGCAGGCACTCTCGCTCGGGTTACCCCAACGAACAGGACCAAGATCATATAAATACTCAATAGGCATCATTGCGCGATCACCATTTGCCATAAAAAGAGGTGATATCAAAAGCGATATCCTTAACCTCACCATTTGCCAGCTCAATAGTGAGAACATCCACCTGTATTTGATCGCCCTCCCCTGGCAAAACATGCGTTAACACCTTTTGACGCTGCAATTGCCATCCAACCCCAAAAGGACCAAACTGCTCACTGATATAAGCATATTCAGCATCTATTCCAGAGTCGGTATCGGCTGCATCAATCACAATCAAGTCACAATCATTTACATTAAAAGACATGGGGCCTCTTCTCGTCATATATTTGTAACTATAGAGTCTAATCCGCATTAATGACAAAAAGTATCATTTATTTTTGATTTAATAAGATCTACCTTAGCCCCAATGGATATATACCCATGAAATCAAATAGCGTGCCAAAGCTCTATGTATTAACCAAATCGAAGGTTATCTCAGGGCTCCAGTGCCATAAAAAGCTTTGGCTCGACACCAATGAACCAATTAAGCAAGAGTTACATATTTTTTATATCGGCAACCGCTTTGGCGAATTTGCACGCACCTACTATGGGGAAGGTTGCGACTTAACCGGCAATCTAGATGCGATATCAGCAATTGCCGCTACAAAGTCCGCAGTCAATGATCCGTTAATCCAGGTTATTTACGAAGCCGCTTTTCTGCATGACGGCACCTTAGTACGTGTTGATGTACTACGTCGAAACTCTGATGCCTGGGAGATGATCGAAGTGAAATCATCTACCAGCCTGAAAAATGAACATATAAAAGATGCTTCCGTCCAAGCATATATCGCTAAAGCCTGTGGGATCACGCTAAATAAAATTCAAATTGCTCACATCAACAAAGACTTTATCTACTCGGGCAATGGGGACTATCAAAATCTCATCACCGAAGCTGACATCACTAAAGAGGTACTCCAGAACATGAATGAAGTACCTCAATGGATTGCCCAATTAAAGCCCATTGCTACATTAGGCGCGAGCATGCCGGACATTGCGATGGGCACTCAATGCACTGAGCCATATAACTGCCCATATCAAGAACGCTGCAGCGCTCTTCTTCAGAAGCTAGCTGAAGTCCCTATCTCCATTCTTCCATATGCCAATAAGAACCTCATCGAAGATTTTGCCAAACAAGGCGTTTATGATCTTCGCAACATCCCCGCATCCAGCCTAACAAAACCTCAACACCTGATGATTCAGGCAGCGCATCAATCCAATACGGTTTGGCTCTCGCCGCATCTTAAGTCTCAGGCATGCTCCTATACTTGGCCTCGCTATTTCATGGACTTTGAGACTGTACAACAAGGGGTGCCTTTGTTGGCTGGCACGAAGGCCTATGACGCCCTACCTTTTCAATGGTCAATTCACCGCTGGGATAGTGCCGATCAAATCCTCAATGTTGATGATGGTCTTGGCTATCTCAAGTTTTATGACCCCAACATGGATCGCGAGTTTCTTCAAACCCTCTTGAGTGCAGTTGGCACAAATGGGCCCATCTTCGTTCATAACGCGTCATTTGAACGCTCTAAACTTCGTGCCTTAGTAAAGCGCTCTACTTGTGCGGATCTTCATGTCCCGGTTGAGGCCTTGATTGCTCGCATTATTGACACTCTAGATATTGCACGTGATGGCTTTTACTCACCAGTCATGATGGGGTCTTACTCTCTCAAGAACATCGTAAAGGCGATTCCTACGACAGTCGACTATTCGAGCTCAAACGGATTAAGTGGTGGTGGCGATGCACAAATTGCCTGGTTTAAATGCACCGATCCGAACATTTCTTCATCCGAGAAATTGGATTGGGAGAACAAGTTGAAACACTATTGCGCACAAGACACTTTGGCGATGTACGACTTTATTAAATATATTGCCGAAAGTTAAATGAAAAAGGATTGAGATCTTTTGATCCCAATCCTTTCCAACCCACGTCTGGGGAATTAAGAATCCGTGATTTCCTTATTCCCCCACCAGGCCTGCTGCTTTTTCTTTAGCGCTTCTGATGCACCTCTTTGCTGATTTTTAATTTGCCTTACTGATACTTACGGCTGAATATTTGAGTATTGCTACGCTCGTTACGCTTTGTGCTTTTCAGTACTGCGCAGTAAGACAAGATCATGATGATTGCGAGTGAGATGCCGTTGAAGTTATTGATTAGTTCCATTTGATTTCTCCTGGTGTGTATCTACGTTAATTAGGTTTTACTTGTTTTCTGCTTCTATTTTGCTGCCATGCATTCAGAATATTGGCTTACTGGCTCACGAAATGAGCTAGTAATTTTTGTTGTGTTATTTGTTGTTTTTTTATTCATTTTTTAACGTGCTACCGGCAATTCATCCCACTGCGTGGTGTAGTTCGGCGATCTATTGCCTGATCTCATTTGCCAGTCTTGCTTAGTTCCAGATGCTGCGGTTTTGATGGCAGAGTTACCAAAACGGGTATTGATCGAGTCCATAGCTTTCATGAGTCCAGCAGACTTACCTTTGACTTCCATGTCATCAAATAATGATTGCTGCATCGTGGGTTTGTCAGCCAAGAGGTTAAGAATGACGCCTGCTTTTTTGTACTTAAAGCCTGTCTTGTAGATTTGCTTCAAGCCTTTTAATGCAGCGCTTGTGAGCGTTAAGGTGTTATCACTAGGGTCACTCAGAACCACTGTGATGCTTTGATGATGTTGTGGCTCAAACGGCTTATGTGGGTTGGTTTGCACAAAAATAGTGAGTGCGCCCGTGACTGACTTTTGGCTTCTGAGTTTCTCGGCACCTCTTGCAGCATGAGTAGCAACAGACTCAGCTAACTCTTCCATGGAGGTCACTGGCTTACCAAAGCTTCTTGAAGAAATAATCTGCTGTTTAGCTGGGGCCACTTCTTCGAGCTGCAGGCAAGATACGCCACGCAACTCGTAGCAAATACGCTCAACCACAACACCAAACTGTTGGCGCATGGCTTGTGGTGATATTTGCACCAAATCAAATACGCTATTGATCTTGAGCTCTTTGAGCTTCTTGGCAGTCTTGCCACCAATGCCCCACACCTCACCTACGGCTGTCTCTGCCATCCATTGATAGAGCGCTTCTTTAGACATAGAACTGATGTCACATACACCAGCAAACTGAGGATTCTTTTTAGCCAAGTGATTGGCCAACTTAGCGAGCGTCTTGCTAGCGCCAATACCAACGCATACAGGTAAGCCGGTAGTGTCTTTAACATCTTGCTTGATGATTTGACCTAGGCTAGTTGGATCAGTGTATTGCTTGAGTACGGTCTCGATTTGCAGAAAGCTCTCATCAATACTGTAGACCTCAAGATTGGGCGTGAACTTTCTTAAGACTTCTACCACCCTGCCGCTCATATCGCCATACAAGGTGTAGTTTGAGGAATAGGCTTGGATGCCATGTTGCTTAGCTAGGTCCTTCATCTGAAACCAGGGTGTACCCATCTTCACGCCCAGCGCTTTAACTTCAGCACTACGCGCTACTGCACAACCATCGTTATTAGATAGCACCACCATTGGTACATCTTCTAACTTGGGAGCAAATACGCGCTCGCAAGATACGTAGAAGTTGTTCACATCTACGAGCGCGAAGAGTTGATTGGTTTGACCAGCTTGGCTCATGCGGACCTCCCGTTTCTGCTGCTTGCGTGGCTGTACTTGCGCACTACCCCAACGACTACACCCCAGATTTGGAGTTCGCTGTTCTCGTTAAAGGTAATGGGCTCGTAATTTGGGTTCTCTGGCTGGAGTTCGGTTTTGCCGCGCAATTGATACAGGCGCTTGATGGTGTACTCGTCGTCCACTACGGCAACCACGATGTCTTTATGTTTTGGCTTAAGGGCTTTATCGACCACCACCTTGTCGCCGTCACAAATACCCGCACCCATCATCGAATCACCCTTGACGGTGAACATGAAGGTAGCTGGCTTGTTTTGGACTAAATAGTGGTTTAAATCGAGACCTTCCTCCGCATAATCCGCTGCTGGGCTCGGAAATCCGGCTGAAATGCGGTGGCTCAGGAGCTTGAACTCATAGGCGCCATTGGCCGCCAAGGCCTGTGGGGCCTGGGTCAGCGTGCTTTCTGAGGAGCTTTGTGGAAGTGCGATAAGTGCCATGGGTTCTAATATACTGTATATCCATACAGTATTTCAATACCCGGGCCTTATTTTTTCAAAAACGTGGTTTTTGACCCCTTTTTTAGGGGGACTGGCAAAACAAGGGGCGCAATCGACCCAAAGAAAAACCACCCGAAGGTGGCTTTTTTATTTTTGCGATGTCTTTATAAATACTGTCTCACCGATCTTATCAAAAGCATTTTGATAGATGACCGGATCTAGTATCGGAGTGTCGTTTTCACCAGCGCCAAACATACCTCCACCACGCGTTTTATCAACAAAATTTAAGCGGATGCGGGATTTCTTGGGGCCTACCGCTTCTACTGCTACCGTCACAACTGTCTTTTGCTCTGAGCCTGAGACTGGAATGGGTAGCATGCCTATGAAATAAACGCTACCGCTAGTGCCCTTTGCAGGTGACTGTGCGGTAATGAATCCTGTTTCAAAGCTGGCAGAACCAATGATGTAACCCAAGTCCTGAAGAACGGACAAGGAAGAATCAAACGAAGTTTTTTTATCTACATCAAAGTTTTTCGCCTGAATTGCCTGAATCTCAAGAGAGGTCAACTGGGGCTTCGCTGGCCCCGAGGAGCAAGCACCCAATAATGAAAGCAAAAATGCGCTAGTGACAGCCAATAAAAACTTCATTCTTATGCCTTAGAAAGAGGAGGATCTTGAGGAAAAGTCGCTCACAATCTTGACTCCTTTAACCTCTCTAAATTTAATGATTAAAGTAATTGTTCTGCTGGACTGCTCAAACCCAGAATTGGAGGACGAAGTTCCTGCCAAAATAATAGTGGCATATCCCGAGCTAGAGCTTCCACTAGAAACTGTGGCATTTTTTTGATAAGTCCAAACCTCTTCACCATCGCCATTAGAGGTGACAATATTTGGTGCACCAAAGGTTTCTACAACCTCAGCTTGAGTGGTGACATTCTTTTTTAAGGTCAGACTAACTTGGCCTGCCGTCAAATTACTGTTAGCGATCGGCTGTCCAACAGGCTGTTGATTAACACATCCAGCTCCAAGCATAAGGACGGCAAATGATGCTACTGAATAAATAGTTATTTTCATAAATAAGTGTTTAAGGCAATTAATGACTGATAAGGGCTTCATTATCCATGAAATTTAATACCGTTATTAATAAAGTTAATAATTTTTTCCGCAATAAAAACCACCCAGGGGTGGCGTATTTACTTGATCTGATTGGTTTTTTCTTAGCAGAATGCAAAGGCCAGAATGGCTGGATCATCCAAGAATGCATTAGAGGTGTAGATACTTGCCCGATACAGCCAGGCATGCCCTACTTCGATGATCTCTATTACTCGCTGCATTAGCCCAGGTAATCCGCTTTACCAAGCTCAACACCGTTGTGACGCAAGATGTTGTAAGTCGTCGTGACGTGGAAGTAAAAGTTTGGAATAACCCAAGTGAGTACATATTGCTCACCTACAAACTCAAAGCTCCATTCTTTAATGGAGAACTTAATCTCTTTTGCTTCTGTGCCGTCAATCTGCTCTGGCTTAATGCTGTCCATAAAGGTAATCGTTTTTGCGATACGCTCTTTTAATTGAGCAAGCGTGCTTTCGGTATCGTCAAATTTAGGCGCTTCAACACTAGCCAAACGTGCCAAACCAAACTTCACTTGATCACAAGCAATCTGCACCTGCTTGGCTAAAGGAAACATATCCGGAAATAAGCGCGCCTCCACCAAGACCTTGCCATCGATTCCTTTTGTGGCTACATGCTCTTCAGCCTTAGTGAGAATGGTGGTCAAGTTGACCAGCATTTTCTTTAACTGAGGAACCGATGCTTGGTACATGGAAATTGCCATAAATACTTTCTTATATAAATTACTGGACTGAGAGCGAATTAAACATCACTCATGAAATCGCCACCACCACTGTCATCCCATGAACTAGCGCCACCATCATCCCAAGAGCTGGCATCACGTACGCCAAAGTTTGGATCTAAAGATGCTGGGCCACCAACCTGATTCAAGTTAGGGTTAGAGCCGGCATTGGAATGGCCATTATCGTGACCACCCATAAGATTGCTTGCTAGCGCTTGACCAGCATACATACCGGCGCCTAATGCGGCACCAGTTGCCAGACTGCCCATCAAACCGCTACCCATGCCACCTGCTGGTGCTCCAGGGTAACCAGGACCGCCAGGACCACCGGGATAGCCAGTTGGGCCACCTGGAGTACCAGGATAACCAGCGCTTGGTGCGTTGTAGACTTGCACTGCTTCTGCCCTACGACGTCTCATCACAATCATGACGCCAATCACCAAGATGGCAATCAGGCCCCAAAAGAGTGGATTACTAAAAATGGATGTCTGACTGGCAGCAGGCGCAACTTGAGTACTAGCTAATTGCATCTGAAGTTTTTGTACAGACTCAGGTTGGGCAAACGGTAAACCAGGCGCCAAGTTTTGCGCTTTGATGAAATGATTGCGCGCTGCTTCCAACTTACCCTCTTTAAGGTAAAGCTCAGAAGCTACGTAGTGTGCTTTAGCGCTATTAGGATGGTTTTGCAGAACCTCTTGCATCATGGCATCGGCTTTAGCCATCTGCCCAGATTGCACAGCTTGATATACCTCAGGCAAAGTTGCCTCGGCAAATGCTGCGTTGCTAGTTAACAGTAGCGCCGCCGCAAATACGCCAACGAATAAATTAATTACTTTACGAATTTTCATCAGGACCCCTTGTAGGATGTTTCGTGTGAATTTCATTATCCCTAGTTTGGGGATTTTTGCTATTCCCTACTTATATAGGGTCTTTAGAGCTGATTTCAAGGGGGTAAAGCTTGAAATTAGCTATCCTGAGCACATGAAAATAATCATTAGACACAGCGCTGCGGAAGATGCGGCAATCACCAAAGCCGCACTGGAAGATCCAGACTCCATTCCATTCACTGATGAAGAGTGGGAAAAGGCTAGACCTACCATGATTCGCGGTCGCGGCAACCCTATGGATCACAAAGCCAAAACGCCAACCACCACAAAAACAAACACCTCCAAGCTTAAATAATTTCTTTAATCTCACCGTTTGCAGAGATTAAAAAGGCCTTATTGGGCTTATCTTTACGAATGCGGCCCAACTCATCCTGGTAACCCTTCAATTGCTTGCGGTACTTCTCATACATCTCATCACCCTCTTCTGGAATGGTGAGCTTGTAATCGAGGATGGCCAAATGGTCCTCAAACTCTACTAGGCGATCTAAGCGGAAGCCCTTGCCGTCCTCATCAGCGATGTCGATCTCATTCCAAGCTTGAACCCACTGGTTTTCAGTGAGGTACTTTTGGAGCGCTTTTGCATTCATAACAGTCTGAACGCGCTCTGTCAGTTTTTGGGCCCGCTCTTGATCGATACTGAGCCAATTCATGAGCTCTTGCTCGCTTGGCATTAGGGCAGTTGTTTGACTACCTGAATGCGGAGTTAAAAACTCTAGCAATTTATGAAAATGCGTTCCCTCTTCCAAAATCTCTGGATCGGGTTGCTCTACCGCTTGCGCCTGCTCTTTTTCTTTTGCGGCAATCGCTAGCGCACCGCTTTCAATATCGGCAATTGTTTCTTGATGGGATTGCTTGGCTGCATCCCATGACAATTGGAAATGATTTATCTGAAATGGCTCGCTACTGTTGGAATTTACTTTCTCCTGCTCTTGGGTTGGCAGTTCACCTAACTGGGTAACATCCAAGGTCTCCATGCCTGCCGCAAGTGCCCTGCCATACCAAGATTTTTGGCTAATGCCATCTTTAATATGAGATTGCACGCCGCTAATCCATAAGCCTTGCTGTGCGCGAGTCATCGCAACGTATAGGACGTTCCAATTTTCATTCTCACTAACTTCATTCTCTTTTTCGTAGATTGCTGCACGCTTCTCTGTCAAAGACTTTGCTGCATACAAAGAAAGATGGCTTGGGCCAGTCTCATCTGGAGACCAATCCATCAGTACGCCACGATGAGGTGCCTTCCACTCTGTATGGTTGGCATCGAGCATGATCACAAATGGTGCCTCTAGCCCCTTAGCGCCATGAATAGTCATGAGGCGCACACGCTTATGCTGATCTTCCTCGGACATCTCGCTATCGAGATCTACTTCACCAATGTCGTCATCGGCCTCAGCCTCTACATCACCCTCATCCGGAGTCTCATCATCGTCACCCCTGCGCATCGCATTAATCTCATCGATAAAGCGACTCAAGCTCGGGTAGCGACCACCGTCTTGATTTAAGGCGAGCTCCAAGAACGCATCTAAATTAGCTAATACCTGAGCGCGCGCTAGATTTTGAGAGGCTACCGCATAACTGATTCGTAAATTACTCTCTTGATAAATGAGATCAAGCAGGTCATGTACAGGCAATACCTCGCCTAGACTTCTCCAGCGCTCTAAATAGCGCGCCGCCTTCTGAACTTCTGCCACAGAGCTGCTTTGTAAAGCATCCCACCAAGATGATTTAGCTTGGCCTTGGCTTTCGCTTTGACTGTCGCCTACATGACTGCTGAGCTCCTGCATTTGCTGCTCGGTAAAACTAAAGATCGGACTACGCAGTACTTGCGCCAATGGCAAATCGTGCCTTGGGGATACCAAGACAGTGAGCAAGGCAATTAAGTCATCGATCTCTAGAGTATTCAGGAGGCCGCCTAAGCGAGAACTATCGTAAGCCAAGTCAGCTTCTCGCAGCGCTCGCTCAAACTGCGGCAAGTAGGCTCGGCGCTTAACGAGCAAGATAAAGTCGCTAGCTCTTGCTGGGCGCCAATACTCTTTGCCATCTTTTTTATCAATTACTTGGCGTGTTGCTAAAACATGATGAATCAAGCGACTTACTTGTTGACCCTCCCAATAGCGCTGTTGCACTCCAACAGTCAACCCTGAATCCTCAATGGGATTATCTAGAGCGCTACCAGTGCGTTCAGCTTGATCCTGCTCTGTACGCTCAATGAGTGGCAGCAACATCGCCTCGCCCTTGGCAGCAAACTCCTGTTCAGCAATACCCTCTAATGGCGCTTTCCAGTCAGTATCTTGTTTGGCAAATACATAGGTCGGAGGAACTGCATCGGTCAAAAAGATGCTGTTAACGGCTTTATTAATTGCATCGGCATTTCTGCGGGTAGTGTTCTTTTCCAAATACTTCGCCTGTAAAGTCGACTCGAGGAAAGTAGTTGCACTAGTAAACAGTCTTGGGTCAGCTCGGCGGAAGCGATAGATCGACTGCTTGGGATCCCCGACAATAAAGACGCTTGGACGAGAGCCGTCTTGTCCATAACCCTCCAACCAAGAACGCAAAATCTGCCATTGCAGTGGATTGGTATCCTGAAACTCATCAATCAGAATGTGGCTGTACTTCGCATCTAGTCGTGCTTGAAGATAAGCGGCGTTATCCGAACTAGCCATCAACTGGCTCACACCAATCTCTAAATCATCGAAGTCGCGCACGCGCATCGATTCTTTTGCCTTTTGCATATGACCTAGCATTGCCTCGCTCATCGCAAACCAAGCGGCATTGATTGCATAAGCATCTTGATCGCTTTTCCAGGGGAACCATGCTTCATATGCATCCACCCAAGCATTACGAATGGAGGTAATCTGCGTTGGGTCACCGCCAGTCGCAGCAAGATAATCTCGCATGGGCACAGACATCGTCGCAATATCTTTTAGTGGCGTCAGAGTCTTGGTTAAGAAATAGCTTTGCCATTGATCCGCAACCTCCATCACTGAACTACCTGCCGCATGCAGTGCAATGACTCTCTGAATAAATGGCGCACTTTTCTTTTGACCAGGCGTGCCATTGCTATAGCAATCGAGCATCACTTGCAAATCTTCTTTAGTGCCAGGGCGTCGCCAAAATTCTTCTAGCGGGTTTGGCAAAGATAGATTCGGCAAGCATTGCGCTAAAGCTTCGGCCGGACTAATGCCCTTAGCCTTACAAGAAGCTAAGAAGAATGTCCAAGCACCTCTTTGCTTAAAGAGGCTGTAATTACCCATCAAGAACTTGTCAGTCTCAAAAGCGCCAAATTCTTTGAGTAAAACGTCATAGTGTTTTTTAAGATCAGCAGGTAAATCCCCCCACCAATCTTGCATGCACTCTTCTTGTAAACGTTTAGCATCTTCACGAAGACTAAATCCAGGCTGGACTTCCGCAGAGATTGGCGCTGCTCCAAGAAGTCTGCCAAACCATCCATGAAAGGTATCAATCACAATCGATTGGGGACTCATTAGCACTTTGAGATACAGCGCCCTTGCTTGCGGTAGCAATTTATTAGCCTCTGCATCATTCAAACCCCTGATCGTGAGCTCATGAATGAGCTTCTCATCAGTCATTTGGGAAAACTGTTCCAGCAATCCGTATAGACGGTCGCGCATTTCTTGGGCAGCTTTACGGGTAAAGGTCAGCGCTAAGATCTCTTGAGGTTTAGCACCAGCGATCAATAGGCGCACCATGCGTGCGACCAATAGCCAGGTCTTGCCACTACCCGCACAGGCAGAAACAATCACCGAGTTATTTGGGTTGCAGGCTACGGCGTAATCAAACTTATCGCTCACCACATCCCCTTTCTGCAAATACCTCTGGCTTCGCAATACTGGCAAACGCTATCCGGTGCAAAAGCTTTCATGGGCTTGCGCGCCCATAAGACCTCTAGATCCTCATTGAGTTGCTCTGAGAATTGCTCCATCATCTCCGGCATCGGTTCAACCGAATACGCTCTCACAATCTTGTCATCGGCTTTCTTGAGATCTGCCTTTAATGCCACCCACTCAGCTTGCTCAATGGTGCGACCAGGAAGATGCGCTGCAATAGCATTCTCATTGACTGCGCGGGCATAGATGAGCAATTGAGGATCATCCAAGAGGTGAACTGCCCGCTTCTTGATTTTGTTAATACCCTGATTCTTGTAATCAATGACTGCTGCAGCATTCGAATTATTGGCATTCACGTCAAAGCGGTCAGCGCGCCCCGCAATCTCAATCTCTCTTTGCACGCCATCGGGATCGGTCAGCATCACCATAAATCCAACTGGTAACTCCGCATCGTGATACTGCCAACCTTCAGCCTCGCGCTTGAGTTGCCAATCTACAAAGCTAGGAATCTGCTTTTGCCAATCACGCAAAGTGCCAGTGACTCTGGCATCACCCTTGATCAAGCGCTCAAACTCTTTTTCTGAATGCTTGATGAGATGTTCTTGCATCCACTCACGACGAGCATCTTCACCTTGATGAATACTTGAATGGGATTTTTTCTCTTCTGTTTTTAATGCTTGGAAGAAGTTCTTTAACAAAGCATGTAAAACCTGCCCTGCCAATGAGGCATCAAAGCCATCTTCGAATTCTTTTGCCTTACGTAAACACAAGATGCTACGGACGTAGTAACGATAAGGACAATCTCTTAATGCTTTATATGCACTAGGAGACATGCTGATTGGCAAAGCAATGTCAGGGTTAACGGTTGTGACCGCTTCTTGCAATGGGTTAGATTGGTTTGAGTGCGTATCAGGCTTCGCCTCTAATATTGGCCAATCTGGCAGTTGCGTGCGTAAGCGGCTAATCCAGGCCGATGGCCTGAGAGGTTCGCCGCTTTTGCTTTTACTTTGCCAAAGTAAATCGACTTGTGGACAGGAAATCAGTAATTGCGAGAGATCTCTAGCCTGCTGAATATATTGCGCCGTAACGGTTGATGCTTTTAATAGGCGATTGAGCGTATCCGAGAAAAATAATGGCGGCTCAGAAAACGCTGGCAACTGTTGCTCATCGCAACCCACCAGGACAACCGCATCAAACTCTCGCAAACGTGTTGAGCTCAGCGGCAAGATACTTAAAGTTGCTTGCGCTTGTTGACCTACCTCTTGATAGGAGGCCTCCTCAATTACAGTCTTGAGCAAGCTCAACCACTCAGGCAAACGCATAGCGACCTGCCGGTAAGCTCCAGCGCCTAAATCAAAAGTCTTGAGCACTTCGAGCAACTGCTTACCAGCGGAGTCTTTTTCAAGTTGCTGCGCCATACCCATCTCTTGCAAATTAGATTGCAGGAGTACATAAGCATTTTCACAATCGAGTTTGAGCTCCAACCACTGAGCATGATGTCGTTGCAATAAAGCGAGCAACTCTAAGAGTGATTCATGAGGCACGCTACCGCGCGATGATGAATAGGTGTTGGCTCGCTCAATCGCAATCCGAAAGGTTTCCCAGCCAGACTTTGCTTGGCTTGCAATCAAAATATCTTCAAGCTGAGCAATGAGCCTGACACAAGCCTCCGATGGCTTTTGTAAGGCATGGGCAATATCAAAAAATGGGTTTTGCAAAAACTCCAGCAAGGAGCTTGCACTCGGCCCCTCCTTGGGCGAGCGAATCAACTCCAACCAACTATTGAGCGATGCTGCGGCACGGGTAGTTGAAAGTTTCCAGCCGGTCTCGTCACGTATACGCAGACTTGGACCAAAGCGTGACAGCAATGCGCGCGCCCTTCTTGCAGCTAAACGATCTTGCGCAACTAATGCAATGTTGGTTTTACCCGCAATTAAATGTGCCTCAATCGATTTGGCAGCCGCCCAAGCTAATTCTTCAAAGCGTCTAGCTGCTAGCAATTTCCATCCATCATGGAAGCTTGCTTGAATACTTTGATCAATCAGGATCTGCTGTTCACTATCTACTGGTTTGAGCTGCCCTTCAGCATCTTGACCAGTTAGCGCCTCAGACCAGAGCGCTACTGAATGCCAATCCATTCCAATATTCACTACAGGTGCAAATTGTGAATACTCATTTAAATACCGAGACATCATTTCTTGATCGATCGGTTTGGGATCGGCAGTCTCTACCCAGATCAAAGGTCTTGCCAGAGCTTGATTAGCACTTGCTGCTTGCAGATGAGCGGCTAATGCGAAATGCTTTCGCATGACAGGATCACCAGGGCTACTGAGGAAGCGCCAGAAGGCCAATAAAACAGTGGATTCTTGATCAACGACCTTACGAGATAAACCAACATAGGCTTTAGCGATCGCTTGATCCAACAGTGTTTCTACTTGTTTTACCCACAACTCTGAATCGAGAGTTTGGTTTTGTACCAAGACATTAATTTCACTTTGCATCAGTGGCACAACCGCCTCTGACAATGAATCACATGCGTCGATCACTGCCTGCGCTAAACCCCAAGCCCCCGCTTCACTCTCTGCCTTAAACCAGCTTTGCAATATCTTGTGTTTACGTAAATTGATATAAACAGATAACCAACGCTCTAGATCCGTTTGCTTCTTGGGGAGCTTCCATGCGCCTGGTGCTGCTTCAAGCCAATCGTTAAAACTCATGACTTGGGGCAGGAAGGCAATGTGATTTGGCAGATCTTTAGGTCGATACTTTTCCAGGGCAGCTCTCACCCCCATTAATGGGCCTGCGGTACTTAGCACCACTAAGGGGCGCTGGTTTGTTTGCTTTGCACAATTCCAGATACCCTCGGCGAGCGACTTCAGAGCACTGGCATTGGGGGCTATTGCCCAAGCATGTGGCAGCTTTTGCTTATTTAGGGTTGGGAATGGGTGCGGCATTGAGGGTGGTTCTAGGGCTGGTTTTTTAGTATTTAGGCAGAAAGTGTGGCTTATTGCTAATATAAGCGTTGTAGAGCAATAACTATATAAAACTAAATAAGACTAATTAAGGAATTTTCATGAGTGCCGGCATCAAATATGTAACTGACGCTTCTTTCGAGCAAGACGTTCTCAAGTCCGATAAACCTGTTCTCCTCGACTTCTGGGCTGAGTGGTGTGGTCCTTGCAAGATGATCGGCCCTATCCTTGAAGAGCTGGCTGGTGAATACGGCGACAAGATCCAAATCGCCAAGATGAACGTGGATGAGAACCAAGGCGTTCCCGCCCAATTCAACATTCGTGGCATCCCAACATTGATCCTCTTTAAGAACGGCACCGTTGCTGCTCAAAAAGTAGGCGCTTTGGCTAAATCCCAGTTGACTGCATTTATTGATAGTCATCTGTAAATAGTCCTTGATCACAGGTTCACTGGGTGAGCCTGTGGTTTTTAGCTGTTTTTAGTGTAGTATCTATTTCAACGCACTTTCAGTGCCCCGATTTTCGGCAATATTCCCAGCAATTTTCCCTCCCCCTCTTTTTTAGCAAACTCCCCAAAATTCTGTTTTTCCAATCTGTCTGATGTCCATCTAGACAGCGATAACCCAAAACACATCTACATCCTTATTTACACCCGAGAACCACATGCAATTATCTGAACTCAAAGTACTCCACGTATCCGCTCTGCTTGAAATGGCAGCCAGTCTGGAGATTGAAAATACACAACGTATGCGCAAACAAGAGTTGATGTTTGCCATCCTCAAGAAGCGCGCCAAGGAAGGTGAATCTGTTTTCGGTGATGGTACTTTGGAAGTATTGCCTGATGGCTTTGGTTTCTTGCGCTCCCCAGATGCCTCTTACATGGCTTCTCCGGACGATATCTATATCTCCCCTGCACAGATCCGCCGCTTTAACCTGCACACTGGTGACAGCGTTGAAGGCGAGGTTCGCACCCCTAAGGATGGTGAACGTTACTTTGCATTGGTTAAGGTAGACAAGATCAACGGTTTGGCTCCTGAGGCCCTAAAGAACCGCATCATGTTCGAGAACTTAACGCCTTTGCATCCCAATCGCGTCATTCAGTTAGAGCGTGACATCAAAGCTGAAGAGAATTTAACTGGCCGCATCATCGACATGATCTCCCCGATTGGCTATGGCCAGCGTGGCTTGATCGTGTCTTCACCTAAATCCGGCAAGACCGTGATGATGCAGCACATCGCCCATGCGATTTCTGCGAACAACCCAGATGCGATCTTGATCGTGCTGTTGGTTGATGAGCGTCCTGAAGAAGTTACTGAAATGCAGCGCTCTGTACGTGGTGAAGTGGTTGCCTCTACATTTGATGAGCCAGCTGTGCGTCACGTGCAAGTTGCCGAGATGGTGATTGAAAAGGCTAAGCGTTTAGTGGAGATGAAAAAAGACGTCATCATCTTGCTTGACTCGATTACCCGGCTTGCTCGCGCTTACAACACCGTTATCCCTTCATCTGGAAAAGTACTCTCCGGTGGTGTGGATGCCAACGCATTACAGCGCCCAAAACGTTTCTTCGGTGCTGCGCGTAACGTTGAAGAAGGTGGCTCACTCACTATCATCGCTACTGCCTTGATTGAAACTGGTAGCCGTATGGATGACCTCATCTACGAAGAGTTCAAAGGTACCGGCAATATGGAAGTTCACCTTGAGCGTCGTTTGGCTGAGCGTCGTGTTTACCCATCGATTAACCTCAACAAGTCCGGCACCCGCCGTGAAGAGTTGCTGGTTAAAGCTGAAAACCTCCAGAAAATCTGGGTTTTACGTAAATTATTGGCCGATATGGACGATATTGAGGCGATGAACTTTATCGTTGATAAGCTCAAATCCACCAAAAATAACGGTGAATTCTTCGATTTAATGCGTAAGGGTGGCTAATTTAGGCTCTCAGAGACGGTAAAAGTGCGCTTTGTTGTTGATTTCATGGCATAATTTCGCCTTTACCGCTTTAATAATTTGCATTTAACTTGGGTAAGTATTTAGGTCTTAGGACCCGAACGGCTGCCTGCTAATAGGACTTAATAATGAAACCTGGCATTCACCCCGAATATCGTGAAATCGTCTTCGTAGACGTTTCTAATAACTTCAGCTTCAAGACTCGCTCCACTATGTCTACTAAAGAGACAATCAAGTGGGAAGATGGCAATGAATATCCATT
>CANGNV010000002.1 GCA_947455485.1 Burkholderiaceae bacterium | reverse complement strand
TCAAGGGCATACCGAGGACCCGTTATCTCGTAAATCAATGGGAATGTAATAACTGCAAACGACGAACGTTTCGCACTAGCCGCTTAATTGCGGTTGCCCCTGAACTGATTCTCTCTTGGGTCAGCTAGCGCAAGCTAGATCAGGGTCATTTACAAGAGATAAGATCATTTCATGTCACGAGGAATGGTTCGAAAACTTAGTGAATCGCCAGCGTGGAACATGTCAGTCTGTGACTAGCTAGCTAAATTAAATGATATGACTAAGTATGTAGAACTTGTTGTAGAGGATTTGCGGACGCGGGTTCGATTCCCGCCGGTTCCACCATTTTTAAGTCTGTAACAGTCAAACGCCACCTTCTGAGGTGGCGTTTTTCTTTTTACGCAAAAAACATTAGCCCAAAAACCACTTACTCGATTGAAGCTCTAGCAAAAAGGGCATCCTTGAAGCGAGTATTTTTTCCCTTTGACTGCAAAAAAACCATCGCAATTTTTCTACCCTTAATCTTTGCCTCCATAACTAGGCATCGACCTGAGGCTGCAATATAACCAGTCTTTTGCACCAAAACATCCATGACTTCATTGCGAACAATGGGGTTGGTGTTTACAAACGGTTGCGGGGCATGAACGCCGTCAACAACATTGAATTTTTCTGTTGTTGAAAATTCTTGAATCAAAGGGTATCGCATAGATTCTTGCAATAAAAGAATCAAATCCTGTGCTGTAGAAACATTCTCTGATGAGAGCCCGGTAGGCTCAATGAAATGGGTGTGTACCATTCCAAGTTCTTTTGCTTTCAGATTCATCGCGGCAACAAATGCATCCCTTCCCCCCACATAAGACCTTGCCAAAGCATTAATCGCCCTATTTTCCGACGACATTAAACCAATCCGCAAAGTTCTTTTTCGACTAATTTCCGTCCCTACTTTTAATTTCCATTTTGCACTCGACTGCCGGGCAATATCCTCTCTCTCAATCCTGAGTTGCTCCATCAACCCTTGGTCTGAATCCAAAACAACTATTGATGCCATCAACTTAGAGATCGAAGCTATTGGCGAAATGACCGAAGAATTTCTATCAACCAATACCTCCCCGGTGTCAACATCAACAACATAGGCAATATTTGAATGAATATCATCAGCCCTGCTATTTCCTGCAAATGCAGGAGCGTGAACGAACATGAGCCCGATTACACACTTAATAAAAAATTTATACATATTTTTAAAGTTCTACCAATATTTAAATGGGCGCTCGGTTTTAGTGTTTGTTCCAATCGCCTTCATTTTTTTCATGCAATGAGGGCATGTAAGCCCATCCCAGACAGTCAGATGCTCGGCAGATCCACAGGTTTTGCAAACGGCCGAGCCCACAGGTAGATCCACCATAGACCCTGGATTCGGCATCGCAAGTGTGTCAACCTCCTTGCAGTGATTGCATACCATGGCAGCTTTGTAAAAATGAGGGCCTCTCTCAATCCCTATACCGCTAACACACTCATATTTACAAGATCCACAGACAAATTGGTATTCCGCCTCCATCATCTTATGAGCTTCCTTTTTCCGCTTTCAGGATCTGCGCCCATCTCTCTTTTGCGTACTGAATACGCATTGACCTCTCTTGATTAGCAACCCCGATAGTGATTCGCTTATCAATCAAGTCTTTATAAACAGCATCAATATTTATGTAGAAATTGGTATATACAGCCACCAGAGCTGGGGAAGGCAACTCATTAGCAATGACGCGGCACTTTAAGGTGGACTCTTTAAATCTTTTTAAGACAGCGGCTTGATCGGAGGCAATTTTGTCGCTTGAATTAAACAGCTCTTTTGCGTTTGGGCTCTTCTCCGTTAGCACCAAAATATGTTCATCAACATACCTTGCATCGTCTGACTGATTTACATCAGCTACACATGAGGCAATCTTTTTCTGTACTTCATTTACTTTAGCAATCGAAACATCATTGCCAGGCTTGTTAATTGGCGCTACATTTGTGGCGCATCCCGATAATAAAATTACAAGCAGCGCAATACTGCGATAGATATTTTTCATACGAACCTCACCAATTAAATAAGTTCATTAGGAATAAAAGCCTCCCCACACAAAAACAAAGTGGAGAGGTAAAGGGGACTAGCGGTAAACGATGTCAGCGCGACGGTTCTCCTGAAAAGCAGCCTCCGTTTGCGCTGGATTCATGGGCTTTTCCTTGCCAAAACTAACAGCCTCTACTTGGGACTCATTAACCCCCTGGGCAAGCAGAGCTCTTTTGACAGACTCAGATCTCTTTTGACCTAGGGCTAGGTTGTATTCAGCTGTACCGCGATCATCTGTATTGCCCTGAATAATGATGTCAGCCTTTTGAGTATGAAAGGTCTTGAGATAGGTCGCATGAGCCGCAATGGTAGAGGCGTACTTTGGATCAAGCGTATAGCTATCAAACTCAAAGAAAATGGAGCGCTTGCCATACACGCTTGTCTTGGGGTCGCTAATAGGATCGTAAGACATTGATCCACCAGCATTAATGGATGCTACGTTATTTGAATCATCTAATTTAACCCCACTACTACATGCAGAAATAAGTAACACTGTGCATGCCAATGGCAGCAGTTTTTTAAGCGCGAACATAACGGTAATTCCCCATAAAGGCTAAAAAAATTAGCCAAAATAACAAAGTAGCCAGCCAATCAAGGCTGACGACAAACCTAAGAAATTAGGCGGTTACTTTTGGGGGTTTAAAAGCAGAATCAGGAAAATTCTGCGTAAAAAGGATGTCACTAAAGAAATTAAAAACAATGGCTTCTGTAGCGCGAAATGGAACAATGATGCTGGTATCACTCACATTAGCAGTAACATGACTCATGAGAAATAACGAATGAGATTGTTGCTGACCATCGGTAGTTTCTTTATTGGCATGGCTTTGATCTGCAACAAAACCAGCAAATGAAGCTTGATGCATCTGCGCCCGCTCGATAGCAGCATCAATAAATACACTGCCCGCCGCCACCTTGAATGAAATCAAGAAAAGGCAGAGAAGAATCACGACGGATCTATTACGGGATCGCATGGCGTGATTCTATACCTAAATTGATGAAATCTAATCCAACCAAAAACTCACCCAAAATGGGCTAAATTAGACTAAAAACACATTCTTCATGCAAATTTGAGGCCTCCCTGGCTTGGTAAGGGCATAAGCAGGCTGATTCTGTCTATGGTTTACCTCTTCGGTGTTTTTCCAACCATCTTCACCGCTCTCAAGAAATCAAAGTCGACACCTTTATCTGCTTGTGTGACCGTATCCAAGAATAGTTTGAGGTAGCCTCGCTCAGCGGTTGGCTCGATCACTGGATTGTCTTTTGCACGCTTAGCCAACTCTTCGTCTGATATCAGCAAGCTAATATCGCGATTCTTCACGCTGAGGCGAATACGATCGCCATTCTTCACGTGCGCGAGTGGCCCACCTACTGCAGCTTCAGGAGTCACATGCAAGACGATCGTTCCAAATGCAGTGCCACTCATGCGTCCATCAGAAATCCGCACAATATCCTTTACGCCAGCGCGAGCCAACTTCATCGGAATCGGAATGTATCCCGCCTCAGGCATGCCAGGAGCGCCCTTAGGGCCAATGTTCTTAAGCACCAAAATATCGTCTGCCGTTACATCTAGGTCTGGGCTATCAATGCGATTGGCGAGATCTTCACTGTTTTCAAAGACAACAGCACGACCCTCATGCTCCATGAGTTTTTCATTAGCAGCAGATTGTTTAATGATGGCACCGCCGGGAGCCAAGTTGCCATGCAGCACGGCAATACTGCCACGTGGATAAATTGGGTTATCAAACTTGCGCACGACATCTTGCTTAAAGCTTGGCGGAGCTGCATCGATCTCTTCACCTAAAGTGCGACCTGTTACCGTCATCGCATCTAGCTTGAGTAAAGGCTTGAGCTCACGAAGCAGTGTAGTCATGCCACCAGCATCATGGAAGTTCTCCATATAGTGATCACCAGAAGGCTTCAAGTCCACTAGTACCGGGGTCTCATCACCCATCTTATCGAGCGCATCTAAATCAATCTCTAAACCCATACGCCCAGCGATAGCAGCTAAATGCACTATGCCGTTTGTAGATCCACCAATCGCCAATAAAACACGCATCGCGTTTTCAAAAGCATCTGCTGTTAATACCTTATCAATGGTTAAGCCGTCTTTTGCCATTTGGACAGCACGAGTACCGGTCTCTTCTGCAACCCGAATACGATCTGCCGTTACCGCCGGCGGCGTTGCGCCACCAGGCACGGTCATCCCCAATGCCTCAGAGATACAAGCCATCGTGCTTGCAGTACCCATCACTGAGCACGTACCTACGCTAGCTACTAATTGATCGTTGACTTCATCTTTTTCAACTTCATCAATTTCACCAGCGCGGAATTTCCCCCAGTAACGGCGGCAGTCCGTGCAAGCACCCACACGCTCACTACGATGAGAGCCGGTCAACATTGAACCGGTGATTAACTGGATTGCTGGAAGACCTGCAGAAGCAGCGCCCATCATTTGCGCTGGCACTGTTTTATCGCAACCACCAATCATAACTACAGCATCCATTGGCTGAGCTCGCAACATCTCTTCGGTATCCATCGACATCAGGTTACGTAAATACATACTGGTCGGAGCGGCAAAACTCTCATGGATAGAGATTGTTGGAAAATCCATCGGCAAACCACCAGCAAGCATCACACCACGTTTCACGGCCTCAATCAGTTGAGGCATATTGCCGTGGCATGGATTGTATGAACTACCGGTGTTAATAATGCCGATCACCGGACGATCTAGCGCGCTATTGGTGTAGCCCGCACCCTTAATAAATGCTTTACGCAAAAACAAAGAGAAGCCTTTGTCGCCATAGCTCGTTAAGCCCTTACGCAAACCACTCTCAGTGGATTGCTGTTTCTCTTTGTTGGCATTACTTGTCATAAATAATTCTTTAAATAAAAAAAATAAATAGAAATTACTACTCAGCTTTGATATCCGCTTCTTTAATCACTTTTTCCCAGCGCCTTACTTCCGCAGCCAACAACTCTGCAGATTGCTTAGGCTTTGTCGGCGTTGCAGCATAGACTCCCTGCTTTAAAAAAGCCTCCTTAACCTCTGGATTTACTAAGAGTTTAGCTATAGCGCTGTTGAGTTGATCAATGATCGCTACCGGCGTGCCAACTGGGGCTAAAACGCCGAAGGTGGAGCTCACCTCTAAAGCCGGCATACCGGACTCAGCGGTGGTAGGAACGTCTGGCAACATCGAGATGCGCTTTGCAGTTGTCACTGCCAACGGACGCAATTGACCAGCAGTAATGAATGGCAATGCCGCTGGAACCGTTTCCACCATCATATTGACTTGACCCGCGACTAAATCAGTCATAGCGGGACCGCTACCTTTGTATGGAACATGCGTGATTTTGATACCTGCTTCTTTCTGGAAAATCTCTGCACCCATTCTTTGAGGTGCACCCGCACCAGAAGAGGCGTAATTTAATTTATCGGGATTGGCTTTTGCATAATCAACCAAGCCTTTCAAGGTCCTGACTGGGACATTGGGATTCACAACTACCACCAAAGGAACTGAGCCGACAATCATGACGGGCGTGAAATCCTTCAGAAGATCGTAGCGCAATTTACCCTTTTCTAGAGTCGCCATAGTTGAATGCGATGTCACGGCTCCCATCAATAAGGTGTAACCATCTGGACTTGCCTTTGCGACAGCTTCTGCACCAATATTGCCACCAGCACCACCGCGATTTTCAACTAAAACTTGCTGCCCCAAGGATTCACCAAGATTCTTAGCGAGAATGCGTCCAATCACATCAGTTGCCCCGCCTGGAGGATAGGGAACGATCAGCTTAATGGGTCTATCTGGATAAGCGGCGTGCACTGCCGCAGAAAATCCAAGAATGAGGGCGCCCTGAGCAATGGAGCGGCATAATTTACCGAATTGAAACGTAATCATTTTTGTCTCCGTAAGCAGCTTTATTTAACAGCTTTATTTTTATGATCTCAATATACTAAACTTTGCTATCACACACATTTGAGCGTGCTAAGCTCAGCACCACATTAATGCCAAGGACCACCATGTCAACCATTCAACCTTTTCATCTTGCTTTTCCCGTAGACAACTTGGAAGCAGCCCGTACGTTTTATGGAAGCACCTTAGGTTGCGCTGAGGGACGCAGCTCGGATGAATGGATTGACTTTGACTTCTTTGGACACCAATTAGTTGCCCATCTTGCACCTCAAGAATGCGGCAATGCAGCCTCAAATGAGGTTGACGGGCATCAAGTTCCCGTAAAACATTTCGGGGTGGTTCTGACGATGCCGGATTGGCATGCATTAGCAGATCGACTAAACAAGAGTGGCATCAAATTCATCATGGAGCCGCAGATACGGTTTAAAGGCAAAGTTGGTGAACAGGCTACGATGTTCTTCTTAGATCCTGCAGGCAATGCTTTGGAGTTCAAAGCATTTGAAGATCCAAGCCAGTTATTTGCTAAATAATTTCTGATTTCTTGCGTTGATTACTTGATACTCAATCGCCAGAGTGAAGTGGTTTCTGCAGCTCTGGCAAAGTAAAGCAAATCGGCCTCATCGCCTGATTTTGGATGTTTTGGCTTGGTATCAATGCGCCCCAGAACAACCAGACCAGCACTCTCAATCCAAGAGAGCAGTTCTTGCCGAGTTCTTAACTCCAGATGCTCAGCCAAATCAGACAGAATTAACCAAGCCTCACCCTCGGGCGATAAATGATCTTTTACTCCAGCTAAAAATCCTTTTAGCATTTGACTGTCTGGATCGTAAACGGCATGCTCTAAAGTAGAGCTAGGTCTTGCAGGAACCCAAGGTGGATTACACACAATCAACGCAGCTTTTCCTGGTGGGAATAAATTGGCTTTCACAATTTCTATTTGCGAACCCAGATTTAACAGTGCGATATTTTCTTTGGCGCAAGCAAGCGCTCGATCATCTTGGTCAGTGGCAACAATTTTCTGCACATCCCGCATAGCCAAAATAATAGAAAGCACTCCAGTGCCAACACCAATATCAAAGGCCGTAGATTCAACATCTAAAGCCTTGGGCAATGGAGCGTTACAGATCAGCTCAATGTACTCGCCACGAACGGGTGAGAAAACACCGTAATGGGGGTGAACAAAAACTGGTTCACCATTTTCATCAGCCAGAATGGGTAACCCATTCTTGCGCCACTCATGAGCGCTAACTACACCCAAGAGCTCACGCAAAGAAACTACATAAGAATGGCTGACAGCGCCATAAGCTTCTGCACAAGCCTGCGATATATCCGGCGCACGGCGTAATGAAATCGAATGGTCTGGATTGCATTGGATTAACAACATGCCCAGTATTCGGGCTCGTTGAGACTGAATAAGCCGATGCTGATTGAAGATATCTTTTGCTGTTTTCTTAGGGGTGACATCATCTGACTTACCCACCCTCTTGCCTGCACGTTTGGATTTTTTTGAAGGCTTATCTATGCGTCGAACCAAAGCCTGTAATAGCTGGCGGGCATTCTGGAAATCACCCTTCCAGAGGATCGCAGTCCCTTCGCAGGCCAGATGATAAGCATCATCAGCTGTTAAGGTGTCATCAGCAGTAACCACTTTTTTATGGGCTGCAATACCATTTTCAGAATGCCAAACTGCAGAGCAAACTTGGCCGCCCTCTTCCCAGCAAATGGAAACATCTTGCATCATGACTTACTCAGGAGGATGCTCCTCTGGATTGACATCTAAAGCAATTAAGAATCGAGAAACCATGTTGTAGGCCGCCACTACAGTCACCAGCTCTACCGTGTCTGTATTACCTAAGGTGACTTGCAAACGCTTCATCAAAGCACTATCCACCTGAATATTCCGCGTCATCTGAAAGGTCAGTTCCGCAGCATCATTTTCAACAGCAGAAAATAGTGCCTTTGGAAAACTGGCCTGACCAATTAAACGCAATGCCTGCACTTGCTCCTCAGTACCACCAGCTTTAATAAAGGGCGGAGCATGATGAAAGAACTCGTATTCCGCGCCATTCAGAACTGCGACCCCACACATTGCAAGTTCACGCAGCTTTGGATCTAAAGAAAGGTTGTTGCGGATCTCACCTACAAAATGATTCCACCCCTCAGCAATAGGGGTGCTATGCAAGAGCATGCGGTCTAAGTTAATAAACTGCCCACCGCGCCTCTTGCGAATAGCCGCTACGAGTTCAGCGGGCTCGGCCAAATCCATTGGCTGGTAAGGAATTAAACGTTCGCTCATATTTAATCCTTATTGCGTTTCTTTAATATTATTTTCAATGACAAATTTGCCCCAGACTGCAATTTGCTTGCCGATAAAGTCGCGCAGAGTCTCCGGATTACCAGCAACAATTTCAATGCCTTGTGATTTCAATTTGGCTGCGACCGCTGGAGTCTTCAGTGCTTTTGTTACAGCCTGGTTCATGGCATTCACGATTGCAGGCGGAGTTTTTCCAGGAGCTAATACAGCCCACCATGCTGGCGCATTAAATCCAGGGAAGCCACTTTCAGAAATCGTTGGCACATTCGGCAACTCGGGAGATCTTTTAGCAGTAGTGATTACCAGAGGAATTACGCCGCCACTATCAATGTGTGGCTTGACCAAAAACTCTGAGCCAATAGCCAACTGCACTTGACCACCAAGAACATCCTGCATTAAAGGGCCGCCGCCACGATAAGGAATGTGATTCCAATCAAAGCCTGCTTGTTTGGCCAAACGCGCCATCGCTAAATGTCCCAAGCTACCAATACCAATAGAACCATAGCTAAATTGTTTACCAGCCTTGGATTGATCAACTAATTGCTTAAAGCTAGTGATTCCAGAATTCTTACTCGCAACCAGAACCATTGGTGAGGTGCCAATTAGGGTGACAGGCGCGATATCTTTAATCGTGTCGTAGGGAAGCTTGTCTTTGAGACTTGGATTTACGCCATGCGTGTCAAATACGACCGCAAACGTATAACCATCTGGATCAGACCTCGTCATCGCGGCAGTACCAATCACTCCAGAGGCTCCACCGATATTTTCAACAATGACGTTTTGCTTTAATTCAGCCTGCAGTGCTGGGGCTATGGTTCTCGCCACCTGGTCCACAGAGCCACCTGGCGGGAAAACAGCAATCAGGCGAATGGGCTTTTGGGTGGGCCAAGCACCCACTCCAGCCGTTTGAGCGCTAGCAATAGAAGCGCCAAACATCAGAAATACGCTCAATAAGAGCGCTTTTTTAGTCATTTTCAAGAAAATCGGCATCACATCATCTCCCTCAATTAAGACTGCAAGATTACCACCCATCTCAGCAGCTTGTTCGATAATAGATGCTGGAGCCAGATGAGATTAACCATGAAACCAATTTTGAACATAGCCGCCTATTTATTTGTCAGCCTAGACAATTTGACGGAGCTACGCGCGAAGATATTGGATGACTGCAATGCTCGCCATCTAAAAGGGACCATTCTCTTGACGGCTGAAGGCATCAACATGTTCTTGGCAGGGGAGGAAGCTGAATTACGCGGCTTCCTAGATTGGCTGCGCCAGGATTCTCGCTTTGCCCCCCTTCAGGCAAAAGATAGCTGGTCTGAAACACAGCCATTTAAAAAAATGTTGGTCAAAATTAAGAATGAAATCATCCGCATGAATCATCCGACGATTCGTCCGGAAGAGGGTCGCGCGAATTTCATTACGCCAAAAAAATTACAGGAGTGGCTTGATCGAGGCACCGATGACTTAGGGCGCCCTGTCGTGATGGTGGACACACGTAACGCCTTTGAAGTCGAATACGGCACTTTCGAGAATGCGCTGCATTTCAATATTGAGAAATTTACAGAATTTCCCGCAGCAATCACTGCACATAAAGATGAGTTAGCTGATAAAACTCTAGTGAGCTTTTGTACTGGCGGCATCCGCTGTGAAAAGTCTGGCCTCTTCATGCGTGAAATTGGCATGCAACATAGCTATCAACTTGAAGGCGGCATCCTCAAGTACTTTGAAGAAGTTGGCTCCGCACACTACACCGGCACCTGCTTTGTATTTGATGAACGGGAAGCGCTGGAGCCTAACTTAGACTCCATCCCACTAGAGCGCTCTATCCGAAAAAAACAAACCGCCTAATAGCAAAGCCCTTAGCTCGATTTACCCACCAAAGTCATGTGCTCAACAAAAGGTGGTTTGACAAAAAATGGGCCAACAATTGCACGCCATTCAGCAAAGGCGTCGGAACCTCTGAAGTCCACCGTATGGTTCTCAAGACTATCCCAGTAAATCAATAACAAGTAGCGCGCTGGGTTTTCAATGCTGCGGTTAACCTTAAAGCCTTGGAATCCCTTAGCCTTGGCAATGACGCTATTAACGCCACGCAAAATTGCCTCCTCAAACTCAACGGCCTTGCTGGGGTCAATTTCTAGATCGCAGTGCTCCAAAATCATGGGAATTTCCTTTGTCAAAATTGCTTAGGGATCGATAGTAAACTCAAACAGAATAACAAATCAACAAAGAGAGATATGGCCAATTTACCCAATATTGTCGTCCTAGGAGATTACGAACGTGCACTGCGTCGCTTCTCTAATTGGAATCGGATAGAGCAAAGCTCAAATCTCACCATTCACCATGAGCCATTGCGCGATGAAGCCCTATATGAAGCAGTGAAGGATGCCGATGTCATTGCTATTGTGCGCGATAGATCCCCATTTAATGAGGCAATGATTGCGAGACTGTCAAAACTCAAATTATTAATGTTTACAGGCAAACGCAATGGCACTCTAGATAGCGCCGCCCTCCTCTCGCGGAATATTCCGATCGCCTGTACGCCTGGAGGCCCTTCTAAAGAAACTACCACTGAGCTAACCTGGACCTTAATCTTGGGAGCATCCAAACAACTGGTTGGCCAAAACAATCTGGTGACTTCTGGTGGCTGGCGTAATGAACTCTCGGTCCTGCCAATGCTTTCAGGTGAGCGCCTCGGAGTTATTGGTCTGGGCGCTATCGGCAGCTCTGTTGCTCGCGTTGGCAAAGCATTTGGAATGGAGCTTGTCACCTGGAGCCCCAATATGACACCGGAACGCGCCGCCATCGAAAACGCCAAATCCGTTAGCCTCGATGAATTACTCAGCACATCAAAGGTAGTCACCATGCACTTAGTGGCTGGCCCAGGAACTAAAGGCCTCATTAGCGCAGATCAACTTGCCTTAATGCGCCCAGACTCGATTCTGGTAAATACATCTCGATCCGCATTGATCAATATGCCTGACTTATGCGCCGCCCTTAAGCAGGGTCGTCCTGGCCAAGCTGCAGTAGATGTATTTGATATTGAACCTTTGCCATCCAATGATCCGCTGCGCAATACTCAGAATCTACTGGCAACTCCGCACCTTGGTTTTATTGCAGAACCTATTTTTGAAACTTTCTCAAAAGGCATTACTCAAACTCTAGAGGCCTGGCTTGACCAAAAGCCAGTACCGCATCCTTTCGAACCTTAATGCTTTGAAGACGCTCACACCCTCACAGTTATTTATCAGCTTCAGCAAAATCGGCATGTCTGGTTTTGGTGGAGTGTTGCCATGGGCACGACGTACCCTGGTTGAACGCGACAAGATATTAAGCTCGGAAGAATTTAGCGCCATTCTGGGTATCTGCCAAATTGTTCCAGGCCCGAATATTGTGAATCTTGCGGTGTGTATTGGCTCTCGATTTGCTGGCGCTAGGGGCGCGTTGGCAGCCGTCCTTGGTTTAACGCTAGGGCCCATCTGCATTGTGATGTTGTTAGCCGTTCTCTATACACATTACAGCTACATGGAGTCGATACAAGGAGTGCTGCGAGGCATTTCTGCAGTTGGGGTTGGCTTAATCGCCTCCACTGGCATCAAAATGTTGCGCGACGAGTTACGCTTTCCAGTAATGCTGCTGGTTGTACTAGTTACAGTAATCGCAGCCAGCTATTACCAGCTAGGACTTGGTTGGGTAGTACTCATAGCATCACCACTGGCCTGGTTCTTGGCGCAAAAGAAGGCTCGCAAACTATGAACATTTTGCTGGGCTTATTTTTAAAACTCTCCGCCTTTTCGCTGATTGCCTTTGGCGGAGTAAATGCCTTGCTTCCAAGCTTGCTGAATTTATCGGTTTATCAAGAGCACTGGATAGATCTTCAAACTTTTGCCGATTACTTCGCGATTGCTCAAGCTGCACCAGGGCCGAACTTTATGACGGTCACATTAATTGGCTGGCATGTTTATGGTGTTTTAGGTGCACTAATTGCAACTCTTGCAATTTCATGGCCGTCATCTATTCTGGTCTATCACTTACAACGCCTGATACTAGGCATGAAAGATGTCCACAAAAAGAAATCGATTCAATATGCAGCTGCAGCTCTAGCCATCGGTCTAGTTCTCTCTTCAGCATGGCAGATTGCTTTACAAATCAATCACAGCTACGCTGCCTATGCTCTGACACTGTTAACTATTGGAATTACTGTTTTTACTCGTTGGCATCCTTTGTATTTAATCGGACTTGGCGCCGCTCTAGGAGCATTAGGACTTATATGAAATTCATGCGATTTTTACAGACGACTGTTTTGTGCTCAGCAGTTTTTTTGATTGGATCTGCAAATGCACAAGCAAACTATCCCAGCAAACCGATCAATTTGATTGTGCCCTATGGCGCTGGAGGTAGTGCTGATTCTCGCAGCAGGCAACTAGCTCAGAAAATGAGTTTAATTTTGAAGCAGCCGATTGTGGTTGATAACAAACCTGGTGCCGGCGGAAATATTGGTACTGAGTTTGTTGCAAGATCAGCGCCAGATGGCTACACAATTGGGATGGGAAACTTCGCACCCATGGCAGTGAATAAAACCTTATTTGGTAACCTTCGCTACGACCCCGAAACGGATATCAGTCCAATCATCTTGATTGAGAAGGGTCCCTTAGTTTTAGTAGTTCACCCAAACTCACCCTATAAAACTATTCAAGATATTGTCACGGCAGCGAAAGCAAAGCCAGGTACTCTCACCTTTTCTTCAGGGGGTATTGGCGGCAGTCATCAATTATCTGCAGAACTATTTATGCAGAATGCCGGCATCAAAATGATTCATGTTCCTTATAAGAGTGGTTCCGCTGGTTTAACGGACCTCATGGGTGGCAACGTGGATATGATGTTTGATCAAATGTATTCAGCAGTGCCCAGCATCAAAGCGGATAAGTTACGTCCTATCGCCATCACGAGCAAAAAGAGATCTCCACTCCTGCCAAATGTTCCTAGCTTTGCTGAGGTTGGCTACCCCAAGGTTGAGGTGCTGAATTGGCAAGGATTTATCGCGCCCGCCAAAACTCCTAAGCCAATTATTGATAAGCTAAATGCCGCAGCCAACGAAGCTTTGAAAGATCCACAACTGCGTGAATTGATGCTTTCTCAAGGAAATGAAATTGGCGGTGGAAGTCCTGCTGATTTCGCAGCCCTGATTAAGTCTGAGGCGGCGAAATGGAGTGCCGTAGTCAAGGCGGGAAATATCAAGCCTGAATAAGCTTGACTGAAAAACTTACTTCAGCGCTTGGTAAGTCAAAATACCCAAGAAAGTAAGGCAGAGCGAACCAAGCAAATGCAAAAGCGCAGTACCTAGTGCCCAAGTCACTTCGCCGCGCTGCATAAACCCTACAACCTCAGCAGAAAAGCTGGAGAAAGTTGTGAGGCCGCCTAGGAAGCCTGTAATCACGAACAACTTCCACTCTGGAGAGAGACTGGGATTATTACCAAAGAAGGCTACCGCAATACCAATTAGGTAACCGCCAACCATATTGGAAATAAAGGTTCCCAAGGGAAGCATTGATGCGACATTGACTGTTACAAGATTAAAGCCTGCCCTCAGTAATGCACCAAGACCGGCGCCGCAGAAGATTGCAAGGATAGATGGCCACATAAGAATATTTATTGGATTGTAAAAGTAAGCATACCAATGGAACCCATTTCTATTCCATCAACTTGTGCCTTAGGCGCCTCACCCTGCTCTTGCTGAGCGAGCACATACAATGCCGGCCAATAGTGCTCAGGGGTTGGAATGGATAAATGAGCGGCATCACCAAATTGCTCCCAATGAATCAAAGTCTCATGGTGATTAGCCTTCATTTCCGAAACAAAGAAATCATTGAACTCTTTAGCCCATGGATAGGGGCTTGCACCCGCCTCCCATTGGATAGTGCGCAAGTTATGCACCACATTGCCGCTTGCCAGAATTAAAATATTTTCATCACGCAAAGGGCGCAATTTTTTAGCCAGCTCGTAATGCTCTTTTGCAGATAAGGAGCCATCTAGACTCAACTGCACCACAGGAACATCAGCATTTGGGTAAAGATATTTGAGAACAGACCAAGCGCCGTGATCAATGCCCCATTCATTCTCTTCAAGTACGACAGGAACACCTAGCAATTCTTTTACGCGATCCGCAAGCGCAGGACTTCCTGGCGCTGGATACTGAATATCAAACAAGGCCTGCGGAAATCCGCCAAAGTCATGAATCGTTTTAGGTTTGGGCATTGCAGTAACCCATACTCCACGGGTTACCCAATGAGCCGAGATGACTAAGATCGCATCTGGGCGTTTGAGTGATTTACCAAGACTAGCCCAAGCGGCTGTATAGCGATTGGGCTCGATGGCATACATCGGACTGCCATGGCCAGCAAATACTGCAGGTTGGCGATGGCTAGTCATTAATGCAGATTAACCGAATACGTAACCAGTATGAGCTGCAACCAATGCAAACAAAATAGCCAAGCTAGTAGCGGCTGCCAACATCACGATCAGAGTAATGATCTTCTTGTTGATTTCGTCTTTCGTTTCTTTATGCCATTCGTTCATGCTAAATCCTCATTAAATACATTAATTAGTAGCGTAATTATCCACTATCGGCCGCGGCCAGCCTTACGCATCATGGCTTTTCCGCCTCCAAAGCCTGCCTGAGGCCTACCGCCAGGACCAGATGGGCCTTTGGGGGCTGGTGGACGGGCTACCGGCTTGGCTGCTACTGGCTTGGCTGGGGTTTTTGATTCAGGTTTTTTATCGTCAGTCACTTTTTTGCTCCTATGGATATCATATTGCCATGATTACTGACTATTCTATCCAAGCTGTCGCGATTAATGCGATTCCCTTGATTTTTGCCATCACGATTCATGAGGCCGCTCACGGCTTTGCTGCACGTCAATTTGGCGACAATACGGCCTATATGCTGGGTAGAGTAAGCCTCAACCCCATTAAACATATAGACCCCGTGGGGACAATTCTGATCCCCCTGCTATTGATTTTGTCAGGATCCCCTTTTTTGGTTGGCTATGCCAAACCAGTGCCGGTGAACTTTGGGCGCCTACGCAACCCCAGAATTGACTCTATTTGGGTAGCCTTAGCTGGCCCTGGCTCCAATTTCATTCAGGCCTTGATTTGGCTAATCCTACTCATTGGATTTGTTGGGCTTGGCATCAATGAAAAGTTCCTCATCTCCATGTCACAGGCCGGCATTACTTGGAATTTGGGATTGTTAGTTTTCAATCTATTTCCGCTTCCACCCCTCGATGGCGGCCGGATTCTTGCAGGACTGCTCCCGGTGCGCCAATCCATTGCCTTAGGTAAGCTAGAGCCTTGGGGCTTTTTTATCGTTCTAGGCCTCGTATTTACTGGGATTATTGGCAGCCTGTGGATGACCCCCTTGATGGCTTTTTTTGAGTGGTTGATTCTCTTGCTGACCAGCCCCTTAAGAATGATTTTCTAGATTGATTCCGATGGGCAAAAAATGGCATTCGGGAGTATGCTGAATCCATATAGCCTCACCCCCAAATCAATTGAAATTATTGGAGCCTCTTATGAAACTCAAACATCTTGTTTTAGCCACCCTTGCACCAACATTGCTGGTTAGCGGAATTGCTTATGCGCAATTCAAAAAACCTGAGGATGCAATTAAGTACCGCCAAAGCGCATTTACTGTGATGGCAAATTCTTTTGGGAAAATTGGTGCTGTAGTTAAAGGTGAGGCACCATTTAATAAAGATGAAGTAGCGAAGAATGCTGCTGTAGTTGCAACCATCTCTAGCCTCCCATGGCAAGCCTTTGGACCAGGCACTGAAGGTGGCAATGCACTGCCAGAAGTTTGGTCGGACAATGCTAAATTTAAAGCCGCTTCAGAAAAGATGCAGCTTGCTGTTGCAAATCTAAATACTGCTGCGCAATCGGGTGATCAAGATGCTATTAAGAAGGCTTTTGGTGCAGCTGGCGCTACCTGTAAAGGTTGCCATGATGACTTCAAGAAAAAGTAATTAGCTCGTTATCACATAACCTAGAATCACCGCAATCAGGCTGAGCAGCAATAAAGCCAGGCCGCGTTGCCAACCTCCATCCTTGGAGGCCTGACCCAAGTCAGCAGGCAGATACTTTGCCTCCTCGCTTGGGTCGATTTCTTTATCGCCCAGCAACATTGGCTTAATTAAGTTCTCACCCCTAAATTTTTGATAATAAAAAATTGCGCAGAGGTGAACAACAATCAAAATAATGAGAACCTTTTCATTTTGATGATGAATGGAAGTTAAAAGCTCAACCGTTCCATTGGAAACATGTTTTGCTAGCGGCCCCTCAAAAGCAATATCGTCATTTGCGAAAAGACCAGTCACCGCCTGAAGGCCAATTGAAAAGAGTAAAGCTAAAACAGATAGCGCGCCCAAGGGGTTATGCCCCAGTCCTGCCTTGGCTCTACCAGATAGATAATTCAGAAGCCCTTTTGGGCTAGGAACAAAATTGATAAAACGGGCATGGTGGGAGCCAATCAAGCCCCAGCAGATTCTAAAAATAATCAAACCTAAAACACAGTAGCCCACTCGCGCATGGAACTCCATGGCATTGCCGCCAATCTTGACGGTCACGAAACTCAAAAAAATTCCGACAACCAAAAGCCAATGAAAGAGGCGAATCGGCAAATCCCAGACGCGAATTATTTTTTTCATATCTAGAGAATAAATCACTGTCACCTTTAGAATAAGAATAATTCATGAAAACAAGCCAAGCCTTTAAAACCTTGTTGCTCTATCGCATAGGCGCAACTCTCAGCTATCAAATCATGATGGTTGCAGTAGGGTGGCATATCTATGAGATTACTAATAGCGTCGTTTCCCTTGGTCTAATTGGCTTAGCGGAGCTTGTCCCCTACTTTGTATTAGCACTCTATGCTGGCCATGCCGTAGATCATCATTCTAGAAAACTGATTTCGGCGATTGCGTGTGGCCTCCACATTGCAGTCGCTTTGCTCTTAGTCGCAATTGCACTCGACTGGCTAACGCCACCCGTTCCTTTGATTTACACGGCAGTAGCCTTTTTAGGTTTGGCGCGCGCACTATTGCGCCCTTCTTATCAAGCCATCTTTGGTCAAATCATTCCCCGAGATCAAATGCCACGCTATACCGCATACGCATCTTCTGCCTTTCAGATTTGCGTTGTTGCTGGACCGGGCCTGGGTGGGCTCATGATTGGATTTGCTGGGCTAGAGTGGACTTATGCCATGGCTGCATTGAGTGGGGCTATCGGCCTCTATGGAGTGAGCTTTATTCACATCAAACATGAGCGACCTGAGGGCGTAAGCAATGATTTCTTAAAAAGCTTTTTTGAGGGCTTTAACTACGTACGAAAACATGATCTGATTGTCAGCATCATGCTCTTAGATATGTTTGCCGTGCTATTTGGTGGTGCTGTATCCATTCTTCCGGCCTTTGTTAAAGAGGTCCTTAATGCTGGTCCAGAAGCTCTTGGAATTCTCAGGGCAGCGCCTGCAGCCGGGGCAGTCATCACGGGCCTCTACTTAGCGCGTCGACCCTTACTAGAAGATTCTGGCAAACACTTATTTTTGTCAGTCGGTGGCTTTGGTATTGCCATTATTGCTTTTGGACTCTCCAACAATCTTTGGCTCGCAGCACTCTTCCTATTTATCTCGGGCTGTTGCGACTCTATCTCGGTAGTAATCCGTGGCAGCATTATGCAGTTAACGACTCCGGATCAGATGCGAGGCAGAATCAGCGCTATCAATGGGATATTCATTGGCTCCTCCAACGAATTGGGTGCGCTTGAATCTGGGGTTGCAGCAAGTCTGATGGGGCTTATTCCATCAATCATCTTTGGTGGTGCGGCAACATTACTGGTCGTATTGCTGACCTATCAATTTGCACCCCAACTGAGAAAGCTTAATTTGAAGGATCTTACCTAGAGTTTGATTACTTAATCTCTGGTAAATCCTTTTGAATGATCTTCAAGCCTTCGCGCAAGGCTTCTTGATAGCGCTCTCGCTCCGCCTTCATCGTCTCTGCTGTCCATGAATAAAAACCTTCGCCGGTTTTCATTCCCAACTTGCCACTGGCGATACGATCGCTCAAACATTTTGCAATATCTGGGGAGTTATTCAGAGTGGGATAAATCGTTGCACCGCCGGCACCATGTACATCTAAACCAGCATGATCTCTCTGCATTGCTGGTCCAGCGGCAATATAGCGAAAGCCAAAACCAAAACGGACGGCCTTATCAATATCTTCCAAGCTAGCAATCCCCGCATCGACCATAGCAAAGGCTTCACGTGATAAAGCATGCTGTAAGCGATTTGCTAAGAAGCCTGGTAAATCTTTTTTCACAGTGACCGGGACCATGCCACAGGCGGTCATCAATCGAGAAAGGCTTTCACCCACCATAGGAGAGGTTTTTTGTCCGTAGACCACCTCTACACACGGTACTAAGTGGGCAGGCATAAAGAAATGCAAACCAATCATTCGCGCTGCCGTTTTCAACCCTTTTGAAATATCGCTAATCGGAAAGCTCGTGCTATTGCTTGCTAAAACTGCTTCCGGTTTTGCGTATTGCTCCAGCTTGGCAAACAGCTCTTGCTTAATATCCAAACGCTCAGGTACGCACTCAATGACTAAATCTACCTCTGGCCAATCTATCTCCTCTAAGGAACCTGCAGTAGAAAGCAAATGCAGGCGATGCTCGTAGCCCAAATCAATCATGGTGTTAGCAAAGTAATCTGGTAGCAGTGCGCGGCGCTCGGTGGTGGGCTCCAGCACCTGGACAGCACAACCCCCGCGAGCGCAAACAGCCGCCACATCAGCACCCATAGTGCCGCCACCAACGATGACGACTTTAGTTTCGGATGGGGTAAACAACATCTCAATTTCTCCTTCGGGGGCAAGATAAGGATTACAAATCCTCTTACAATGTTTTCATTATTCCAATAAAAAAGTAAGTGAGACATGATCCCAGTCAATTCGGTACTGCAGGTCGGGCAATTTCCAGAAATAATGCAACTGGAGATTGATAAGCGACTGAGTACAACTAAGTTACCCGATCCTCAGGGCAAACTTCCCGATGGCAGCTTCAATGCCATCCTTACCCGCTCAAATACCCAAATCCCAAAAGAATTGCTGGAGAAGTTGCCTGGCGTACAAATGGTCGCCACTTGCGGCGTAGGCTACGACAACCTCCCCCTGGACTATCTCCAGACCCATGGGATCAAGGCTAGCAATACCCCAGGCGTTTTGAATGATGCGGTCTGTGAGCTGGCCATTGGCATGCTGTTTGGCTTATTACGTCGCATTCCGGAAGCGCAGGAGTTTGTTAAAAGTGCCGCCTGGTCCAAGGCGCCCTTTACCATCACCACAACTCTTGCAGGGAAATGCGTTGGGATTGCAGGGATGGGTCGCATTGGCCAAGACCTAGCAAAACGCCTAGAGCCCTTTAAGGTCAAACTGGCCTATACCGGCCCAACTCAAAAAGAATTGCCGTACGAGTACTTCAGCGACATTCAGTCCTTGGCAAAGGCATCGGACATTCTGATTCTTGCCTGCCCTGCTAGCCCAGAAACAGAAAAAATGATTAATGCAGAAGTCCTGGAATCTTTAGGGCCGAGGGGCTATCTTATTAATATTGCGCGAGGTAGCGTAGTAGATGAGGTCGCACTTTTAGTTGCACTGCAGCAAAAAACCATCGCTGGCGCAGCACTCGATGTATTTGAAAATGAGCCAAATCCAAACGTCGGCTTCTTAAGTATTGATAATGTCTTACTAACCCCGCATATTGGAAGCGCTACTTCTGAAACGCGACAATTAATGACTAACCTGGCAATAGATAATTTAGAAGCTTTCTATAATAAAAAACCACTTCTTACTGAAGTAAAAAATTAAATTGGAGCAAGCATGACGATTTCCCTACACCCTTCCACATTACCTGCAGTGCTTTCGCCTGTATTAACTCCATTTAAAGAAGATGGCAATCCAGATGCCAAAAAATTACTGAAGCAATGTCAATGGCTCGAAGCCAATGGCGTTGGCCAAGCAATCTTCGGCACAAACTCAGAAGCCAACTCTATGTCTGCCCCACAAAAGATGGGCACATTGACAGCGCTTATTGAGGGGGGCTTAAATCCTGCGCATATGATGCCTGGTACGGGCGCTACGTCGATTGACGCCACAGTCAATATGACACGACACGCAGTTCAACATAAGTGCGCTGGCGTCTTAATGTTGCCGCCTTTTTATTACAAAGATGTCACTGACGATGGTCTCTTTGCCTACTTCTCAGAAGTGATTCAAAAAGTAGGTGATGCTGGATTGCAAATTTACATCTACAACATTCCGCCTGTTACCAAAATTAATCTCAGCCTTTCTTTATTGGAGCGCTTAACCAAGGAGTATCCAAAAACTGTTGTTGGCATGAAAGATAGCTCTGGTGATTGGGCTTATACAGAGTCAGTGATTAAACTTCTAGCACCTTCAGGCTTCCGCGTATACGCAGGTAGCGAAGTCTTCTTAATGCGCGCTCTCCGTGCAGGTGGCGTTGGCTGTATCTCCGCTACCGCTAACGTAAACCCTAAGGCTATCGCTGAATTGGCAGCCCATTGGAGAGAATCTGATGCAGATCAACGTCAAGCTGCCTTAGATCAAGTACGCTCAGTGTTTGCTCAATATCAAATGATTGCCGGTATGAAAACTGCGGTTGCACACTACAGCAAAGATTCAGAGTGGTTACGTGTACGTCCACCACTTATGCAGTTGAGTGCTGACCAGCAGAAAAAATTGCTTGGCGAGTTGGAAAGTATTAATTTCAGCATGCCAGGCCTTTAATTAAATAAACGCATAACAGGAGACAAAAATGAAGCTAATTAAAGTAATTGCTCTATCGCTGACTATGTTGTTTAGTGCGGCACAAGCACAAAACATTTCAGTAGCGACCGGCGGTACTGGCGGCGTGTATTACCCAATGGGTGGCGGCCTTGCCTCAGTGCTCTCTAGCAAAGTTCCGGGTATGTCTGCTACTGCTGAAGTCACGGGCGGCTCCGTAGATAACCTCAACCTGATTGGCACAGGCAAACCGTATGTTGGCTTTGCTATGGCAGATGCCGCTAAAGACGCCAAAGATGGTGAAGGTAAGTTCACCAACAAGAAGGTGGATTTACGCACGCTCCTGGTTCTGTATCCAAACTTGATGCACGTGGTGACAGTGGACTCTACTGGCATTAAATCTATGAAGGATCTGAAAGGTAAGCGCATTAGTACTGGCGCACCAGGTAGCGCCACAGAAGTTATGGCTTTCCGCTTGCTAGAAGCAGCCGGTCTTGATAAAGACAAAGATGTTAAACGCGAGCGCTTGAGCGTAGCTGAGTCAGTCAATGCTGTAAAAGATCGCAAAATTGACGCCTTCTTTTGGGTTGGTGGTCTACCCACTGCAGCAGTTACCGATCTAGCCAACAGCCCTGGTATGAAAATTGTCATGATTGATAGCTCCACTGAAGTTGCTGCGATGAACAAGAAATATGGCAACCTGTATTTTGTTGCGAATATTCCAAAAGAAACCTATAGCGGCATGGGCAAAGATAACAAGGTTGCTGGCGTAGCAAACATCCTGGTTGTAAACGCCAATATGCCTGATGCTGAGGCTTATAAGATTGTGAAAGCTGTCTTTGATAACAAACTTGAATTAGTTCGTACTCATAAGGAGTACATCAACGTAACCCTTGAAAATCAAAAACAAAGCTCCACACCAATCGCATATCACCCAGGTGCAGCGAAGTATTTCAAAGAAAAGAACGTTAAGTTAAATTAATTTAACTGAATCTCATTATCAGGAGTGCCCACCAGCACTCCTGAGTCTTTTGATAGTTACGTATTAGTAGCACTAAAAAAGCTGTATATAGAAAATAGGTAGAGACATGACACAAGCTGTGATTGATAACGAAACACAAGAAAAATTAGATGCCTTCATTAAGCAAGAGGAAGGTGATTCCAATGACTACAAAGGTCTCTTGGCCAAGTTCATCACCTTGGTGGCGGTTGGCATGTCACTCTTTCATCTATATGCTGCTTACTCGATTGTTCCAACCCAGCAACTGCGGGTTATCCACGTAGCTTTAGTACTATTTTTAGTTTTCCTGAGCTTTCCGATTGCAGCCCGCTTTAAAAACCGCCTCATGTGGTGGGATATTTTGTTTGCTATAGGGTCGGTAGCAATCGCCTACTACATCATGAATGGTGGCGATGATCTGTTTGACCGCAATACCGCCCCGAACTCAACTGATGTCATGGTTGGCGTCTTTCTCATCGCCCTAATCCTAGAGAGCGTCAGAAGAACCAATGGCATGGTCTTGGTAGTAGTGACATCACTCTTCTTGGCGTACGCCCTTTTTGGCAACTACTTACCTGCCCCATGGACACACAAAGGCTATGACCTTGATCGCCTAGTTGGCTACATGTACATGACCCTAGAAGGTATTTACGGGACTGCGGTAGACGTATCAGCTACCCTCATTATTCTGTTCACTATTTTTGGCGCCTTCCTCCAGTTCACTGGCGCAGGCAAATTCTTTATCGACTTCTCTTTTGCCGCAATGGGTGGCAAATCTTCTGGCGTTGGTAGAACGATTGTGCTTTCCTCATTCTTATTGGGCGGCCCATCAGGTTCTGGCGTAGCTACTACTGTTACCGTTGGTTCAGTAGCTGCTCCAATGCTCGATAAAGTTGGTTACGAAAAAAATGCAGCGGGTGGTTTGCTAGCCGCCGGTGGTTTAGGTGCAATCATCTCCCCACCTGTACTCGGTGCAGCAGCATTCTTGATTGCTGACTTTTTGAAGATTTCTTACTTAGATGTGTTGCTGATGGCAACTATTCCAACCATTCTGTTTTACCTTGGCCTGTTGGTCATGGTGGAAATTGATGTACGCAAGTACGGAATGAAGAACATCCAGTTCAAAGCAGCAGAATCTGCCTGGCAGTTAACTAAAAAATATTGGTTCCACTTCTTCTCACTGATTTCGATTGTGGTCTTCATGATGTTTGGCTTCTCGCCCGTCATGTCAGTATTTTGGGCGACAGTTGTATCGGCGCTTTCAAGTATGTTGCGTCGCGATACCGCCATCATTCCTTGGGAATGGTTCCAAGGTAAAGAGAAGATTTTCTCTGGTCTATACAACTCCAACTTGACTAAAGCACTAGCATCTGGCTCTACCGGTGTTTTAGCGATCGCAGTAACCTGTGCTGGCGCTGGATTGATTGTTGGTACCGTTACTCTGACCGGCCTAGGTTTGAAGTTCAGCTCGATTGTGATTCAGTATGCGGGTGGCTCACTCTTGCTCACCGCTATCTTTACAGGTCTCGTAGTTTGGGTTGTCGGACTTGCTGTTCCAGTGACTGCGTCTTACATTATTTGTGCCGTAATCGCAGCGCCTGCATTAATTAATCTTGGCGTTCCAGAATTTGCAGCGCACATGTTTATTTTTTACTACGCGGTACTGTCTGAGGTATCCCCTCCAACAGCACTTTCTCCCTTTGCGGCTGCAGCTATTTGCAAAGGCAATCCGTACAAAACCACCTTACAAACCTGGAAGTACGTTGCTCCAGCGATCTTGGTGCCATTCATGTTTGTGCTCGATAAGTCAGGCGTGAGCTTATTGCTGATGGGATCTACAGCAGCGCTTGAGCAAGCTAATTGGATGGAAATCGCCTGGGTTTCATTTACGGCAGTCGTTGGCATCATTTGCTTGGCAGGTGGTCTACAGGGCTGGTTTATTGAAAAGACTAAAGTGTTTGAGCGCATCATCATGGTGATTGCTGGCGTAGCACTTGCCTATCCATCTACTGAGGCAGACATCGTTGGATTTTTAGGTTTTGGACTGGTGCTGATTACTCAGTCAATCACCCATTTCAAGCTCAATCCGAAATCCTCCTAAGAAAATTTGAGTAGTATCCGAACATAAAAAATCCCGCCTCATGTGCGGGATTTTTTATTGCTAGGAATTTAAATCCATTACACAATCTTTGTCCAAGCGGCCTTGCCGGCATACTTTTTAATCGCAGCCTCATCAAACTCAAATCCCAATCCTGGAGTTTTGTGCAAAATCAAGTCGCCATTCTTAAAGGTAAGTTGCTTGTTAATCAATCTACGGAAGTTCAAGACCTGATCATCCAAGAAAAATTCTACGAAGCGAGCATTTGGCGTTGCTGCCACCAAAGGTGCATGCAGATCATGCATCCAATGCGGGCAAACAATCACACCCTTTAGATCTGCGTAAGCAGAAATACGGCGCCACTCGGTAATGCCGCCACACACAGCTGCATCAGACTGCAAAATCGCTGCCCCACCAGCATCGATGAGCTCCCTGAAACGCCAGCGCCCAGCCTCCATCTCACCAGTAGCAACGTTGATCTTGGTTTGGCGCGCTAAGGCCGCATGCAGATCAATGGCATCGGGTGAAAATGGCTCTTCAATCCAATAGGGGTTGTACGCCTCAAAGCGACGAATATATTCCAGAGCAGTCGGTAGATCACGCCAGGCATTATTAGCATCTAAGGTCAGCAAAACATCCTCACCAACGGCCTTACGAGCTGCCTTAACGCGTGCTTCTTCTTCCCTTGGGGATAGGCGCCCCACTTTCATTTTGACAGCCTTAAAGCCCTGTTTAACGTAGGACTCCATCTCCTTACCCAACTTGGCGGGGGTTTTACCTTCTAGGTAGTAGCCACCACTGGCATAAGCTGGGACGCGGTCATCTACGACTGATCCCAAATAATGGTGAAGGGGTAACTTGGCGGCACGGGCATTCAAATCCCAGAGCGCCGTGTCCAAAATCGAGATGCCACGCATGACTGCACCAGCACGCCCTTGCAAAATGGACTCGTTATACATATCCATCCACAGACCTTCACTGCGATGGCTATTTTGACCAATCAGTTTTGGGGCTAGCAATTGCTCTACCGCAATCTTGGCAATATCGCCGCCAGCACTACCCACATAGCAAAAGCCAATACCCTCATTACCATCCTTGCCGCGCACCTTGACTAGACAATAGTGACGCTCTGAAACCGTCCGAGTGGAAAAAGAGGTAACTTTATCTAGAGGTACTGCTACTGCAGCAACTGATACTGACTCAATGATGGGCATGGGGACTCCTGTATTGAAAAAATTATTGTAGCCATAATTAGAAATGTATGACGACTCTCAAATAAGGAATAATGAGTCGCTTAAGAATCAGCTTCATATACGATGATTTGGAGACATTATGAGCAAAGTTGTTGTCATGGGAACGGGCACTATGGGGGTGGGTATTGCAGCCAGCTTTCTGGCTTATGGTGCTCAAACAATTTTCTTAGGTAGAGATCCCAATAAAGCAGAGCTCAACCTTTCTAAGGTGGAGGCCTGCGCCGACACTATTAATCCCACATGGCGAGATAGTGGCCCCCAGTTAGTTGCCGGCAACATTGCAGATTGGTCTGATTGGCAAAATACTGATCTGGTTATTGAAACTATCTCTGAGCGCCTTGATCTCAAAAAGGCACTGTTTAGAGAGCTTGATCAGTGTGTGCCGCCTAACATTCCGATTGGCAGCAACAGTTCGGGCTTTCCTATTAGCGATATTGCACAAGGCCTATCAACGAGCCATCGCATGTTCAACACCCATTACTTCATGCCAGCACATATCGTTCCTTTAGTGGAGGTGGTCTTGGGTGAAAATTCTGATCCACAGATGGCTGAACAGATTTGTAATCTGTATCGCAGTCATGGCAAAAAGCCGGTCTTAGTCAAGCGAGATATTCCAGGGTTTTTAGCCAACCGCATACAGCATGCCTTAATGCGTGAAGCACTTTCTTTGATACAAGAAGGAATCGCTTCACCAGATGATGTTGATACTGCAGTGCGTTATAGCTTTGGATTTCGCTATGCTGCCGTTGGCCCCATGACTCAAAAAGAAATTTCTGGCTGGGAAGGTATGGCGCTAGCTGCAGAGGTAATCTACCCCTCACTCTCGAACATTCAAGCACCACCAACCTGCGTGATGGATCTAGTCAATTCTGGAAAAACAGGTATGGCTAAAGGCGCAGGATTTAGAGAGTGGTCACCAGAGGAAGCGGCTCAAATGAAGCAAGTCTATGAGAGACGCCTTAAGGCAGCCTTTGAAGTGCTAAAAATAGCACCTGAATTGAATTAATTCAGACTTGTTGCGATACAACACACCTCAAAATGCCGCGATGTTCCACAACAATATTGGATAATTGCGGGGTGAAGAAAAATGTCTGTGCGCGGCCCTTCTTTTTAAAAGGGGCAATCAATGTAATTGGATTCGCCCTCGTTGGCCTCATTCAACTACCAGGGATAGAGCTCGTCTCTAGTGCCCTAGCGCAAACTACAAGCCAAACTAGCAAAGTCAGCAAGACTCCACAAGTTAAACAAAAGACCGCTGTACAGAGTAGCAAGCAAGTCGGACTCAAAGTGAACCAACGGACATTCACCCAATCCTCTAAAAGCATGAGTCTGAATCCTGAATTATTCAAACGGATTGAGGGCGAGTACAGCAATGATGGTGGCTCGAATTTGGACTACCGCGTCCAACGTGGCTGCTTACGCCGCAGCTATAACGAGGATAGCCTCCCAGCCAATCTGGGCCTAAATGATCGCAACTTCAATGATTTTTTTAAAGCCCAAACCAAAGGCTTTTTTGATCGAATGCGTGGCAATTGCATTCCTTATGCGCTCGCTCTTGGAACTCGTAATCGCTTCGAATCGCTCAGCATCATGAATGGCCCGATTCAAGATGCCAAAACAGAGATTTGGACTTTCACTCCTTCAGCAGCAGGCAGCTTCTTAATTCAACAAGACTATCTTAAAGATGAGTCAAAACGTTTTACAGAAATTCAACTGCCTTTGCGTGATGTTTTATATGACCCTAAAAAAGTAGGCGATAAATTGCCGGTGGAGCTTATCTGGGAATTAAACTCCGTGATTAAACAGATTTACCCAGAAGAGAACAGCGCCTTAGAAAATACCAATAGCATTGTGCGTTTGATAGTGGACTTTGGCGATAAAGAGCGCTGGGCACAAATATGGGCAGCCGAAATTATTGACCCAGCTTCTGGTGAAGTATTTTCTAGTGCATTTTGGGTTGAGAGAAGCGATATTCCCGGTGGCTTTTATACCGCCAATGGAGAATCTATCGAACGTACCTTCTGGACCAATCCTCTCAGCTATCGACGTATTTCTAGAGGTGTCGGTAGTGTGCGCGCCTCCAGTAGAAAGCCCGCTCCCGCAAAAAATGGCGCTGCACCGGCGCCTGCACCAAAACAACGATATCGAGCCCACATGGGGATTGATTACGCAGCACCAATTGGGACACCCATATTTAGCGTGGCTACCGGCAAGGTAGTGCATTTAGGTTATAGCGGTGCATTTGGTAACCTCATCATCCTTGAGCATCCTGGAAACTATCGCACCTACTATGCACACCTGAGCAACTACAACGTAGAGCTAGAGGTCGGAAATGAAGTTCGTCGTGGCTTAGAGATTGGCTACGTTGGATCAACCGGACGCTCTACTGGCCCTCACCTGCACTTTGAACTAAGAAAAGATGGGATCTATGTTGATCCTTATGGCGCCAAAACTGAATTAGATTTATGGAATATGCGCGATAGTGATAGCGGCCTACTCACCAGAGAAATTCTGTTGCTAGGCACACCCCTCAAGAATTAAATAATTCTTATCAATCCAGAAATGAAAAAGGGGCCATCAGGCCCCTTTAATTTTTTCAGTCTCGCGTATCAGCCAAGAACCAATACCGGCAACTTAGCATGCACAATTACTTCATGCGTTTCACTGCCCAATAAAACACTCTTAATGCCAGTGCGTTTATGTGAAGCCATCACGATCACATCCGCCTTAGCCTTCTTGGCGCCCTCCAAAATACCCTCAGATAAATTGCTATCTGCGATATGCAAGGTACTCACCTTAATGCCAGTGCCTAATGCAACAGCTGCTTTTTTAAAGATATCCTTGGCGAACGCCTCACACACCTTCTTATGATCTTTTTGAGAGATGCCATAACCCATCGTGCTATCGGAATACACCATCGGCGGCATTGGATCAGAAACATAAACCAATGTCACAGCGGCTTTATCAGCTTTAGCAAGTGCCGCAACCTTCTTTAAAGACTTTTTACTCACATCTGAACCATCAACCGGTACTAATAAGTGCTTGAACATATCGACTCCTGTTAAATTAAACCCTAATGCCTTTCATTCCATCATAATCCCAATTATTCATCTGTAAAAGCATAAAAGGGGCACTAAATTGCTCAAGTACTTAGCGGTCTATTTTTCATTCTTACTATCACTGGTTGTCATTGATTTAATTTGGCTCCTCGGTATTGCCAAGAATCTCTATCGCGACGATATGGGCTCGCTCATGGCTAGTGAACCCAGATTGCTAGCTGGACTCGGTTTTTACCTTCTGTACGCACTTGGTGCTTCAATTTTTGTCATCCTCCCAGCAATTTCCAAGCAGTCCTGGATATATGCAGCGCAATATGGCGCCCTATTTGGATTCTTTTGCTACATGACTTACGACTTAACCAACCTCGCTGTCATTCGTGACTTCCCCATTCGATTGGCATTTGTCGATATCGCTTGGGGTTCTGCAGTGACAGCACTTTCCGCTTCTGTTGCCTATTGGGTGGGCAGTCGCATCGCCTGAATCTCTTTTTCCAATGAATCTTTTTCACCCAAAACTACTTGATTCTTTTAAGGGCTATAACGGGGCCCTACTTAGCAAAGATATATTGGCGGGCATTACGGTTGGAGTAGTTGCACTGCCATTGGCAATGGCATTTGCGATTGCCAGCGGACTTAAACCTGAGGCAGGCATTTTTACAGCAATCATTGCTGGTGGTCTGATTTCGATACTAGGCGGCAGTCGCGTTCAAATTGGTGGTCCAGCCGGCGCCTTCATAGTAATTGTGTACGGCATTGTTGAGCACTATGGCCTTGCCAATTTACTCTTAGCAACCGCCATGTCTGGAGTCTTTTTATTTCTGATGGGGCTCTTTCGCCTTGGTACTTTAATTCGCTTTATTCCGGTAGCTGTCATTATTGGATTTACCAATGGAATCGCAGTGCTAATTGGCCTATCTCAAGTGAAAGAATTTTTTGGCCTGCAAATTACCAAGATGCCTGCTGAATTTTTTCAGGCCATTCAAACTTTATATGCGGCTGTTGATACCGTGAATCCCACTGCCCTCATCCTATCGATGGGGAGTCTTGCTCTACTCATTTCTTGGCGGGCATTTCAAAAGCATCTCGGCTGTCTAAGCCATATTCCGGGAACAGTCATTGCAATGGCTGTGGCCACCATAGTTACCAGCATATTTAATCTGCCTGTTGATACGATAGGTAGTCGCTTTGGCGGCATACCCTCAGGACTGCCAAGCTTTGAATGGATTCCAATTAGTTGGGGTACCGCACAGTTTGTGATCGCTCCAGCCATTACTCTCGCCCTGCTGGGTGCAATTGAATCGCTACTGTGCGCACGGATTGCTGATGGACTCATCCACGATCGCCACGAGTCAAATCAAGAGCTTATGGCCCAGGGCCTTGCCAATATAGTGACTCCATTTTTTGGTGGCATGCCAGCTACAGGAACCATTGCCAGAACAGTCACCAATATACAGAGCGGTGCAAGTACTCCGATTGCTGGGATCGTTCACTCGATTACATTACTCGTGATTATTTTGTTTGGCGCTCCACTGGCTAAAGATATCCCTTTGGCCAGCCTGGCTGCCATCCTGATGTTTGTTGCATGGAATATGGGTGAGTGGAAAAAGTTTTCCGATCTTAAACAATTTCGTCTGCCCTACCGCTTGACTATGTTGAGCGTCTTTTTTCTGACAATCATCCTGGATCTCACGGTAGCAATACAGGTAGGCCTACTCTTAGCATTCATTACCTTTATCTATCGCATCTCAAGTCTTTCGCGCTATGAATCAGCAAGCTCCACCGACTTTCCAGAGCTGAAGCAACATCGTGGAAATATTGCTGCGTTCAGAGTTTACGGTGCGATTTTTTTTGGCGCAGTGAAAATTTTAGAGCGTATCGAAAATGAATTACCTTCAAAAGTATTAGTACTTGATCTCAAGAATGTGATCTACATCGATGTTTCCGGCATGGATGCCCTGCTTGAGCTTGAAGAGGTTTGCAAAAATCGCGGTATTAAGTTGATGATTTGTGGGCTGGCACACCAACCCTATGAAATGGCGGTACGGGGAGGACTATTAGAGCGGCTCCCTGTTGATTACATTTACCCAGATCTACATCACGGCATAGCGGCAGCAGCAAATCAGTAACGCTAACTAATGCAGAAGCCACCTTTTAGCAAAGCTTCCGGCAAATACCAGGCGCGATAGAGGCCAAATAATCCCGCTGATATCAAAAGGCTAGCGGCAATATATCTCACCCAAATGTATTGCCCAAACTGAGTCAACACTGCCGAAAATTTAGAGATCAGCAAGAGATTGGGCAAAGTACCCAAGCCAAATGCCAACATCAGCGCGGCTCCTGTCAACACATCCCCCGATAAAAAAGCGAGGGGTAAAACACTGTAGACTAAACCACAAGGAACCAAGCCCCACACCATTCCACTAAACCAACGAGATGAGCGACCTGTAAAACTTCCTAAGTATTTAGCCCAATAAGTAGCCATTCGTGCGCCAAGCCACTTTCCAACCAATAAGGGGCTATTAGACCTCTGGCGCAAAAGACGCACTCCCATCAGCAATAAAACCAGAGATGTGAAAGCAAATAAGGGGCGCTGAATCGGCACTATATTTTGCTGCCAAAGAACTACCCCAACCCAAGCAGCGGCAGCACCGAGCAACACATAAGTGGTTAAGCGTCCCAAGTGCATGATGAGTTGTAAATAAAAGAGTTCGGACTTGCTTTGCAAAGGGATGAGAGCGACCCCCTGGGGGCTGCCTTGACGCTCAATTGCCGCTGCAATACCGCCACACATTAAGGCGCAGTGCCACCCACTGACCAGAGCGCCTAAAAATACAGCCAATAAAAGACTAGTAGTCAGCATTTGGGCGCCCAGCACTGTAAGGAAATATTAAAATTAAGCATTATCCGAGTAGAATAAACTCATCTGATATCTTGATCCAATATGAATTACACCAGCTCTGATGCCCCAAGTAGCAAATGCTCAGTATGCGTACTGGGTCAGTTTTGCCTGCCAGTTGGCATCAGCCCAAGTGATATTGCCAAGATTGATACCCTCGTAAAAGAGCGAGTCCACCTGCAAAAGGGTGAAAGCCTCTACCGTCACGGCGACCCACTGTCTGCGGTTTATAGCATCCGCTTTGGTACTCTGAAGACTGAGTATGGTCTTGAGGATGGTCGCCAACAAGTCATTGGATTTCATCTGCCAGGAGAGATCTTAGGGCTTGATGGTATTGGTGAGGGCAGCTATCAATCCGAGGCAATCGCTCTTGAAGAGAGCGAAGTCTGCATTATTCGCTACGAAGCATTTGAAGATTTAGCGCGCCAAATTCCAGTTCTGCAAAAGCAGTTCCACCGCATTCTGAGTCGCGAACTCACGCAAGATCAACGTCACCTACTTTCATTGGGTAGTTTGCGCGCAGAAGAGCGTTTGGCGGCCTTCTTATTGAATCTCTCTCAACGACTAGCTGCTCGTGGTTACCAGAATAATGAATTTGATTTACGCATGAGCCGCGTGGAAATTGGTAGTTACTTAGGCATTCAGATTGAAACTGTGAGTCGTATGCTTACGCGCTTCGCTGAATCAGGACTAATTCAAATCAAACAACGTCATATCAAACTAATTGATATGGATGGACTTTATGAATTAGCCAGCATCCCCAACCCAGACCGCGCCATTCAAATCAAGCCAGTAAACGCTTAAGCGGTATCACTCTAAATCAAGCCGCGATCCGAACTCTTGTTTCCGTCAGTATCAATGCCGGGTAGGATATAGGCAGTCAAAGCACTTGAGAACGAGCAAAAGATCCAGATAACAAAAAATCCGATGGTGTAAATACCTTCATCAGAAATGTTTGGGTGATGGCCAAAAAACAATAGCTCAGCAGGATGCACGATGCTAAAGAGCAGACCTTCGGCCAAAATAGAAACCAAAAATGATGGCCACATAATCCAGATGAATAGGCGGTACTTCATTTGCGATCCTGCTCTACCTTGAGCTGCTCAACTTTGAGCCCACGCTTAACTACACCATCGCGCACAGGCTTGTCTGCATAAAGATTGACGGCCAAGTAAATAGTAATCATGCACCCGATAGCTGCTACTGCCGGGCCACTAATAAGCAACCAAGGCCAGAGCTGCTTAAACCAAGGCTTATTTGTTTGGAGTTCTGACATATTCATCCTCTCTATCTTTTGCTATATATAGCTTAGCGGGGAACAATAAAGCTTGATTTTTCATCGCGGGTTCTGGTGATCAATTCATTACCAGACATCTCATGACCAATCACATCAAAATGAATTGGGTAATTACCAGACTCATGCGCACCAACAGTCGTGCTCACTTTAACCGGAATCAATAGATTACTGGCTGGGCCCACTTCAATCTCAGTAATAACTTGTCCTTGTGAGTTTAGGATTTTTAGGTCGTCTAAGCCCGTTGCCTTTACTTGCACATTCATATTATTTTCAGAAGCATTCATAATTTGAATACGGTAGATATTCTCAATACGAACACCGTCCACCTCACGAGCCAATGCTCCGCGATCACGCATCACATCCACACGCAATGGGTTACGAGTAATTAAAGAAATTAGGAATGCGCTTGTAAGCACTGTGATGAAGGCCATGTAAATCAAAACACGTGGTCGCAGGATGTGGCGAATGGCGCTTTGATTGGTTTCTTTGTCTTCAATGGCTCGCTCAGTCGTATACCGAATCAATCCTTTTGGATAATCCACCTTCTCCATGACTTGATCACAAGCATCAATACAGGCACCACAACCAATACACATATATTGGAGGCCATCACGAATATCGATACCAGTTGGGCAAACCTGAACGCAAATGCTGCAATCAACACAATCGCCTAGACCCAAAGTCTCATGATCGGCCGACTTGCTTCTGCTACCTCGTGGCTCGCCACGGACTTTATCGTAGGTAACTAGGAAAGTATCCTTATCCACCATGACGCTTTGGAAGCGAGCGTATGGGCACATGTATTTGCACACTTGCTCCCGCATGAAACCGGCATTGCCCCAAGTTGCAAAGCTATAAAAGCACAACCAGAAAGTTTGCCATGGGCCGAGCGATAAATGGAGGATGGCTGCAGCAAGGGTTTCAATTGGTGTGAAATAACCAATGAAAGTAAAGCCAGTCCAAAAGGCAATTAAGAGCCACAGGAAGTGCTTGGTGATTTTCAGGCGCCACTTACGGATACTCCAAGGCCACTCCTCCCCATCCAAACGAATACGCGCGAATCGGTCACCCTCAACCTTGCGCTCGATCCACATAAAGATTTCGGTATAGACCGTTTGCGGACAAGCGTAGCCACAAAATAATCGACCAGCAATTGCAGTAAATAAAAAGAGGGCTAAGGCAGAAAGAATTAGCAGGAGAGTCAGATAAATTACATCCTGAGGCCATAGCACGACGCCAAAAATGTAAAACTTACGCTGAATTAAGTCAAAGAGTACTGCTTGACGGCCATTCCAACTTACCCACGGTAGGCCGTAAAACAATAGCTGAGTAGCGATAACTAGAATGATGCGCCAGCGAGCAAAGATACCGCTTACTGAACGCGGATAAATCTTACGACGAATCTCGTAGAGAGATTCATCGATTACCTCTATCGGAATAACCTTACCTACAGAAGATTTATCTGACACTATTACTTAGCCTGTGCCGGTTTATTGTTTGATAAACCCCAAACATACGCTGTCAAGAGATGAATTTTCTCAGGACTCAATACTTTATCTTGAGAAGGCATCATTGCCATCCGACCCTTAGTCAGAGTCTCGACAATAGTTGCCTCTGATCCACCATACAACCAGGTCTTATCGGTCAAATTAGGCGCACCCATAGCAATGTTGCCCTTACCATCAGCACCATGACAAGCAACGCAATTAATTTTAAATAATTCTGCACCACGAGCGACCTTTGCATCATCAGCAGGCAGACCAGACAAACTGCGAACATAGTTAGCTAAATCGACAATCTGCGCACTCTCAAGATGTCCAAATGCAGGCATTACACCACCACGACCGTTAACGATAGTTGCTTTAATGGTTTCCGGTGAACCGCCATATAGCCAATCACCATCAGTCAGATTCGGAAATCCTTTTGAGCCGCCCGCATCTGAACCATGGCACTGAGCGCAAGAGTTCAAGAACAAACGTTGCCCCATTTCACGAGCCTTCGGATCAGCAGCAACTTGCTCAATATCCATCTTGACGTATTTAGCATACACCGGCTTTAACTCATCATTGGCTTCAGTCATGGAGCTCATCAATGCGCCATCAGTTGTGTAGCCCATCACACCAGGAAATGACCCCAAACCTGGGAACAAGACTAAGTAAACCAATGCAAATACGCAAAATATCAGATACATCCAAGCCCACCAACGTGGCAATGGATTGTTTAGTTCTCGTAAGTTTCCATCCCATACGTGACCCGTATCAGCAACTGCGCCATCAGGCGTATGAATTACTTTAGCCTTGCGCTGCGAAGCTAGTAGCCAGACACACCAAAAAATTCCGACCAATGCCACTAAAGCGACATAAATACTCCAACCACCATTAAAAAAGTCACTCATGATTTGTCCTTACTAAATTCATCCGGTAGATCAAATGGTAGTTCAGCAGATTCTTCATTTGCCTCCCTCCTACCGGGAGACCACGCCCACCAAACAATCCCAACAAAAAAGGCGAGTCCGATTACTGTTGAAAAAGCGGAGAGATAAGCTGTGATCTGTTCCATTTGATTTATGTAGTGTTAATTAATATCCAATAATTACTTTGCTACAACTTCGTCAACAGTGATATACCGACGTGTAATACCTAGGCCTTGAAGATAGGCAACTAAGGCATCCAACTCTGTCTTGCCTTCGAGCTCTTTAGGCGCATTAGCAATATCTTCATCGGTATATGGGATACCTAAACGACGCATTGCAACCATATGAGCCTGAATTGAATCAGAATCAGCCTTGTTTTTTGCCAACCAAGGATATGCAGGCATATTGGACTCAGGCACAACATCACGTGGGTTATTGAGGTGGATCTGATGCCATGCATCTGAATAGCGACTACCTACACGGGCCAAATCTGGACCAGTACGTTTACTACCCCACAAAAATGGGTGGTCATATACAGACTCACCAGCCAAGGAGTAAGGACCGTAACGCTCTACTTCAGAACGCAATGTGCGGATCTGTTGTGAATGGCAACCAACGCAACCTTCACGCTGATATACATCGCGCCCAACTAATCGCAGCGCTGTGTAGGGTACTACACCAGGGCTTGGTTCAGTTGTAGTGTGCTGAAAGAACAATGGAACAATTTGAACTAGACCAGCAATCGAAACCACTACGATGGTGGCAATAATTAACCAACCAACGTTCTTTTCAAGTGTTCCGTGGGAAAAGAATTTATTTTCATTTGACATTTTTCTTCTCCTCTTAGTGTTCAGCCACAGCCAATGGAATTGGTGCGTTAACGAAAGTTTTACCTTGAACAGTTTTGAAGACGTTGTACGCCATCAAGAACATGCCGCTGAGGTAGCAGAGGCCGCCCAATAAACGAATTACATAAAATGGGAATGTTGCCTTTACAGACTCAACAAAACTGTAAGTCAAGGTTCCATCTGGCTCGAAAGCCCTCCACATTAAACCTTGCATCACTCCAGCAATCCACATTGCAGCGATATAAAGAACAACACCAATCGTTGCAATCCAAAAATGCAATTCAATCCAACGGACGTTATACATTTCCTTCTGACCCACCAAACGTGGGATCAGGTAGTAGAGCGAACCAATCGTAATCATGGCAACCCATCCCAACGCACCAGAGTGAACATGGCCAATAGTCCAGTCAGTGTAATGAGACAGGCTGTTTACAGTCTTAATAGACATCATTGAGCCTTCAAACGTAGACATACCGTAGAAAGACAATGCCACCACTAAAAATTTGAGAATTGGATCTTGGCGCAATTTGTGCCAAGCACCAGATAAAGTCATGATGCCGTTGATCATGCCACCCCATGATGGAGCCAATAAAATCAATGAGAAAACGGTGCCTAGTGACTGAGTCCAGTCAGGCAATGAAGTATGTTGCAAATGATGAGGGCCTGCCCACATATACGTAAAGTTCAAAGCCCAGAAGTGAACGATAGACAAACGATATGAGTAAATCGGACGATCAGCCTGCTTTGGAATGAAGTAGTACATCATGCCCAAAAAGCTAGTGGTTAAGAAGAAGCCAACAGCATTGTGACCATACCACCACTGCACCATGGCATCCTGTACACCTGCATAAGCGGAATAAGACTTCCACATCGTTGCCGGCATTTCTAAGTTATTAAAAATATGCAGAATGGCAATAGTCAGGATGTATGCACCAAAGAACCAATTGGAAACATAAATGTGTTTTGTTTTGCGCTTCATGATGGTGCCAAAGAACACCACTGCATAGGCAACCCAAACCAAAGTAATGAGGATGTCAATTGGCCACTCAAGTTCTGCATACTCTTTTGAAGTTGAGAAGCCCAGAGGCAAAGTAACGGCGGCCAATACGATTACTAATTGCCAACCCCAAAAGGTAAATGCAGCAAGCTTGTCACAAAAGAGGCGAGCCTGGCACGTGCGCTGAACAACGTAATAAGAAGTTGCAAACAACGCCGAACCGCCGAACGCAAAAATCACTGCATTCGTATGCAGTGGGCGCAAGCGACCATAGCTTAACCATGGGATATTGAAAGTAATCTCAGGCCAAATGAGCTGTGCGGCGAGGACAACCCCCACGAGCATGCCCACAATTCCCCAAAGAACCGTAACGATGGCAAATTGGCTGACTACCTTGTAATTGAAGGTATCTTGATTGTTCCCCACGGTAAGTCCCATGGTTTCTCCTTTTTTGTGACCAAACAGCGACATAATCCAAATAGACTGAAGCCATTATCAAAGTAAGCCCAATGGGGTGTTTTGATCTATGTCAAAAAGGATGGGTGCATTTACGCCTTTTACAACTCAGTTGATTTGGGTGTATTGGCTAAATACTTAAAAAATATAGCTATTTTTGTTAGTGATCACTGACATTTTTGGATTTAGGGGTATCGTCATCCATCAAAATCGCCTCACCAGGGCCCTCTAAATCATCAAATTGCCCTGCCTTCACAGACCAATAGAAAATCCAGGCCAAAAGGCCAATTAATAGCAAGGAAATGGGGATTAAGAGAAAAAGGCTTTCCATCACTCTAGTCTAGGCCTTTCTGAGACGCCAGGCGTTTAATGTGACCGCCAAGGAGGATATGGACATACCAATGCCCGCAACCCAGGGGTTGACCCAACCCATCATGGCTGCCGGAATCGCTAACAAGTTGTAAACCAAAGCCCAGATCAAGTTTTCTTTAATAATCCTCTGGGTCTTATCAGCCAACAATAAAGATTGAGCTAAGGGAACCAAGGAGCTCGCGGTCAAAATTGCATCTGCGCCTGCGGTAGCTAAAGGTGCGCCAGCACCAACAGCAATTGAGACATCGGCTCTCGCCAATAAGGGTGCATCGTTAATACCATCACCAATTGCCCAAACAAAATGCCCCTCTTTTTGCAAATGCTCAATGTAGTGATATTTATCTTCTGGAGAGCAAGCACCCTTGAATCTGTCGATTCCAACATGATCCGCCCACCACGCTACCGTCACAGGATCATCACCAGAAACTAAATGCACGGTGATCTTGCGAGATTTTGCAGCATCTAATAATTTTTCGAGCCCGGCTCTGGGAGTATCTAGAAATAGAAAGCTCGCAATTAATCCTTTGTCATCCGCCAAATGGACTTGACCATACTGCCCTTCTTGCGCAATCTGTTGAGCGCCCGCCCAAACAGCACTTCCCAAGCGATATACGCCAGCACTCAGGCCTTTGCCCAATTGATTAGTAACCACTTCAGACAAAACGGCTGGAGAGCAATTCTCAGCTTGAGCAGCACGCAATATGGACAGTGCAAGAGGATGTTTTTGACCCGCCTCAATTGACGCAGCTAGGCTGAGAACATCCGCTCTTGAAAACTCTGGGCGAGCAATCAGGACTTCTTTGAGTTCTGGTTGACCCATAGTGAGCGTACCAGTTTTATCTAGTACTAAGTCCGTAGATTTGACCAAGCCTTCGAGCACATGGCCACGCACAATTAATAAACCCAATTTCGTTACGGCGCCTTGGGCTGCAGCCATTGCTGTTGGCACAGCGAGTGACAGAGCACAAGGACAACTAGCAACCAATACAGAAACTAAAACTGTCCAAGCTCTACTAGGGTCTACGTACCACCAAATTGCTGAAGACAGAAAAGCGGCAATCAACAAAAAGCCTACGAAATATCCAGCCCACTTTTCTGCGAGACTGACCATCAAAGGTTTGGCTTGCAATGCCTGATCAAGCAATGAGGCAATTCCGGCAATGCGAGTTGATTGCCCTACGGCATCGATTCTCATCAACATAGGATTCAGAATATTGTGTGTGCCTGCATACACTCGATCCCCAATCTTCTTATCAATCGGTTTAGATTCTCCCGTAAGTAGCGACTCATCTAAAGCACTCTCGCACTCAATCAAAATACCGTCAGCTGGAACAACATCTCCCGGGGGAACACGAAGAACCTCACCGGGATTGCAGTTAATCACTGGAACAATCTCTACCTGTTGAGATGCTGGATAGTTAGGCACTCTCTCACAAGTCGCAGGCAGCTGTTTTGCTAAAGCCTCTGCGCCACCCTGCGCATCTTGACGAGCCAATAACTCCACGTAGCGCGCAGCCAAGATAAAAGCAACAAACATCGTGATCGAATCGAAATAGCCCTGACCTGAACCAGTAGCGAGATTCACGGTACCCGCACTAAATGCTAGCGCCAAAGCCAAAGCAATTGGCACATCCATACCGAGCATATGCGTTTGGCGAAAGGAGACAACACTACGCCATGCTGCCTGAAAAATTGGGCCAGCTGAATAGACCATGACTGGAACAGTGAGAGCCCAACTAGTCCAACCCAATAACAGGTCATACTCCGCAGTAATGTCACTATCGCCAACATAGCTAGGCCACGCATACATCATGACTTGCATCATGCCTAACAATGCCACCCCAAGTCTCGTTAGTAATTGACGACGTTCTTTCTTGGACTTCTCAATTGAAAGTGAAGGCTCAAAAGGCCAAGCCTCATAGCCAATGCGCTCTACCTCAAATAACAAGCGAGCTAGGCTAGTTTGCTCTGGTGAAAATTCTGCCTTTACTTTTTGACTTACATAGTTGATCTGCACATCCTTCACACCAGGAATGCGTCGCAAATGCTGCTCACACAACCAGACACAAGCAGCACAACGAATTTTTTCAAGCCTTAGGGTTGTCTCTAAATTTCCCTCCTCACCACTAGGTCGCGTGTAGCGGCCAAGCAAAGAGGGATCATCATAGGGGGCCAGGCTATCGGGAATTTCATTTGAAGCAAGGTAAGCTGCAGGTTTATCGCTTGACTGTGCGCGACGCGCGTAAAAGACCTCTAAGCCTTCGCCATGTATGGTTTGGGCAATCGCCATACAACCAGCACAACAGAATTTTCTGTTAATCCCGCTAAGTTCAAGCTCATATGAGTCACCTGGAAGAATAAAGCTTCCGCAGTGATAACAGCTATTGCTTGGCAAACTAGAACTCATGAGTAAATCATTTGTTGTGACTGAGAGACTTACTAACCCAGCCATTACGGCGCTCATACAAAACAAACAACACGCCCCAGACTACTACGGCGGCGTAGGCCCAAACCCAAGAGATTTGAGAGGAACGTGAACCTGTTAAATCAAGCACAAATCCAAAGATGGCTGGACCCAACAATCCACCCCCAAAGCCCATTAAGGAATGGAGGCCCATTGCAGCACCTTTAATATTTTCTTGGGCGCTAATAACTAAACCAGCAGTTAGTGTGGCCGAATCGGCCATGATAAATATCGTATGCCCCACCGCTAAAGCAATAATTAACCACCATGACTGGCCCGTTGACAACGCTAGCGCGACACCGAATGCCGCACTAGAAAGCATGACAAAGAAAATCCATTTTTGACGCCCTATTCTTAAGGCAATCTCATTTCCGATAATCGATGAGGGAACGCCAAAGAAGTTGATGACTCCGGCAAGTGAAGTAGCAGCCAATAAAAATGGTTCGCCAGAAGCAATTGCACAAAAACCAAAAAAAGCTACGATCCAGCTACGAGATGCAAATAGCTCTATTGAGTGGGCGGTGTAGCCAAAAATAAATCCTGATGCTGTTTTATCTTGCAAGACCAAGCGCCATTTATCAACCGGAAAAATATCATGTAGACGAATGCGTATAGGGCCATGCCATTTCTCATTTACAAGCGCAGGAATAAATAAGAGCACAATTAAAAATGCAGTAAATGGCCCCAGAGCAATCACCCCAAAAACATAGCGCCAGCCCAAACCATTCAATATCCAGCCTGAGCAGAGATAAGAGAAGCCGGTACCAATTCCAAAGAAAGCGGTATAGAAGGCAATATGGCGTGTCAGCTCGCCTGTTTTAATGCGGTCCGATAGAATTTTTAAGCCTGGCATATAGGTGCCTGCTAAACCAGCACCATTAAGTGCCATAAAGAGCAAGGCAGTCCAAAAGTTATAGGCAAAGAGGCCCATCCCTAACAAGCCACAAGTCGCTGAAAGGCCACCTATGAGATAGACTTTTTTTGCATCAATCCGATCTGTAAGTGCTGTAGCTAATGGGACCATCAGCATATAACCAAAGAAGAAGGCGCTGGCAATTAAGCCTGACTGCAAATTACTGAGATGCCACTCTTCCTGCAAAGTTGTCAGCACTACGGCGTAACAAGCGAAACCCAGCAGCGCGCAAGTTTGCGCCATGAGCATAAGAGGTGTGTAGCCGGTAGGTTTAAAACGCATAAAGATTTACTGCTGACTACGATTGGGTGAATCCTGGAAACCATTTGAGCGGAAGGTCAGCACCAGAGTATCCCTAAACCCGTGAGGCCCTAGAGGCTGAATAGGGGTAGATTCATGAATCATTCTTTCATCATTCATGAGCAATAAAGACCAAGGCTCAGTCAACGTAAATCGCAAACCAGCAGAACCACCTGCATCAAAAATACGAGTCTCCCCGCCTTTGATACCGACTCGATTGAGTAAAAAAACAGCTACAAAATCTACGCCATCACGATGGGCACCCTCAGGAGTTGGTCGTCCAATTCCATCGGTTGTATCAATCCGGAATTGGTGCGCCTCAATGAACCAGGTATTTACTTGCTTGACACCATTTAATACGTGAGCCAAACCAAGTAAGAGAGATCCCCAGGCAGGATTACTTGTGAGTTGAGTTTGTGATGGCTCAAACCAGCGCTCTATACCGCCGTGTAATGCGTTGTAGTTCACAGACTGCCAATGGGCGCGATGTGGGACCATAGTCAAAGAATCACCCTTGATCTCAAAGCTAGAATGACGGCGAAAACGATAACGTCCACCATCTCTGAGATAAGGATCACGCGGCAATTCTTCCCAAAACTGGGTGAGATCTTGTAATTGATCAAGGTCGACATGCGCTATTTGCGCAACATCCCTCGCAGAGACAATCGCAAAACCATCACCCCGCAGAGAATCAGTTAACTCTTTAAGTGGAGTGAGTGGCGGCGAGAGGCTGGAAAGAGTCATGAGCTTATTTTAGGTGCTGATTATTAAATCATCTCAGAATGAAAATTTAAGCGCCCGCGCACTTCACCGACATGCCCTTTTAAGTCATATAGCTCTTTGGCATCAAGCATAGAGACTTTAATGTTGCCAACTCTTCGCTCAATATCCGCCAAATCCCTATAGTTCTTTTCTTTTAACTCTGGAATAGCAGCATTTCTTTCGATGATCTTCAGCTCCTCGTACACCCTAGATAACTTGAGACGTAAAAAGAAATTCTTGGCCGCTGGAATGTAAGTAAATAAGGGTATAAAAATCACCAGCAATGGAATCACAATTTTAGCGAAGCGTCCAATCCAAACCGCTGTCCAGAAAGGGAGATGGCGATGTAAGAAAGATGGGCCATCTTTTAAGTAAATTTCAGCATCTACGTGCAAAGGAAAATCAAGGCCAGTGCCCGATGGAAACTCTCCCGGCTTTTGCAAATAAGAATAGGTTTTTAAAATATCGTATGTATCGCCAAGTAATAAAGTAACTAAAGCCGGACTCACATCATCCTTCCCCACCAAGGTTGCCGTAGCCGCCAACACCTGAATATCTTGACGCGGAAGATCATACTCAATGCTAACAACCCCACGTGGCACCGTGACTTTAGATAGGAAAGGAAATAAATGGACATAAGCATCCGCCTGCTCAAAACTCATCAAGCGAATGCCGGGGGTTTCATAAAACTTCTTAAGAATAGGTGCCTCAGCCGCGCTAACAATAAAGACAGCATCTAGCTCACCTTTTTTAAATTTCTCTAAGGCGTCAAGAGGCTTCAACTTTTCAGCATGAAAGTCGCTCGCACCCAATCCACTTGCATCGAGTAATTGAGTAGCCAAAGTCAATGTGCCGCTTCCCTCATTACCTATAGAAACGCGCTTACCCTTTAGTTGACCTAATAAACTTAACTTGCCTGCTTCATTTTTAAAACTAGACTCTCTATACCAAACCCAAACTGGCTCATAAAAAACGCCAGCAATCGAAACTAGGTTGGGATATTTAGATAGATCTGCCACACCACCTTGGACCATCGCAAAATCAACGCCAGAGTTCTCGTCAGCCAATAAGGCCAAGTTGTCACCTGTTCCGCCAGTAGTGCGCAACTTCATGGATACGCCCTGCTGCGCAAGCTCACTTTGGAGTCTTTCCCCAAATTTCTGATAAAGGCCGGTAGAAAAACCGGTTGCCAACTCAATTGACCGAGGGGGCGGTGGCACCAAAACCCACAACGTGGAAAAAAGGATGGCGACCAGAATCAAAAAGGCAATGCCAACTGCCAGGGGGTTATAGATATTTTTGCGTATGAAGTCCATAAGAATTCTTCTCGTTTTTGCCATTATGCCCCGAGCCCAGGGATCGAGAGTAGATTGAATTCATTCCAATTGTTTCGGGATAAGATGGGGGTTTTCAAAGAACTATCAGGATCACAATGAACTCAAGCCCCAATAAGGTAGCCCTAGTAACAGGAGCTGGCACGGGTATCGGCAAGGCTGCGGCAAAAGCACTTTTACAGGGTGGATTTCACGTCGTACTGACCGGTAGAAATCTTGAAAAACTCAATCAAGCAATCCTAGATATTGGCGGAAGCAAACAAAGCTGCTTGGCAGTTGCTTGTGACGTGGGCAAGCCAGAGGATGTAAAGCACTTATTTTCAGCCATCCAAAAACAATTTGGCCGCATTGATGTGCTTTTTAACAATGCCGGCATAGGAGCCCCAGCAATACCCATGGAGGAGCTGAGTTACGAGCAGTGGATGAATGTTGTTAATGCCAATCTCTGTGGCGCCTTCCTGTGCTCACAAGAAGCTATTCGCATGATGAAAGCGCAATCACCTCAAGGCGGCCGAATTATCAACAACGGCTCTATTTCCGCACATGCACCCCGCCCCATGTCGGCGCCGTATACAAGCACCAAGCATGCGATTACTGGACTAACCAAATCTATTGCTTTAGATGGGCGCCCATTCAACATTGCCTGCGGTCAAATTGATATTGGCAATGCGGGCACCGAAATGACCATCCCTATGGCAGCCGGAATTATGCAAGCCGATGGCTCAAAAAAGGTCGAGCCACTCATGGATGTAGATCACGTTGGGCAAGCCGTCCTACACATGGCTCAACTGCCCCTAGAGAGCAATATTTTGTCCATGACCATCATGGCAACAAATATGCCATTTGTTGGTAGAGGCTAATTAAGGTCTGACTTGATTGATCAATAGACGGGCATTGGTCGTGCCTACCTTGATCGTTTGGGGTGGCGATATCAAGTCACCAGGTTCTGGCATAGCCATTCCCGTCTTCGAAATACGCACCTCAACCGACACCTCAGGTAATTGAGAGATCAAGGCATTAGGATTCATCGCCAAAGCATCGTTCAGAACAAAACTCATTGGGAAAGTAGTCACAGCCGTCTTGAGAACTGCAACGGGCATGCGCTCCCCTGGCTTGCGTGCAATCACCATCAAAGTATCGCCTGATTTAACCTTGGATTGAAGTTCAGCCGATATACCCACCCGTCCACTCACACCTTGATTGCTGATTACTGGTGCAGCAGCAGGAGGAAGTCCACCTTTACTACGAGCCTCGGCAATTGAAGCAGTAATCGCGCGAGTCTCATCTGTATCGGGAGGTAGCTGTTTTGCTAACTTCTCCCAAGACTGCACCGCCGCCTTATAGTTTTGAGCATTAAAGGCTGCTGTGCCAGAAAGCCACAGCGCCAGTAAATTATTTGGATCCAGAGCTAATGCTTTGGTAATCAATTGTTGAGGCTTGCCTGCAAAATTGCCATCTGCATTTGCTGCCAATACATCGGCATAGTCTGCCAACAATTGCGGATCAGAGTCGACAAAAGATCCAGCACGCGCGTAGGCTTTTGCGGCCTCAGCATTGCGGCCCAAAATTCGATAGGAGCGCGCCAGCATGGCCCAGCCCTTCAAATTGTCCGGCTCTTTTTCCATCTTTGCGGCAAACTCTGCAACCATCTTTTCAACTGACTCTTGGGTCATTGGCTTCTCAGCATTCTTTTCAGCAATGCGAGCAGCATCGCCAAGATAGAAATAAAAGCCTGCTGAAAGCAAAACTACAAAAAGACAGATCCCAAGAATGGTTTTCTTTGGAGAACCTAGTTCAGCGAGATCATCCGCCTCATCCGTATCCTGAAAAAGTCGCTGACGCATTTCTGCATGAGACTGCTCATAACTATCCGCATCAACAGTACCGGCTGTACGATCAGCCTCAAGCTTATCGAGCTCTTCCCTGTAAATGGCAGCATTCATCTGACGGCGTGAGGTTGCAGATTCTTTTGCCGGAAAAAATAATGGGCGCAGTAAGAGGACCAGAACTAAGATCAACAAAAGGAGAGCGGGTATTAAAAAACTAGTCATGTGCATTTTCTGTTGAGCTGGATTTTGCATCCTGAAGTAGCGTATCAATACGACGATTGTCTTCGGCGGATAGCGTAGCACTCGGCATACTTTGATTTCTTCTACGTAGATAAACCATTAAACCGATAATGCCTGCGAGCAAAATAACAAAGGGGCCTATCCATAAGAGCCAAGTAATCGGCTTGACAGGCGGACGGTATAGGACGAAATCGCCATAACGCTCAACCATAAAATTCCGAATTTGCTCATCGGTTTTACCCTCAACAATCAGGACACGAATTTCTCGACGCAAATCATTCGCTAAATCAGAGCGTGAGCCTGCAAGAGATTCATTCTGACAAACCAGGCAACGCATCTCTTCGGAGATAGCAATAAGACGTTGCTCGGTAACCGGATCATCTGCAAGCGGAGCAGCATCTTTAGCAAAAGTAATATTCGCTACGCAAGCAAGCGCAATTGTTGACAGAATGAGCAGGAAAAACTTTTTCAAAATCACTTGAGCTCACCCAGCAGCGGAATAATCTTCTTATTCAATAGGTCCATGGTGATTGGTCCAATATGTTTAAAGCGGATCACACCGGCCTTATCAATTACATAGGTCTCTGGAACGCCATAAACGCCGTAGTCAATACCCACTCGACCATTGGCATCAAATGCAGATAAAACATAAGGGTTGCCTTGGCGAGCAAGCATGGCCATAGCATCATCACGCTTGTCTTTGTAATCCAAGCCAATAATCGGCGCGACCTGTAACTTACCTAGCTCAACTAAAACAGGATGCTCTTCGCGGCAAGCGACACACCAAGAGGCCCATACATTCAAAATCCAGGGCTTGCCTTTCATACTGTCAGGCGAAAAGGTTTTTTGAGGATCCGCCAATTGAGGCAATTCAAATGCGGGAGCTTGCTTTCCAATCAATGGCGAAGGCACTTCATGGGGATCACGATTTAAGCCTACCGCTAAAAATCCAACCAAAACTACAAACAAGAGGAGTGGAATTAAAAACTTGGCTTTCATGCTGCGACTTTCTTCAGCTTCATGCGATAACGCTTATCTGACATTGCTAATACGCCACCCAATGCCATCAACAAACAACCGCCCCAAATCCAATCAACAAAGGGCTTGTAGTAGACACGAACGGCCCATGCCTTATCTTCCAACTCTTCGCCTAACGAAACATAGATGTCTCTAGTGAGGCCTGCATCAATTGCTGCCTCTGTCATTGGCATGGTTGATGAGAAATAGCTACGCTTTTCTGGGTACATTGTGGCTTCGAGTTTCCCATTGCGGGTTAGCAAGAAAGTGCCTCGCATTGCCTTGTAGTTCGGCCCAGGCGCCATAGCGACGCCTTGCAGCTGAATGTCATAGCCGCCAACGCTGACGGTTTCACCCGCAAGCATGCGCACATCTTTTTCTTCTTGATAGGCACCCACCATAGTGACGCCAATCACGAATACGGCTATGCCTAGGTGAGCTACTTGCATTCCAATAAATGAACGCGTTGGCTTACCCGCTTTTGCCTGGCGAATAATCTGCAGAACGCCTGAAGCAATCACCCAGAAAGCCAATAAGAAACCAAGACTGCCAAGCCAGGTAAATTCACCCATTACAAGCGGAATCAAAGCTGCAGCAATGACTGCCACTAATGCCGCAATCCATAAGCGCTTGATCACATCAAATAGATTGGAGTTTTTCCAACTGGTCCAGGGCCCAATCCCCATCAGCACCAGCAAAGGAATCATGATGGGTACAAAGACGCTGTTGAAGTATGGAGGCCCTACTGAGATCTTCCCTAAATGCAAAGCATCAATCAACAGGGGGTAGAGAGTCCCCAACAGCACAGACGCGGCAGAGACTACTAAGAAAACATTGCCGAGCAAAATAAAAGTTTCACGCGAAGTGAAGCTGAACTTACCGCCAAGCGTGCTTTTAGGAGCACGCCATGCGTAGAGCGTTAAGGAGGAGCCGACAACCAGTACCAAGAAAATCAAGATAAAAATGCCGCGTCTTGGATCGGTCGCAAAAGCGTGAACTGACGTGAGGACTCCAGAGCGTACCAAGAAGGTTCCTAGAAGTGACAGTGAGAAAGCAGTGATAGCTAACAACACTGTCCAACTCTTGAATCCGCCACGCTTCTCGGTAACCGCTAAAGAATGAAGTAATGCAGTACCCACAAGCCATGGAATGAATGAAGCATTTTCAACGGGATCCCAGAACCACCAACCACCCCAACCCAACTCGTAATAAGCCCACCAAGATCCTAATGCGATACCGAGCGTTAGAAATACCCAGGCAGCCGTTGTCCAAGGACGTGACCAGCGCGCCCAAGCGGCATCCAATCGACCAGATAACAAAGAAGCAATCGCGAAGGCGAACGCTACTGAAAAGCCAACATAGCCCATGTAGAGCATTGGTGGATGAAACACTAAGCCCGGATCTTGCAGAAGTGGATTTAATGAGCGACCATCTTGCGCGGCTGGCAAAAGTCTTTCAAATGGATTGGATGTGGTGAGCACAAACAAGAGCAGACCTGTAGTTACCAATCCCAAAACACCAATCACACGAGCGACCATAAACTCATCGAGTGATTTAGAGAGTTGAGCAACCAAGAATGTCCAAGTGGACAGCAAGAAGATCCAAAGTAATAAGGAGCCTTCGTGACCACCCCATACCGCGCCCAAGCGATAGATGACAGGCATTTGTGAATTTGAATGCTCTGCTACATAAAGGACAGAGAAATCATTCGAATAAAAGCTCCATGCCAAAATTACAAATGCGATGGCAAGCAATAAGAATACTGTTTGCGCAGCTGGCCTAGCTAATAGAATCCATTCGCGACGACCTTGATGTGCGCCAACCAATGGAAGTATTCCTTGAATAATGGCGACACATAAAGCGAGAATTAATGCGTAATGCCCAAACTCAGGAATCATTATTTATTTCCATTTTTTTGAGCCTGCTCTAAAGCATGCTTAGCCTCTGGAGGCATATAGTTCTCATCATGCTTAGCCAATACTTCGCTAGCAATAAATTGTCCATCTGGATTAAGGCGACCCTGAATCACCGCGCCCTTACCCTCTTTAAATAAATCCGGAAGAATGCCGGTATAGGCAACAGGAATATCTTTCACCATATCAGTGATCACAAAGTGCACTGTTAAGCCATCTCGTTTAACTGAGCCATCTTTGACCATGCCCCCAATTCGAAAAACTTGGCCGGCAGGTGATTTACCAGCAGCAACTTCACTAGGCGTGACATATAAGGCAATATTGCTATTTAAAGCATTCAAAATGAGTACTGCCGCAATGCCAATAGCAATGAGTGCGCCAACAATAATGGCTGCTCGTTTATATCTTGGTTTCACTTGCCACCCTTTTGATCAAACTGCTCCGCCATGACCTCACGCTGAAGTCTGCGTACGATCGCCTTATGGCGCGCGCGAATAGCTAGTGGCTCGAAGAACAGCACCAAAGCACAAACACCAAAGCTGCACCATACATATAGCGCGTAACCACCCATCGTAAAGAATTCAGCTGGACTATTCCACATTAAGGCTTCACCTCGTTTAATTGCTTAACCCAATCAGTATGGGCCTCACGCTCCAAAATGATGGCGCGTACACGCATTAACCCTACTGCGATTGAGTACATCCAGAAGCATAAAGCCATCAATAGCATTCCCCAAAGCATTGTCTGGGCCATGGCTGGAGCCTTCGTTAATGAAACGGAGGCGCCTTGATGCAAGGTATTCCACCATTTCACTGAAAAATAAATAATAGGCACATTCACGACGCCCACCAAGGCCAAAATTGCACCGGCTTTATCGGCACGACGGGCATTATCAATAGAGGCCTGCAAGGCGATAAATCCAAGATACAAAAAGAGCAGAATTAACTCTGAGGTTAATCTCGCATCCCAGACCCACCATGCACCCCACATCGGCTTACCCCAGAAGGCACCAGTCCATAGGGATAGAAATGCCATCCAGGCTCCAATTGGAGCCAAAGCCTGCGCCATCATGGCAGATAGGCGCGTATTAAATACCAAGCCTAATCCTGCCCATGCAGCCATGACTAAATAGATGAACATGGACATCCAAGAAGCAGGTACATGAATAAAGATAATGCGGTAACCCTGACCCTGTACTGCATCTACTGGCGCCACGAAGAAGCTCACCCACAAGCCAGCAGCTCCAAAAATAATAGTGAGCACCCAGAACCAAGGAATCATTTTTCCAGCCAGCGGATAAAAAGTGCTCGGGCTAGAGAACTTGAACCAGTTCATCACGCGACTAGAAGATAAATTATTTACATTACTCATTCGATAGCAATCTTGACTGCATTAGCACTAACCCAAGGCACAAATGCTAATGCCAAAATGAATAAAGCGCCCAAAAGCGAAAAATGTCCTGTGATATCAAGCCCTACGCTACTGGCGTACACAGCACCGGCACCAAAAATCAATACAGGGATATAAAGCGGCAAGATTAGAAGACTCATCAATACACTGCCGCCCCTCACTCCTAGGGTTAGCGCTGCACCAATCGAACCCAGCAGGGATAAAACGGGCGTTCCCAACAATAAGGCTGCCATCAATACCTTTAAAGACTGGGCATCCAAATCAAACTGAATGCCAATGACAGGCGCCAGCAAAACTAAAGGAAGGCCACAGACTAACCAATGGGCAAAAATCTTGCCAAACACTAATGCTGTGAATGAATTCGGCGATAAGATCAATTGCTCTAAGGTGCCATCCGCGTAATCAGCAGCAAACATTCGCTGCAAACCAAGCAATGTGGAAAGCAAAGCGGCAACCCAAATGACGCCGGGTGCAATCTTCCTTAACAGGGCGGTATCAGCACCAATTCCCAATGGAAATAAACTAGTCACAATCACGAAGAAAAATAATGCGGTAAGTACCTCGCTCTTGCGACGCATCACTAGCAGCAGATCGCGATGGACGATAGCAATAAAGGCGTTCATAGATCCAACACTCGCAGACCAGGAATCGCTAAAGGCTGGTGACTTGTCAGCACCACCAAACCATTGCCCCTAAGATGCTCAGCTATCAAATCTTGCAACTCCTGCACCGCATGAGTATCTAGAGCATTAAAAGGCTCATCCAAAATCCATACTTGCGCACCACGCGTCAACATACGCGCCATCAGGACACGTTTTTTTTGACCCGCTGATAAGCAATTCACAGGCAGATCTTCGCGCCCCTTCAAACCAAATCGCCACAAGGAAGTAAAAGCATCTTGCTCAGAAAGAGTAATGCCATCGATTGCTGCATACAGGCGCAAATTTTCAATGGCACTGAGATCCTCTTTTAGCGCATCACGGTGACCCAAAAATAAAAGTTTGTTGTGATATTCGGAAGCATCTTCTTTGATGGAGTGGCCGCTCCAAAGAACCTCTCCAGACTCCGGGGAGGTCAAGCCAGTTAATAGACGCAAAAGGCTTGTTTTGCCCACGCCATTCTCACCACGAATATGCAAACACTGACCGGCAAATACCTGCAAATCAAGGCCTGAAAACAGCTCTCTCTCGCCTCGAATGCAGGTTAGTGCACGAGCCTCAAGGACTGAGGCTGAGGATGCTGGAAAGGAGGAGTTAATGGCTGTCATCGGAAGAAATGGCTTGAATCAAACCACCTCAGGCATTGTCCAAGACCCACTTAGGGCTGTCAAACACGCAAAAAACGGTCTTTAAGAGAGAAACTTCTTTTAATTCAATTGCTTAGCTAATTATAAGCTGAGTAAGCGGGAAGTATTTTTCCCTCTGAACCATGCTGCCATGTAGGCTAAACGCCAATCTTGACGGGGATACGAGGATTACTAACCTTCTGAGGACATTTGAGGGAGCTTTGCAACGGATAGGCCTTGCACCTGATATTGACTAATCAGATCCGCCACTAAACCAGATTCAATGAATTCCGCCACACATGCATTTAAAAATTCAATCGACTCTAGGTGGGATTTTTGAGCAGCAACCGCCTGCTGAATTCCAGTGAATTGACCATCCAGAATTCTAGATCCAGGAATATCTCTAGCAACGGAAACTAGACCAGTCTTCAAACCTGCTAAAGCATCTAATTTTTCACTGATAAACAATTCATTGCTCGCTTTCACGCTATCAGCATGTACCAAGCTGGCATACTTGAGGTTGCGCTGCAACCAAAGGTCATAAGCACTCTTATAAAAAGAGGCAATCCGAATGCCTGGTTGATCTACCTGCGATACCTCGGTAATAGGTGAATTGGCAGGCACCAAGTAAGTAGCCGCTAGCTCGACATAGGCAGGTGTGAATGTAATCTTTTGAGCGCGAGCGGGATCGGAACCCAATAATGAGATGCCACACCTCCCACTAGCGACAGCTTCAACCACTTCGACCTGCGTACTAAAGCCTATCAGGTTTACCTCCACACCCAAACGCTTTGCAATGGCTCGACAGATATCCGGCGAGATGCCAGTCGGCTCGCCAGCGGATGATCGACCAGTAACCAATAGGATGTTACCCAAATACACTCCAGCAGATAAAACACCGCTAGGCGCGAGCTGCTCTAATACTTTAGGTGAAACAATATTCAAAGACATCTCCAAATTTTTATCAGTCACCGAAACTATACCTAAGTAGAAATAGAATGAACTAGGATTTCCAAAAGAGATTGATCTTCTGTGGCGATTCTGTCTTGACAGTAACAGACCTCTTCTGAACTACGCCTTGATAGCTTCCCTCAAGCAGGTAATCGCCTGCAGGTAAATTCATGAGCATATAGGGGCCATCAGCTTGCGCATCAAATACGACCTGATTCTTAGCGTTCAGAACTCTAATCTTGGCACCGAAGATCCAAACACCGCGACCATTCTCTAACTGCGATAGCTCTAGCAATACAGGCCACTGCTTAGCCTCAGCCAAAATTGCTTGTGACTCCTCTTCCCCTACCCCGCCAGAGATGTAAGAAATTCCCTGGGAGTATTGTGTATTCGGTATTTGCGCGAACACTATTGAGGAACAGGTAATACAGACCGCAGAAAGAATCGACTTGATATTGAAGTTCATGTGAGTCTCTTTTAGTGAGCCTAAGTGCTTCAATTCATTTTACAGTTAAGTAGATCAGTTGAGCAGGCATATAAAAAGCAAAAAACCCCGCACAGGCGGGGCTTTTCAATAAACCACATCAGATCAAATGTTCGATAACCCACATTAAGGGGTAATCACAATAGCTCCCGAAACTTTTCTTCCCTCAGCCGCCTTGTGTGCATCAGCAGCTTGCTCAAGAGTGAACTTAGCACCGATTTGCACTTTTACACGGCCTTGCGCAATCGCATCAAATACCGCACGGGCATTTTCTTGAAGCAACTCAGGCGTAGCGTTATGCGGAAACACAGACGGCCTTGTTAAGAAAAGGCAGCCCTTCTTATTGAGAATCTCTGGCTGAATCTCTGGCGCTGGGCCAGAAGCTGCACCAAATAAAGCCACCGTACCAAATGGAGCAGCACACTCGAGAGATCCCAGGAAAGTAGTTTTAGCAACAGAGTCGTAAACCACATTCGCCTTGCGACCACCTGTTGCCTTGATAACTTCCTCAACCCAATTGGGTTTTGAGTAATCGACCACAGCATCACATCCCGCTTCTTTTGCTGCAGCAAACTTAGCTTCAGAGCCAACAGTGCCTACTACAAAAGCGCCTAATGATTTTGCCCAACCCGCTAAGATTTGACCAACACCACCAGCAGCAGCATGTACCAGCACGACATCACCAGCTTTGACCTTGTAGGTCTTTTGAATTAAGTATTGCGCAGTCATCGCCTTAAAGAACACGGCAGCAGCGACTTCATCAGATACATTGTCTGGTACCGACACCAGCTTATCTACCGCTACATTGCGCGCACTGGCATATGCACCGATACCAGCATTCATATACATCACGCGATCGCCCACTTTGAATCGAGTAACGCCTTCACCAAGCGCCTCGACCACACCAACCGCTTCGTGACCTAAGCCTGTTGGCAATTCCAGTGGGTAAACACCTGAGCGCTGATATACGTCGATAAAGTTAAAACCAATTGCAGTTTGACGAAGTTGTACTTCGCCTTTTCCGGGAGCTGGCAGCTCTTTATCGATTAATTTAATTACGTCGGCGTTACCGAGTTCTGAGAGACTAACAATTCGAGCAGTTGTCACAAGTCACCTTATTATTTTTATAGAAAAATTTATCTTACCGCAACAGAAGAAGATGGGACCTCTTCATCCTCAACGATAGCCCACGTACTATCACCGAGCTTTTTAACTGCCATGACATAGGTCCAGGAATCCGGAATGCCACAACTCCATTGATCAGGGCCATTTTGGATCAACACATTTGTACCAATGCGACTATCAAAATACAGGTGATAGGTTTTTCCATGGAGAGGATTGAAACCAAATTTAGCGCTATGCACCATTTCTGTTGCGTCCAATCTTGCTTGAAGAGCACGCGCCTGCTTCATTAGTACTTCAGCCTGCTCCATAATGCGATCGTATTCAAGCTTGGCATTTTGGCGAGCGACATTGACTGCCTTGTCTTTCTCTTCCAAGACTTTGATCGGCGCAAATACGGGTGCACCTACTTCCATGGGATATTCAATGCCAGCATGCCGTGCTGGATCAGTGTCTTCTATTCGCATCGCAATCTTTAAGCTATTGATTTAATTGGTCAAAGTGTGACACAAAACCCAGAACCTTGCCGCCCCCGCTTACAGCGCGTCCAGATTGCCCAAAATAGTCTTAGCATGCCCCTGAATAGATTCTTGATCCACATCGCTAATAAGGGATAAATTAGCGGTCATTAAACGGGTACGCGGGCTTGCCTCAAACTGCTTGCGATGTTTAATTAGAAAGTTCCAATAAAGAGTAGTCATTGGGCAAGCACTCTCCCCAAACCGGACATCGGGCTTATATTGGCAAGAACCGCAATAGTTGCTCATTCTCTTGATGTAAGCGCCGCTCGCAATATAAGGCTTACTAGTAAAGCGGCCACCGCTGGCGAACAAGGCCATACCCGCAGTATTGGGTAACTCTACCCATTCAATCGCATCCACATAAATAGCCAGATACCAATCACATACCTCTTTGGGCAGAATCTCAGCGAGTAGCGCGAAGTTCCCAGCGACCATCAAACGCTGAATGTGATGTGCATATCCGAAGTCTAGAGTCTGCCCTATCGCCTCCTGCATGCATTTCATCTTGGTATCGCCAGTCCAATACCAGTTAGGCAAAGGATTGTGATGATCGTAAAAATTATCCTTGGCCATTTGCGGCATATCGAGGTAGTACATGCCGCGCACAAATTCTCGCCATCCTAAGATCTGCCGAATAAATCCCTCTACAGTTGCCAACTCTAGATCATGTTTTTTCCAAGCAAGTAAAACGGCATCGATGACTTCTCTGGGATTAAGTAATTTCAGATTGAGTGAGCTAGACAACAGCGAGTGCCAACCAAAAGGCGTATCCGTCCACATCGCATCTTCATAAATACCGAAAGTCGCTAAACGGTGTTCTACAAATCCCTCTAGAGCTTGCAGCGCTTGTTGGCGAGTCACCGGCCACTGGAAGTGCGCTAATGATCCAGGGTGGTCTGAATAACGCTCTTCCACTTCAGCCAAAACAGTTTTGGTAATGGCATCTGGTTCAAATAATTCTGGGGGCGGGATTAGGCCGGGACCCTTCTTTGGAAAGGGCTTGCGATTGTCTCGATCGAAATTCCACTGACCACCATCGGGGTTGCCTTCTTTGTCAACCAGGATGTTGTGAGTCTTACGCATCAGTCGGTAGAAATACTCCAGACGCAATTCTTTCTTACCAGCAACCCAGTTAGAAAATTCCTGACGGGAGCAATAGAAATGTGGATCCTCTTGCATTTCTAATTCAATATTTAATTCAGCAGCCAATGCTTCTATTTCACATTTGAGTCGATATTCCCCTGGCTCAAGACAAACCAAATGAGTGTATTTTTCATTTTTAATGATGGCTCGTAACGTGTCGCCAATGGATTTGGGAGACTGTTTAATATATTGCAGCGGTATACCAAGCTCTTCTAGCTGATTGGCAAAGTGGCGCATTGCCGATAAAAACAAAGCAATTTTTGCCTTATGAGACCAAACATACTGAGCCTCATCCGCAGACTCAATCATGACCACCTGATCAGTCTTGGGATTGAGATTTTTTATTACCGGGCTATTGATATCTAACTGATCACCCAGAATGAGAACAAGCTTCTTCAAATATCGATCCTCGCCAATTACCTGGCCTAGCGCTTGTAAAAGCTCAAGGTAACCTCGCCAAGATCAATACCAAACTTACTCATCTTGGCTTTGTTCAGCATGACCTTAGGCGTTACAAGGTATATCCAATCATTAAATTGCACGTGATAGATCGTCCCATCCACCGGCAATGCCAAGGTGTAAGTCCAATTCAGGGCATTGCCTGCTGATTCGCCCAGCGCATCACCCACAACATCATCCGCCCTACCAATATATTTACCAGGGGAAGTTTCAGTCAAAGTCCAAATACGCTTTTGCTTAGTGCCATCAGAGTATTCAAAGCTCTCATCGAGGGTGCCTACTTTCTTACCGTCAATCACTTTCCACTGGGCAACCAAAAGAACAGTAAATCGTTTTTTTACCTCGCCACTTCGGTCAGTAAAGATTCCATAGGCATCTATCGTGCCATTGAAGTATTCACTAAGATCTAAATTGGGTTTTTCATTGGCGTACTGCGTTACTGAAGGCGAGGAACAGGCAAATAAACCTGCAATCACTAAACCTACAATCATCCATTTTGCAGCGATATAAGTTTTGCGCATTTAACATGCTCCTGAGATAAGTGGTGGCGGGCAACCTTGCCCTAATAGCTCTGTCCTGAGTTTTGGCGCACTCGTTTTTGAATCTAACCAAATTCCAAAAAAAGCTTTTGCAAAATCAGCGCCCTGAATTTGCGATATCTTTTTGCCATCGTAAAAGAAGCTCGTGCCTTGCTTGGGAATATAGATGGCAGAAATAGTTTGGCCAGGCTCCACATTAGGAAGAATGCTTGCTAACTCCTTACCCCAAGACGCCGCTTGAGTATCAGGGACGCCTAAATTTTTCATCTCTTCGGCCGTACGGTTGGCAATTGCTTCACCGGAGAATGATCTCTGATACTTCAGCTCGAGAGCAAACTCTTGAGAATCCTTAGTTGCACCACGATATAGATTGGCATCGTAAACATGAAAGCCCCAAAAGTTCAGCCTACCCAGGCCTTGCAATTGCGTTTGACCCATCATACTTTTGATATGTGGGGGCTCCTTAGCAAAGCCGCTAGGGGTGAGTGAGCTGAGCGCTAAAGTAATTGCTACTACATGAGAGAGCTTCATATCTTTACCCCTTTCTATTGACCAGCCGTAAAGCAAGAGGCCCAAACAAGGATGAGATCGTATGGCGATGCTCTGCGAAGAATCGATAAGCTACATTCCAAAAAGGCTTAAGTGCTGGTCTAGAAAAAATCCATGCGAGCTTAGGGAGATTTGCTCGACTATAGGCCGCTGAAAATACTTCAACCCCTTCAATCAGTTGGCCGTCATCATATTGTGCACACATGGAAGCCAAAGCTTGGTCACAAGAGACGCCGACACGATCAGGAAGATATAGATCCGAATTAATATCCACAAAGCTGAGCAAGCCTGCTTGATTACGCCCGGAGAGAAATTGAATTTCTGCCTGACATAAGGGGCAAAGACCGTCATAGAACATGGTCAGCTTTTTCATGATGCTTATTTTTGCTTGTACTGAGTGGCGCAATAAGCGCGAGTTACCAACTTACTGCGAAGAGCAACATGCTTGGTTGCCCTACCAGTCACTCGCTTACGCCATAGCTCAAACGAATTACGTTTGAGATTCTTCCTCATTAGAGCTTTGACTTGGGGCTCGGAATACCCAAAAGTAGCCTCAATAGCGTCAAAAGGCGTGCGATCTTCCCAGGCCATCTCAATTAACCTCGAGAGATCCGCTTCTGAAAGCGTTTGGGGTAGTCGTGTCGTCATCGAGCAAGTTTAAGACTTATTCAATAAACTGACTTGGACCCCATCCATTTCCCCTCATACATGCCATTAATCCCCAAACCCTTCCGCGCACTCGTGATTGGCTCCTCAGGAACCATAGGCTCTGCCTTCATAGAGTTACTGGAGCAGCATCCTGCATGCATTGAAGTAGTGGGCTTACATCGAAATTCTGCCAACCCAATTGATTATCAAGATCTCAGCACCATTGAATCTGCGGCGAAGGCCCTCTCAGATGAAGCGCCCTTTCAGCTCATTATCAATACCATTGGCATATTGCACTCTGCAGATTGGATGCCTGAAAAGAGACTCGATGATCTCAATGCTGAACAATTGCAGATGTTGATGCAAATTAATGCTATCGGACCCGGGTTGACTATTAAGCACTTTTCCAAGTTACTCGACCCTGCCAACTCTGTCATGGCAACCCTCTCCGCCAAGGTCGGAAGCATTGAAGATAATCGCCTCGGCGGGTGGTACAGCTACCGCACCTCTAAGGCAGCATTAAATATGCTGATTAAGACAGCATCGATTGAATTCTCAAGAACTAAACCCAACACCGCTTTGGTGGCACTCCATCCAGGGACAGTCAACTCTCACCTATCAAAACCTTTTAAGGGAGAGCAAATTGGCAGACCTCCTTTTGATGCTGCGCAAGATATGCTGAATGTCTTACTCTCACTAAATAAAGAAGATTCAGGGACGTTTATTAGCTATTCCGGCGAACGACTCCCTTGGTAAACACAGAAAGTTTCTATGCAAGATGACATCACCCTCAATGTTTTAGGCCAACCACTAGTTCCCTGCTCCTTTGATCCTTTAACGGGATTTTTTAGGGACGGTTGCTGCAAGACCAACGAACAAGATGCTGGGAGTCATTTGGTGTGCGCAATAGTCAGTAATGACTTTTTGCAATTTAGCCTGAAGCGCGGCAACGATCTAATTACTCCAAGACCGGAGTACCAGTTTCCAGGGCTAATTGCAGGGGATCAATGGTGTCTATGTCTTAATCGCTGGATCGAAGCTCTAGAAGCTAACTGTGCGCCCATGATTAAGCTGGAAAGTACGCACATCAAAGCTTTGGAGAAAGTCTCCCTAGAAGTGCTAGAGCAATATGCGGAAGTAGAGAAACTGTAAAAACTTACTCAGGTGAAAGCCAAAGCTTGCGATAGATTTCTTTAGGGTCGTGGTCCTGAGTTTGCTTGGCAACATTAAATGGCCTGCCTCCCCTAGGGTCTGTTCCACGTCCAGCGATATAAAGCCAATTACCCTGATTGCTGTAAACGTCATAGTCTATTAACTGAGATTCAAACCAGGCTGCGCCAGCACGCCAGTCACCTTTCATATCGTATATCCAGTAACTTGCCACAATCTGACGCATCCGATTGGAGAGATAACCGCTTTGCTGAAGCTCGCACATACCTGCGTCCACTAAAGCAGTTCCGGTAGTACCTGTGCTCCACTGCTCAAAGCTAGATGCGTACGACGGACTTACTGGGATGCCGTTTAAGCCACTAGCGCGATACAACTTCTGACCATACTTAAAGTGAATAAAGCGGAAATAGTCACGCCATAGCAACTCAAACCAAAGCCAATATGTACCATCATTGGCGCCGTGGCAATTCTCATACTCATTCAGTTGCGCAGCGATGTCGCGTGCTGAGATGCAGCCCAAGGCAAGCCATGCAGAAAACTTACTGGAGTAATCCATGCCAATGAGCTGATTACGAGTCTCTTTATAACTATCTGGCAAACGCCGCTCTAGATATTGCTTCAGGTGAGCTTGCGCATGACTGACTCCCCCCAGTAAATAGGGATGTGAAACTAATTGAGCTCTTGAAAGCAATATTGAGCCTTGAGGCAAAGCTGCCGGAAGCGAAGGAATTCTCTTGGGCGCATTGATGGGCTGGGCGAACTTGAGTTGCGCTTTCTCAAGCTCGCGACGAAATGCAGTAAATACATCGGGCATTTTTTCCAGCTCAAACGGGAAGCTCTGCGGATCCAACATGCTGGATTGCCAGAACTCTTTTACATCAGCGCCCTGCTCTTGCAACATTCGCACTTGCTCAATTTCTTCGGGCGCTTCGATTTGTTCACAATAGATTGCTTGTGCAGACGTATCTTTGAGTAAGCGCAGCAGCACCTCCGCTGACTTGCCAGAAAACTCCAACAAGTCAGATCCCTGTGCACGCAACTGAGATCCTAGGTCATCCAAGGATGCCCTCAAGAAAGCCTGTCGATGTGGCCCCTGTCGCTCAAAACCATACACTGTTTCTTGCTCTTTTGAGTCATGCACATATACCGGCAGAAGATGATCTGCACTTAAGCAGGCCTGCGTAAATGCAGGATTATCTGCCAAGCGCAAATCATTGCGAAACCAGTAAATCAAAGTAGTCATGGATTACGCCTCAATCTTGCTACCTGATTTTTTAGAGCGGCAGGCATCGGAGCAATATTTAACCTCATCCCAATTTTTAGCCCAAGACTTACGCCATGTCATCTCCTTGCCACAGACGAGGCAAGTCTTGCTGGGCAGAAATGATTTATTTCCCTTAAAACCTGCTTTTTCAGATCGAGACATACCTACCTATAGAAAAACGAATAGACTCTTGTGCATATCGCATACGTGAGACAGTCCTTGAAAGCTTTTTATACCGACCACTATGTTTTACCACTTCCACCGGGACACCGCTTCCCGATGGAAAAGTACAGTCAGCTAAGAGACCTCGTTACCAATCTAGAGGGAGTCGAGCTTGTCGAGGCGCCAGCCACTACAGATACGCAGATTCTCTATGCCCATGATCCTCACTATCTAATTAAAGTCATTTCAGGAAGCCTTAGTCCAAAAGAGCAACAGGAGATTGGCTTTCCTTGGAGCGAGCTCATGGTGGAGCGCTCTAGACGTTCGGCCGGGGCTACTGTTGCCGCCGCCAAAGCCGCCTTAAATGAAGGCTTAGCAGCAAACCTTGCAGGGGGCACGCACCACGCTTATCGCAATATGGGCAGCGGCTTCTGCGTATTTAATGATTCCGCAATTGCAGCAAGAGTATTGCAAAAGGAAATTCATGCAAAGCTCAAGGTAGCCGTTGTGGATTTAGATGTGCATCAAGGTAATGGCACGGCATCTATTCTGCAAAATGATGCCTCTATATTCACCCTCTCCATCCATGGTGAAAATAATTTCCCATTCACGAAAGAGCAGAGTGATTTAGATATTGGACTGCCCAATGGATGTGAGGATAGCGATTACCTTAGAGCCCTTGATCAAGGCTTAGAAATGCTCAATAGATTCAAGCCTGATTTCATTATTTATCTGGCTGGGGCCGATCCACATGAAGGAGATCGCCTAGGAAAACTGAACATTAGCAAAGATGGCATGCGCCAGCGAGACGAAGCCGTTTTCCAGTATGGCCTAGATCGCCAAATCCCAATTGCATTTAGCATGGCAGGTGGCTATGGCAGAGAAATTAAGACAACCGTAGATATTCACTTTCAAACCATCCAAACTGCATTGCGATACCAAAATCAATTTTTGTAAATTACTTATTCTTCGATGGCAAGGAGTTCAAAGTTTTTACATCATTTAATTGCTTGTCGACTAGGTATAGCGTTCCACCATAATTTGCCTGTAGATCGTACCCAGACAAACCAACCGTATAGATTGAAATATACGGATTGAAAGAGCGGACAGTTCCACCGGAACCGGCTGAGAAATTCGCATCAACATCCATGCCGCCGCGCTGCCCATCAATTGAAGTTAATAAGAACTGATCGATGGCATCCGTATTTTTAAAGATGATGACTTGGTACTGCTGCTGATATCCCGCACCAACCCCCTCACCAGTTTTCATTGCCTCCATAAAGACGGGGGTTGGACGGCGCTTATCAAACAGTACGCCCTCACCCCTAGCAAGTACCAGCAAGACAACATTCACATTAGTTGTATCAAAGACGGCATAACCTGGGGCAGCTTCGATCTCTTTTTGGATCGCTGGATTTTGTTTAATTAAAGCAGCTAGGCCCGTCTTCGACATCGCCAGAGTAGCTTGTCGTTTCTGCAAAATTTCTTGCTCAGTCAAGGGCTTTCCATCACTCCCAGTTGACTGACAGCCAACTAGAATCAATGTACAAAGAACAACGAACAGTCTTGAGAGAAGCAACATAAAGCCTTAAATTAGGAAAAATTAAAGTCCACAAAACTTATAAGGATTATGGAATTAGACATAAAAACCATATTTTATATGGTTTAGAGAAACAATATTAGTTAGTAATAATTGTAAATACCCACCAAAATCATCGCCTTTATAGCAAGCACTCGCTAAAATGCAAACGCTATGTATTTCGTTCGAGTCACTTTTCTCTTATGCATCCTTTTCACGTCATTCATGGCGTGGGCAGTCGACCTGCAGCCTAACGATATTGTTGCCCCCCTGCCCAATAAAAATTATGTGACGATTAGTTATCTAAATACCGAGAACTCAACGCTGTATAAAAATGGTTCAGCGCAAGCCGGAAACCCAGTCATTGATACGCAAAGTGCAATTTTTCGTGGGACGCGAAGCTATGATCTTGGCAGCCTGCCAGCAGTCAGCTTCATACAAATACCTTACGGATCAATTCAACCGGCGGGCTCACTAGCAAGTCAAGCAAGCACTACCGGAATTGGTGATCTCACTCTTGCAACAGCAATATGGCCATATCACAACAGGGCTAGCAGAACCTACCTTGGCCTAGCAGGCTATCTGATTAGCCCGACCGGCAGCTATTCCAGTCAACGAGCTTTTAACACTGGTGAGAATCGCTTTCGCACGGACTTTCAGATGGGCTTCCAAGCGCCGATCACCTCTAGCGTGGATGGCATGATTGCAGTCGATACCATGTGGTTTGGCGGCAATAGCCAATGTGCAGCCACCTGCAATTCGTTGACCAATGTATCGCTGAACCAAAAGCCCCTAACCACTACACAGCTTGGTCCTATTTATCGTATTAATGAAATTTTCACCGTAGCGGCTTCGTACTTTTATGTAGCAGGTGGTGCAACTTCAATCAACAATAACTACATGAATAACGTGACGAACACGCAAAGATTTTTATTGAGTGGACAAGCTCACACACCAATCGGAAGATTCTCCCTGCAGTACGGACGAGATACAGAAATTAAAAATGGCTTTGTTCAAACTCGCTTGCTAGCTGTACGACTCATGAAAGAGTTTTAAGAAGTAAGCCAGGCTTATTTATATTGCTCAGTCTGAGTATTTTTATAAGTGGTCCAGTATTTCTGCATCTCAATAAATAAAAATGAGGCGGACCAAGTAATAAGGATAAAGCCGGTTAGCGCCTCTACCCCAGTAAGATACCTCAAGTAGCCTTGCGCCACAATCTCACCATACCCCAAAGTGGTAAAGGTAACGAATGATAAATAGGCACAATCGAGCAAGATGCCGTGTCCTGAGAGGTTGCCGACAAGGCCTCCCATGGCGGGGAACTGCAAGGTAAAGAAATAGCCAAAGGCAAACAGCCAGATCTCCGCCACGTGCGCCATGAAGATGGCACCAACACCTACTAGTACCCTAAAACGGGGTGCAATATGGGCCAACTTAGGCAGCAATCTATCTAGCTGAAATAGCGCCTCGTAATGAAGCAGGATCGCTAGGAGCGCTAGCGATGCATTAACGATGAAAGCAATAATGAGCAGCATGAATAAATTATCCCCCATTTACAGGGGGATAAATAAATCAACCAGTAATGATGGTGTCGCCTTTTAAAGCATCAACTTTGGCAAAGTATTTTTTTGCATAAGCCAATAACTGACCATCACTTGGATGATCAACAGTCTCAATACCAACTACTTTTTCAGCAATGCCATGATCATGCTTAGTAGCATGCTTCATTAAATCCAGTTTTGCAGAGCCGGGCCCCACAATCAAAATCTCTTTAGATTCCATGACCGCTTGAATGACTTCATGTAAGTAATGCTGATCTGGTTCAGCACGCGCACCACTGACAGAACCACTTTTGTGATGAACATTTTTATGAGTAGACCTAGTCTTAATGACTTCGCTCTCACTTGCAGTCGGATTGAAATATATAACGTGAGCTTCTTGATGATCAATCCAAATAACTGAGTGATTAAATGACATATTTTCTCTTTCTAATTAAAAAAACGGGGTGCTAAAACAATAAAAATGATTAATCTAAGATCAAATCATGGCTAAATAAGTGGACAGCGCCATCAACGGCATGACCATTCAGTATCTTTTGCTCGGCTATCGAGAGCAGCTTTAATTGATGGGTTTTAAACAATTGCAAGGCATCTGTTTCGACGCCTTCGGGATCTAAGTCCTGAAGTGCCTCATAACTAAAGCTGCACTTAAGAGGCTTGCCTTCAAGTATTGCTGGATAAGAGACATCACCGTTCTCTAAAACGGCTGCAGGACCGACAAATTCAAGCTTCATGGAGGGCTCACTTTATTAAGAATAATCAAATAACTCTAATAGTTTGAACCTAATAGGTAAAGTGTACTTGATGCACATCAAATTACTCACCCTTAACTAGCTTGCATCCAGCTTGCGTTGGGCTAAAAAGTTCTGAGTGGTTCTAGCTAAATGAATATCGTGAGCTTTACTCAAGGCTAAAGATCGCCTCAGGAGATCCTCTGCCGGGGCTTTAAGGCCCGAGCCATTGCTCACAAATAGAATTTGATTCATCCGATCATCCTCCACTACCAGCGCGGATGGAAACTCAAAGACTCGGTCAATTCGCTCTTGGTAGACCTGGTTCAATCCCGCCGCACCAGAGAAGTTAATAACCAAGATACCATTGGGATTTAAGCATGCCAAGCAACTGGCATAAAAATCTTCGCTGCATAGTTGAGCCGCTTGTCCTAGCTTGGTATACCCATCAACAAGCAAGACATCAAACTTTTCCTCAGTGTCCCTTAAATACGCTGCCCCATCAGCTTCTGACACCTTAAAGTGAGTACTATTTTCTGGGACATGGAACTTGTCCTTAAGTGCAATCACCTTGGGATTGTTTTCCAAAACCAAAATGGATGCACCTGGCAAGTAATGGTGACAGTACTTGGCGAGTGATCCACCACCCAAACCAATCATCGCAATACTCTTGGGATTTTCATGAAAAAGCAAAAAACCCATCATCGTCTCGGTATAACTGACTACTAAACGAAGGGGCGCCTGCATATCCATCAGGCTCTGCGTAGAATCGCTATCAAAATAGAGTGCCTTGAACTTCTTGCTCTCTACAACATAGGGCTCACCTTGGGTGCCATCAAACCTTTCTTTTAATTTAGAGAGGCTCTCTTTAAGGCCTTGGATTCCTGCTGAATGGATGAGAGACATTCCTCATCATAAAGCCCTCCAGCATCAAACAAAGGAGAGATTAGCCTTTTCTGCTAGCTAGGTACTGAACGCCTTGATTGCCATAGCTTTCCGCATGCTCTTGGCTATGCATTAAATGAAATACATCACCCGATAAATAGGTTTGCTTAAGGCCATCAATCACGATATCAATTTGGCCTTGAGTTACCAAGGCTTTCACCTCAAAGGGATGGGTATGCGTATCCAGAAACCCACCTTGTTCGCGAACTACTAAAACAGGCTCAGGAAAACTATCCTGACGTAAGACCTTTAGAAAATCATCCTGGTTCATTCGGCAGTAATTAGATTAGTTCGCTAATTTCAATTAGATTTTGATCTGGATCCCTGATATAGACTGAATTAATCTTCGCGGTTGCTCCGGTACGAATCACTGGACCCTCCACTATTGGCCAAGCCATTTCCCCAAGTTTTGAAATCACTTGCTCTAGCGGTCTATCAGCAATAAAGCACAGATCAAGAGAGCCTGGTGTTGGGATGTTTGCCTTAGGCTCAAATTCCTTGCCCTGGATGTGCAGATTAATCTTTTGATTGCCAAACTTAAATGCCTTGCGCTCTACCGGCGGCGTACCACCGATAAAGCTTTCTAGCTTCATTCCTAAAACACGCGTATAAAAATCAACGCAGGCTTCTTCATTTGCGGTAGTCAGCACCAGGTGGTCCAAATGATCAATCATATCGATAGCAGCCTCGCGTTAATCAGCTTCAATTTTTGCGGCTTTCACAACCGCAGTCCATCGAGTGTTCTCGCCTTTAATAAACTCATCCAATTGCTTAGGGTTCATATAAGTTGCCTCTGCACCCATTTCAATGGCCTTTTGCTTAAAGGCTGGTGTAGCCATCACTTTAGCAATCTCGGTAGTCAATTGATTGACGATGGGAGCTGGAGTATTTATCGGCGCAAATACAGCAAACCATGATGTGGCATCTAACTTAGGTAAACCTGCTTCAGCAGCAGTTGGTACATCAGGCAGACTTTGTAAACGCTTCTTCCCTGTTGTTGCTAAAGCGCGCAACTTACCGGTCTGAATATGAGGAATGAATGGTGGAGGCGTGCCGAATGTAAGGTCTACTTGACCGCCTAACAAATCAGCCAATGCAGGGCCAGTTCCTTTGTAAGGCACATGGGTCATTTTGATGCCTGCTTGTTGTTCAAGCATTGCGCCCGTCACATGCTGCAAAGAGCCATTGCCTGAAGATGCGTAATTTAGCTTCCCAGGATTTGCTTTTGCATAAGCAATGAGATCGTTCATTGTTTTAAATGGCAAATCAGCACGGATCACCACAATTTGTGGTGCTGAGATCACATTCGCTACAGCTTGAAAATCCTTGAGCTCCCATGGCAGTGGATTCTTACTCACCAAAGGAGTAATCACGTGATAGCCAGAGTACTGCACCAGTAAGGTGTAACCATCTGGATCTGCCTTCTTTACAGCTGCCGCTGCAATTGCACCAGAGGCCCCAGCTTTGTTCTCAACCACAATAGTTTGCCCCAGTGCAGTACCAAGAGGTTGCGCAAGCACCCTGGCAGTGAAATCCGTTGTACCTCCTGGCGCAGATGATGCAATGAATGTAATTGGTTTATTTGGGTACTTACCTGAATCCTGGCTGTGGGCGACAAGCGGTGTTTGTGCAAGCAACATTAAAACCAAGATTTGGAGTGTTGAAAAATATCTGCGCATGAGACTAGCCCTCAAATGAAATCAAAAAGAATTAACGTAACTCTGCCACATAAGCAGGGGCAGGATGTAAATCGCAAGTGCTGCCAGCCTGAGCTACCTGGCCCGGCACAGAGTGCCCCACAATCAGCGGTAACTCACGTGCCAAACCAATTAAGCGTGGGATGTCTATCCCCGTGTCATATCCCATCGCATCGAGCATATGAATAGCATCTTCACTTGAGATGTTGCCGCTAGCACCTGGTGCATAGGGGCAACCGCCGAGTCCACCTAGCGAACCATCAAAGCGCACAATTCCAGACTGAACTGCTGCAAGTACATTAGCTAGCCCCATGCCCCGGGTATTGTGGAAATGAAATGTCAGCTGCAAATCAGCAAACTTCTTCTGTAGATCATTCGCCATCAAAGCAACCTGCGCAGGATGAGCCATACCCGTCGTGTCGCAAATAGTCACACCGCGTACCCCAAGATCTGCGAAGCGTTGAACAAATTCCTCAACAACAGACTGTGGCACATCACCCTCCATGGGGCAACCAAAGGCTGTTGATAAGGAAACATTGATAGGTGTTCTGCCATCTACATAACGAATCACTTCAGCCAAACCTGAAAAACTCTTCTCTCGACCCATACGCAGATTGGCTAGGTTATGAGTTTCTGAAGTTGACATTACGAGATTGAATTCATCTGCGCGAGACTCAAAAGCACGCTCTGCACCACGCAAATTAGGCACCAAGACTGTGTACTCGACACCCGGCATACGTTCAATTCTGCCCATGACCTCCTCGGCGTCACGCAACATCGGAATGGCTTTCGGTGATGTAAAAGAAGTCACCTCAATTTTGGCAAAGCCACATCGACTTAATTCATCTACTAACTTGACCTTGTCATCAGTCGGAATAAAGTTAGGCTCAATCTGAAAACCATCTCTAGTAACAACGTCATTGAAATATATTCGAGTCATATTATTCGACCATGTAATTAATTGAATTCATTATTTAGTAAATGCAACACCGCGTTCTTTTAAAGAGGCGAGCTGTGCATCCGTTAATCCAATACTGCGAAGAATTTCATCAGTATTCTCACCAATATTAGGCGCTAGAGTTTTGATTGATCCTGGTGTACGCGATAACTTGGGAATGACCCCAGGCACATCTAACTCACTACCATCTTGCATCTGAATCTTTTGAATATTGCCTCGTGCCTTGTAATGCGGATCGCTAGCAATATCGGCAACGGTATATATCTTCCCAGCCGGGACTGCAACAGAATCCAATAAGTGCAATGCCTGATCTGTTGTCATTGTCTTAGCCCATGTGCCAATCGCTTGATCTAGCTCTGCAACACGAGCAACCCTGCCATCATTATTTTCGAGTGCTGGATCACTAGCTAAATCATTGCGACCAATCATTCCCATTAAGCGCTTGAAGATGCTGTCGCCATTGCCTGCAACTAAAACATATCCACCGTCGGCACAGAGGTAGGCATTGCTAGGAGCAATACCTGGCAAGGCGCTGCCGCCAGCCTGGCGAACTTCCCCGAATGCACTGTACTCAGGAAGCAAGCTTTCCATACAGTTAAATACTGCTTCGTATAGAGCAATATCAATTATTTGTCCCTTGCCACTTTGATGACGCTCTTGCAGTGCCAACAAAATACCAATCACACCATGTAAAGAGGCTAAGGTATCGCCAATACTGACACCAACTCGTACTGGCACTCTGCCCGGCTCTGCAGTGAGATGACGCAGGCCACCCATAGCCTCCGCAACCACCCCAAATCCTGGCTTGTCGCGGTAAGGGCCAGTTTGGCCATAGCCACTAATTCTGAGAACGATTAATTTGGGATTGAGTTCAAGTAATTTTTCTGGATCTAAACCCCAGCCCTCTAAGGTGCCGGGACGGAAATTCTCAATCAAGATGTCCGCCTCGCAAATTAAGGTTCTGACAATATCTTGAGCTTCGGCTTGCTTCAGATCAAGCGAAAGAGAGCGCTTATTGCGCGACTGCACTTGCCACCAGACGGAAGTACCATCTTTTAGTAGGCGCCATTTGCGCAAGGCATCGCCCACCTTAGGCGGCTCAATCTTGATGACATCCGCACCAAAATCAGCAAGTGTCTTAGCGGCAAATGGCCCAGCAATTAACTGCCCCATTTCAATGACCTTGAGATTAGCTAAGGGCTCCATGACCTTCCTTTAAAGATGATTTTTACTAAAGTTACGCCATTTTGATCCGATTGAGAATTGCTATGCGGCGACCAAGCCTTCTCATTTTGCGAAGGCTTAGCTAGAATAACAACATGAATCCTCAAATAAACCCTGCCAGAATAGACTTTGTTACTCTCAAGCTCTTCTGTGCCGTTGCCCAAAGTGGAAGCATTACCAAAGGCGCCCATGAGTGCAGTCTTGCCTTATCAGCTGCCAGCCGCAGAATGTCCGAGCTTGAAGAAACCGTAGGCATTTCTCTTCTCGATAGGTCCGCCAGAGGGGTGACACTCACACAGGCAGGTCATGCAGTAATGCAGCACGCTCTACGCCTCTTTCAGGGATTTGAACAATTTAGCAATGAATTGGGTGAATACTCTCAGGGAGTTAAAGGGCATGTAAGGTTGTGGGCCAATATGTCTGCGCTCACAGAATTTCTACCATCAGCACTGTCGCAATTTTTAAGCGCACATCCTGAGATTCAGCTTGAGGTCGAAGAACAAATTAGCGGAGATATTGTGAGAGCCCTGATGGATGGCATTGCAGATATTGGAGTCTTTGCTGAGGGATCCCCCACTACAGGATTGGACACTCAAGTCATTGGGAGCGATGAGTTGGTGATTGCTTGCAGCAAGTCTCATCCACTTAGCAAGAAAAAAAGTGTTTCTTTTGAAGAGTGTCTAGAGTATGACTTTGTAGGCCTGAATCGAGGCAGCTCTTTACTGGAGCTCACCTCTAGAAGCGCTGAGAAGCTAGGCAAACAAATGAGATTGAGAATCCAAGTGCGTAGCTATGATGCAATGTGCCAAATGATTGCCGTTAATCTGGGTATTGGCGTACTGCCTATCCAAGCCTGCGCAGCACAGATCCAGGCTATGGGGCTCGCCGCCATTCCTTTAAAGGAATCTTGGGCCAAACGTAATTTATTACTAGCAAGCAGAGAAGGTTCAACTTTATCCCCTCCGGCCACATTACTTCGAGAACATCTACTGCAGCAGTGTGCATCATGAGCCCACTCAAATAAATCTAAATCACATTACACTGTTTCATTACTGCATTAATAGATCCAAAGGAAAAAATGACTCTAATTAATAAGTTGCAATGGCGCTATGCCACTAAAAAAATGGATGCCACCAAAAGCGTCCCCCAAGAAAAAGTGGATCAAATTCTCGAGGCAATTAGATTGACCGCGAGCTCAAGTGGACTGCAGCCATATGAGATCTATGTCATCACCAACAAAGAAATTAGAGAGCAAATGAGGGCTGTCTCTAATGATCAGCCCCAAATTACCGATTGCTCCCATCTGCTAGTTTTTGCTGCTTGGGACAACTACACCGCTGAGCGCATTAATGCTGCGTTTGATATGACCGAAACCATTCGCGATTTCAAGAGCGAATCTGGAACCGCTTATCGCCAAATGCTTCTCAAAAGCTACCCCGCTAGAGATGCCGAGGTCAATTTCACGCATACCGCTAAGCAAGCCTATATCGGCCTTGGTACGGCCCTGATTGCTGCAGCCTACGAGCAAGTAGACTGCACACCCATGGAAGGCTTTAATCCAAAGGCAGTAGATGAAATCTTGAACCTCAAAGCCAAAGGTTTACGTAGCGTAGTCATGCTTCCCTTGGGCTACCGAAAAGCTGATGAGGATTGGCTAGTGAACCTGAAGAAAGTCAGAAGAGCCAAGGATCAATTTATTTCCTGGATTCAATAGTCCACTATCAGTAGAAATAGTAGGCAAAAAAAATACCAACTGCTAGGTTGGTATTTTTTCATCAAAAAACATGCGAAATTAATTCAAAGGTCTAGGCTTCTTAGTTTCTGTTACCGGAATGACCTTACCACCCAAGACCGTTGCATACACTCCTACATCCTTGATTTTGATGGCAGGCACAGTTTGAGGGTCAGCATTTAGTACTGCGAAGTCGGCAAACTTACCCGCCTCAATACTACCTACTTTATCTTCAACCCCCAATGTATAGGCAGCATTAATCGTTACCATCTTCATCGCTTCCGCTGAAGACAAAGCTTCTGCTGGAGCCCATACTTTGCCATCGTTATAAACATCGCGACGAGTAACTACAGACCACGCCTCCTTCAATGGATCAGGCGCAGCAACTGGGGCATCCGAATGGATAGAGGTGACGATACCATTACGAACCAATGTACCAACGCGGGTTGCGTATGATGCTCGATCCACTCCAAGAGCGTTATATTGAAGTTTTGCTCGCTCAGATACATAAGTAATGTTGGCAGTAACAACCGCATTCAGGGCTTTAATCTTAGCCACCATAGCAGTAGTTGGAATGCCAAAGTGATTCACTGTAAAGCGATGGTCAAAGCGGGGCTTAGAGTCCTGCAAAAGCTGTAAGGCATTAATAGTATGGGCATTACCCACGTCACCATTACTATGAACATGAATATGAAAGCCCGCATCCCACCAAGGCTTCATAGCAGCCGAGAAATCCTGAGCCGTTTTGTAAGTTGAGACCCCAATAGTTCCATTGACGAAACTAGGATGCTCCATGCGCATCGTCTCAGGCATATATCCTGCATCGCTATAGAATTTAACGCCCTGAAAAATCAACTGATCGTTATCGTTCTGACTCAGGTTCAAAGCCTCTTGAATTGCCTGATCGCCATACTTTGCCTTAAACGGATCGGCATAGATTACGGGAACTACTCGAATTGAGCTAGCGGGTGATTTAGAAAATGCCTTAGCCATTTTCATTTCAGCCTCAAGATTAAGTGACCCGAAAGCCAAATCGCCTGTAGTGGTAATACCCGCCTGCTGCATCAGATCACTCATATAGAGGTAATCATTTGGGACTTCATTTGGCTTTAAGACATCTTTGCCGGCAACCTTCAAGACATACATTACGGCAGCCAAATCAATAAATTGACCATTGAGCTGACCGTTCTTATCAATGCCTACCCCCGGAATATCTTTTACTTTGTCTGGAGTAATGCCATAGTGGTTGATCATCCCGCTGTTGACATACATATCATGTCCAGAGCCATTCCAAAGAATGATTGGGCGAGTAGTGGAAACTTGATCTAGCAGCTGACGATCGGGGACCTTACCCATCGCGACCTCATCCCAACCCCAAGCCAAGAGAGTTTCATTGGGGTCCTTAATATCGTTGGAGTACTTCTTCAAGGCATCCATAGCCGCTTGCATATTAGGCACGCCTGCAAAAGGAGTGCCCCAAGGATTAGGCATTGGTGAAGGAGTAACCAAGGGCTTATTAAATAAAATTCCGCCTAGTAAGACATGGGCATGGGGCTCAACAAAGCCTGGATACATCACTTTGTTAGCAAACTCTCGATTGATTTGAGTTGGATACTTATCAGTCCAAGGCTTCATATCCTCCAATGAACCAACAGAAAGAATGCGGCCATCAGCAACAGCAACGGCAGTGGCATTCGGAATCGCAGGATCCATCGTGACAATTTTTTTAGCCACAAATACGGTGATATTAGAAAGCTTGGGTGTAGATGGAGGATCAATTAACTGAACCGCGCTAGCCAGACCTGAGAAGATTCCAAGAATGCCAAGAGAGATAAGTTTAGATTTGAGATTCATAAGTATTCCTGAGATGAGTCGATTTCGAACATGATACTAAATAAGATAACTTCAACAAACTAGGGTTTGCAATGTGTTATTAATGCAAACACCCGCCGGAGCGGGTGCATAGAACAATGTAAATTAGTAAAGAATAACTAGTTCAAGTTAACTGGCTTACCGCTAACCCAAGTGCCTTTTACCTTGATATTGCGAATATCAGCTGGAGGAGTCTGGCGTGGATTCTTTTCAAGAACCACAAAGTCAGCCTGCTTACCTACTTCTAAGCTACCAACAATATTGTCAGCAAAGAGTTGATAAGCAGCATCAATAGTCACAGCACGAATTGCGTCATCAACTGAAACAGCTTGATCTGCTCCCAATGCTTTCTGTGGTGGCAACTGCCATAAACGCGTTACTTCTTCACTAATGTAATTCAAAGGACCAACAGGTGATACAGGGGTATCACTATGCAGAGTAAATTTGCCGCCTGCACGCTTAAAGTCTCCAGCAGGGTCGATACGCTTTGCACGGTCTGGCCCAACCAAATGATTATTAAAGGCGGCGCCCCAATAATCCACGTGACCAATCGTAAAGCTAGGAATCACTCCTAATTTGACGGCTTTTTTCACCTGAGACTCATTGTTGATCGTAAAGTGCTCAATTCGCAAACGACGATCTTGCTTAGAGCTATCGGCCATGAGCTTGGAGTAAGTGGCCAAGGTTTGATCAATGGCTTTGTCACCATTGGCGTGAGTAGAAATTTGCCAACCTTGATCGAAAAATGATTTTGCAGAAGCGTAAATTTCAGCATCTTTGAAATCAAGCTCTCCACTCCATTGAGAATTCTTAGGGTATGCATAAGGCTTAGTTAACGCAGCTGTGAGTCCCTGAGTGGAGCCATCAGAGATATATTTAATGCCAATAAAGCGCAATTGATCATCGCCCTCGTTTGCCTTAATTGAGGTCTTGCCTGATGGGATAGACTCGCTAAACAAATAGCCGCGCACACGAATCGGTGACGCATTTTTAGCAAAAATGGACTTATAGATAGCAACCTCTTTATCCACGCCAAAATTACCACCAACACTCATCTCCGAAGCAGTTGTAACACCTGTTGAGGCAATCTTTTTCATGGTCCCCTGAATAGCGCCCAATAATTGCGCCTCTGTTGGGGCAGGCATCTTCGCCATGAACGCCAAATATGAAGGCGGCTCAATCAATTTACCAGTGAGATTACCTTTTGCATCCTTAACGTAAACTCCGCCACCAGGAGGATTAGGCGATTGATTGGTAACTCCAGCTAACTCTAAAGCCTTGTGATTGACATAGCCAATATGACCAGATTGATTCACGATGAAAACTGGGACGTCTTTAGAAACTTTATCTAAATCGTCAGCAGTAAGCTCCGCCATGAAAGGTGTGGTGCGAGATGGATCAACGCCGAAGCCAAATAACCAACCGCCGGCAGGAACATCCTTAAGAGCAACTTTCATTTTTTGAATCAATGACTCTTTGGTGTCATATGGCAACGTGAAGTTGCTTAAGTTCAAACCCAATCCCTCAAACACAGAGGTCACAATAATATGTACGTGAGGCTCAACAAATCCCGGCATCAATGTTTGACCCTTGAGATCAAACACCTTGGTGTTATCAGCTTGCCACTCCTTGGTAACTGCATCCTTAGTACCGACAGCAACAATCTTGCCATTTTGAACTGCAAGTGCTTGAACTTCTTCATTCTTGGCGTTTACGGTAACAATCGGGCCGCCATAAAAGATAGTGTCAGCATTGCCCTTGGCAAAAGTAACCGCGCACTGCGCCATCAATAGAGCGGAGAGTAACTTTGGTGCGAATTTCATATTCAGTTCCTAACTTGAGTAAAAATTACCTCATCATCACGAGGATGCCTGCTGATATCAGCAGAATTTGTCAAAAAAGCCTAATGGTCTACATATCTAATATTAAATAAAGTTAATGCCAAAATCCTACCAATCCCTACAAGATCTAACCTATAAATATAGGGTTACAGCTCAAAGTTATCCCTTACCACCAACCAAGTAACTCTTGAGTAACGATATCCCCTAGATTCAATTATTTAACAGATGCCCAGTTTTGACAAAAATCGTGCAGCCCTCTTTACTAAAAGGCTGATGCAGGCTCATGTGTGGACTTCGAATCCATGAGCCAGCTGGATAGCGCCCATGCTCATCTTCGAATACACCCTCAACTACAAAAATCTCCTCACCACCATAATGCTTATGAGGATTAAAGTAGGTTTGGGGCGCCCAACGAACTAATGTAGAGCCTGTACCCTGCCTCATTAAAGGCATTACGGTTAAGCCTGGGACCATTCCCTGAAACCATGGCGTTGAATGTGTATCCACAATCTCTCGCTCAACTTGCTCAGATCCAAGGTGCCTCAACTTAACAAAAAGGGTGCAACCATTCTCACTAAAAGGCGCGTGGGAAGAGCCGGGAGGATTCATGATGTAAGTACCAGCGGGATAGCCTCCTGTCTCATCACTAAATACACCCTCTAATACAAAAATCTCTTCACCAAATTCATGGAAATGAGAGGGGAACTTTGCTCCAGCCTCATAACGCACAATTGAGGTGGCCTTAGCTATCTCATCTCCTTGACGATCGAGCATCCGCCTCTCAACACCCGTAGAAGGACTTGAAACCCAGGGCAAATCATGATGATTAAGAACTACACGCTTACTGTAGTCGGAATGTATATCCATTGATAAATCTTTACATTAATTGACAGGAAAAACTAAGAATACCAATGGAACGGAATTACCGCCCAAAGAAAAACCCTCATCATTGCTGATGAGGGTTCCTTTAACATGCTTATCTGTGCAGTAGGGTAGCTAAACCCCAGCTATTGCAATTACTTCAAAATAACCAGAGTTGCTGTAGCTCTTGCACCCCAACCTGAGGGGCCACCGGGCGTATTGCTAACGTAATAGATTGGGCCAGCTCCAAAGGAGAAAGGAACGCCGTCGATTACAAACAGCTTAGAAACGCCTGCATACAATGGATTAGTTGTGCGACGGGAGTCGTAGTTAAATTGCGCCTCCATATTGGCGGTATAAGTCCAAGCTGTTTTAGTCGTATATGCGACAAAAGGTTGGCCGTAGAGATTATTTTGCGTACCAAAAGCGGGATTACCACCAACACTCCATGATTGATATCCTAGCAAACCGTATGTCCAAGGACCGTCACGATTCAGAACGACACCGGTAACACCGGCAGCAGTTTGCTGTGAACCAAACTTACCGCTGTTGCCTGATGGAGATTGCGCGTATGGTCCAATACCCCAAATCCATGAAGAGTTGGTGTTTGGCGCATAAAAGGATTCAAGCGTTACGCTCGCAATACCGTAACCAGAAAAAGAGCGCCCTGGAGCATATTGCACGCTTGTCTCTCTCACACCCGCAACAATAGGACGAACGATAAAAGTATCACCGCCACCCAAATTAAATGGAGCTACCGGCTGGAATAAGAGGGTTTGCTCTGAGCCACCTTGATTAAGCCCAACACCACGACTGAACTCATACTGCAATGGCACGGAAATCATATTAGCGATTGGGTTTGCTAATTTTTTTGCGATATCAACACTATCCACTGCTGGTTTAGCTGTTGCTAATGCTCCAGAGTTTTCAGCGGCAATAGTTCCAGTGCGAGCTGCTGCCTCTTGAGCAAATGTAGGAGATGAAAAAACCAAAGCTGCGGATGCAATGACTACTGTTTTAAGAATATTGTTCATGAGAGTGAAGTATGGAAATTAGAAGTTGAATGTTGCCATTAACTGCGGACCATGGAAAAGGCCTTTAATTAATGCTGAGTCGCCGTTGCCGGTCTTGACATCAAAGCCGATAGCGCGGTACGTTAATGAAACGTCTACCATTTTGCTGAGCGCAACACCCACACCTGTTGAAGCCTGCCAAGTAAAGTGATTAGGACCGCCAGCAGTGCCAGCGTCGGCATACAAAGGAACATACCAGTTAGAGTTCATGATGCGATAACGACTGTTCACGCCCACAACACCATAGGTTGCTGACGCTGGAGATGAGGTGCTAATTTTTTCAGACGGATTACTGACCAAGTTCAAATCCAAGGTAGTCGTCAAACTAATCCAACGCACACCAAGCAAAGCATCTACATAAGCATCTTGGCTATTGAAAGCAGTGTAAGTGCCCATAGCGTTAAATAATGTGGCTTGCAAAGTACCCTTATCTCCAAATTTGTACGCTGGGTCGCCATGGTAGTTAAAGCCGCTTGATTTTGAAACAACTGCATTAGCCAAATCTAGAGATACGCCCCACTTACCGTAATGCACTTCACCGGCAATCATCACACCTGATTTGAGATTGCTAATAATGTTATTTAAGGAGAGATCTACATTTTTAGATCCAGGCCCACCACCACTATCTGTGGTGTTAACGGTTGGCAGCCATGCATATGGAGAAACTGAAACACGCCAGCCATCTGTAACTTGAGGAATCGGTGAAAAAGCTTCTTGAGCTTGGGTGGTACCAGCGGAAGCAATCAATGCAGAAGCCGAAAAAATGGCTAGTAGGATTTTCTTATTCATAAAAGGATTGTTGAAGTTGGGTTGAAGAGAGGTTAATTAAAGGTTTGTATTTCTTGTAGTGTCTAAGTAGCTATTCAAGGAGCTGACCATGGACATGGTTGATGAAGCGGCCCAAGCAAATGAAAAAAGACCTGAAAATGCAATGAAGACAGGAATCAAATGCCAGCCTTCCGCCATTGCAACAGGAAAATCTCCCAAAGTTGTGTAGCTACTCGCACTTAAATGAAGTGCATTAAACCAGTTGGGCACAATTCCAATTAGCTGCAACGAGAGGGCCCAGATACAAACGGCCCCTAATTGAGCAAGCGCAAGCAATTGAGTGCAGACAACAAAGAAAAAGGTAGACCGTAATTTAGAAGGTATAGGGTGACTCCCTACGGTACTTCTAAAAAAGGAAACAATCGCCGCGAAAGCAAAGCCGTCAATGGTCAATACTAGTCCAATCATGAAAATGCCAAATGCAGTCTGAGGGACTGAATTTAGGAAAGCAAGATCAATGCTTGAGGTAGGCGACATGGGGTCCGGAAAGTCAAAAATTAAAACCTAATGATTTTAGACCTGAATGATTTATATGGCTGAAATATATACAAAATTTATTAGGAAAACCTTCAAAATCATTCCAATCCCTACCAATCCCTACAAGACTATATGAATATCCACCAAAAGCTGATATCCGTCGCCTCGTAAAGCCCGGAGCGACTTATCCACCCCCGCCTCTACGAACTTCTTACGCAACCTTGCAATCCTGACCTCTAAGGTAGCTTTAGAGGTTTCATCCACAGGTTCATTGCAAATCTCTAACAGCTGGTAATAAGGCAGATTAGAAGAAGGTGACTCGCTTAGAGCCTTAACAATCAAAACTTCCTGTCGATTAAGATCAACCGTTTTAGAGGCAGTTAAAGTCATATTTTTGAGATTGAGAACAATTTCTGGCTTCGGCTTTTGAGAGCCAACTCGCCTAGCAATGCTACCGATAGCAGCTAATAACTCGAAATTGGATACTGGCTTGGTCAGATACAAATCAGCGCCAGCCTCGTAGCCACCAACCTTATCCTCAACTGCAGTACGGGCAGTAAGCATCACAATCGCAAGATTAGGCTGATACTTTTTATAACGCGCGGCAATACTAAAACCATCCTCGCCCGGCAAATTGACATCAGCAATCAAGATATCAAAGGTATCGTTTGCAAATAATTCATCTAATTGCTTAGCTGAATCCGCGCCTTGGACAAAGTAACCTGCAATCGATATATCTTGAATCAAGATAGACCTGAGATCGTCGTTATCCTCAACAATAGCTATTTTTAAACTGGAATCCATACCGTAAATGTAATTGAGTCTTGGTTGACATGGCACTTTATATCACCAGCCAAAGCATAGGTGAGCTCTCGCACAAGAAATAATCCTAGGCCAGAACCACTAATCTTGGCAGCCGCAGCACCTCTGTAGTATTTATCGAACACCAAGCTTGGGTCTGGGGCGCCAATAGGGCCGATCTCATTTTGAATACTGAATTTCAGACGGAAATTATCTTCAACACCATCAATACTGCTACTAATATGAATTTTGCTATCCAGCGCTGAATATTTTGTAGCATTAATAACTAAGTTAGAAACAATGATGCGAATAATGTCTCGATCAGATCTGATATCAATATGATCTTCTTCCAGAATTGCAAATCGCCCTTCTAAATGCGTGTCTGAGATGACAGACAACAATAGCTCTGAAAAATTAAAGGGGGTTTTATGAATCGCTAATGCATTTAAATCAAGTCGATCAAGCTGAATACACTTATCAATAATAGAGTCAATATTACTGACAGCCCTATTGGCAAATTCCTCGAGATCTGAACCCGTTACCTTACGATCCACAACTAACTTAAGAACAGATAAAGGCGTTCTGATTTCATGAGTCAACATAGCCATCAACTTGCCCTGCTCTTCTCGCCGAAATTTTTCATATTCAGCCTCTTTTTTAAGAGTTTCTGATTTCAGCGTCTCATTCTTTAAGATCGCTCTTGTACGGTACTGCAACAACAAGAAGAAAATCAGTGCACTAAAGACGTTATAGAGAAGGTAGGAGTGGAGCGTTAATTCCTTACCTTGCACTATGCCAAGTAAGGGCAATACTGAAATCGACCACATCAATAAATTCAGGGAATAGTAAATTCGTAAAATATTTAATGGCAGATTGATATTTTTTTGATTATTACCGCCCAAAGTTCCGAACCATGCCGTTAAACTGAATACGCATATTGTTGCCATGACTAAATTTGCATTGAATTTCAAGGATTCATTGGTATACCCAATAAAGAGTAAAGAAATCACAATCAGGGAGGCAATAGATAAGCCATTGAATAAATAACGGTAAGTACGCTTCAGCCCATACTCCTCAAACAATAATTTATTAGCCAAAATTGCAATGAACGGATAGCTCACCACCACTACATAGGCTAAATAATTGATAGTAGAAACATCAATATATCGGTCCAGAAAAATACGTGCGTACCCAACTACAAAGAAGGTATGAAAAAACGCAAAGAACTGTTGAATCGTGAAAACACCAAGAACCAATTCACGATTCGTCAGCCATGCTCCAAGAAGGCCCAGCGCTAAAGTGAATGTAAAAACAATGTAGCCGATGTAGAGCAAGCCATCAATGTGATCGCCGCCCAAATAATCCGCTGCTGGCATCACATCAAATGAAAGCAAATAACTTCTATTGGACTTAACACTCAAGAAAATTTCACGTTCTTGTTGCAAGGGCCCCAACTTGAAATTATGGTTATAGGATTGAATGTCGGATTCTTTCCAGGGGTGCTTAGCACCAGTAACTCTATTTGAGATGGCGCCCTGATTATCAAAAAGCTGAATCGTTTCAGCGAAGGTTGGGCGTATGCGTAAAACTAAATCTTGATCCGAGGGACGGATGCTTAATTTAATCCAATACGTAGAGGGGCTGTAACCTTTGGCAAGCCACCCTGTATATGAAGTAAATTTTTCGTCTCGGATCTGATCAAGATTGAGTGCACTGGTCTTGTCTTCAAAATAGGCCTGCTGAAGAATATAGCCATCATCTGCCCTGACCTGAGTAACAAAGGAAATGAGTGTAAGTGCAATTAACGAAAGAAGTGCTTTAAGCATTAAAAATTGAATGAGATTTTCGCGTAACTGGACCAGTCATATTGACGATAAGTTTGTACAACTTGCTTACTAGCTCCCACTGCAACTACCCAGTGCTTTGAAAGCCGATGGGTCACCATGGCGTCAATTGGCACAAACCAACCTCCCCCAGCGGAGTTATAGACCATCCCGTTCTCATCCCAAAAACGCAGCATTGTATTAGGCGTTAACTGAAAACCAATAGTGGGGAACATTTGAAGGTTGCGCTGTAGTGCTGGCTGACTGGGATTCACAGTTAGGCTATTGTTTTTAGTGTCAAAGCCATACATATAGCGAATTAATGGTGAGAAATCAGTTACATGCAAGAGGGTATCGATCTCCGGCTGGAATGACCATCCCAACTGAGGCCCTACTGCCCACTGACCATTATTCCCAAAAGGGAAGATCACGCGTCCACCAACTAATGCACCTAGAGACCTTAACAAGCCATTGTCTTGCCCCCAGACGGTGACCATGGTTTGACCTGCACTGTACTGCCCTGAATTATTAGCAGACGATATTGAATTGAAATTAGAAGAATAAGCAGTATCTAAACGAAGACGTCCACGCCAATTGCCTGCCTCTAAGGGGTTGTAATAACGCAGTCTGAGAGTATTTTGGTAGTTATCATTACCGTTGTAGTTGTGATAAGCCCAAAATTCCAGCACCTTACTATCTGAGAGCTGCTGAGAATCATTGTCAAATTTTGAAACGGGCACTAATAAATCTTCGGCATGTGCTACCGAGATAAATAAGCTGATGAGAAGCGGTAAAAAATATTTCATTACTAGAGGCTGGTTACTGTTTGACGATTCTCATATTGTCATCCTTCATGATCTTCTGAACTTCTGGAGAACTTAGAATAATTTTTTTAGCTGCAGCTCTTAAGCGATCTACGGCCTCAGGCGGCAATGAAAACGAAGTGGGCAAGCCATTAAGGTATTCATATTCCGCTTTGTCATCGAGCATATTAAATGCAACATTAACCGCATATAAATCGATATTAGGGGTATTAACGATCTTAGCCAACTCAGGATCTTTATTTGTGGCGAATAACTTAGATTTCCGTAACTTACTCATGCTATTCCAGCGGGCCTGAGTATCCTTTAGAGTCTCGACTTCCTCATAAGAGTAGTGATCAATTGGAACGCCAGTAGCCTTAATTAATAACTCGACACTTCCCGGGCCATTCACCGATTTATTCCATGAAGTTTCAGGGGAGGAAAGAGAGTTGACTACCACGACAATAATTCTCTTTACGCCATCAAATGGTGTTGATAAGCCTGCGAGTTGCATGGCCTCGAGTCCTTCTAAAAATTCCAGCAACTCACGCATTGCCAGATTATCTGCAAGGCCACCATCCACTACATGTATGTAAGGATTATCTTTTTGGTCATGATAGGCCTTTAAATCTTGCATTGATTTAATTAAACGCGCGGCCGGCCTTGGTGCATTGGCTGAACTTCCAAAGTAATGAAGATAATCAGGCTCAATAAATTTGCACTGGCCAGCGTAATTGTTATAGGTTACTGGCGACAAGACAAAAGGAACTGCTGAAGAAGATGCGGCCGCACGGGCTAAAGGTACGCCATACACATCTGAGCACAGGTAATCAAAAAAATCTTGATCAAAAGCAAAGCCAGCACCCGAGGAAATATCGGTACCTGAGGCTAAAACAAAGGGAGCATTGCGCTTTGGTAAATCGCCATAGGTAGCACCATGAAACAAAATCTCATCATAGAGTTCAGCAGCCAATTCAGAACGGCCCCACCCTGTTGAAGCTAAGTTAGTCCAATTTACAGGATTAACCGCTCTACTGATCAGCTCACCCTGTACATCGCGCTTTAAAAAATCGGCATCGTAGAAATCAAATAGCTTTTCACCGTGCAATCCATAAGCCAGTGCGGTAAAGCTGCCGCCTGATACGCCAGTGATGAAATTAACCTGATCAATAGCGCGAATTTTTTTACCATCTGATTTAACGAGCTCAATATCGCGAAGCGCCTCGAGTACGCCATAGGAAAATGCAGCCGCTCTTGTGCCGCCGCCAGAAAAAGCCAAGACCACCAAAGTCTCTGGCATTTTTCCATTCTCAAATCTATCTGGATTTAAGAAACGATAGCCCTTTTGCAACTCAATCTTATCTATAGGTGGATTGATTGGCCTGTTGGCGCATCCCACCATACCTAAAAGTAAAAATGCGCTCGCCAGCAGTAGGAGCGCAGATCTTGCCTTGTTAGGGGTGGCGTTTAGTAACTTCAAGAAATTATTTCAATCTAATTGCCATTAATCGACATTTAAAAATGCAAAGAAACCACCCGTAGGTGGCTTCCGATTCATTGCATCAGCAATAAATTATGGTGTTACAACGTGCCATACATTGTTGACGTTATCACCAGTCTTATCCCCGGGATTTTTATCCTTTACGAAGAAATAGAGCGGCTTGCCCTTGAAGGTCAATTGCTTCTGACCATCGTTTCGAGTAATCGAAGAAAAATTTCCAGAAAGCATGATGCCTGGCTCTACGTAGACTGGAGGCCAATTATCTGCACAGGTTAATGTGCACTCAGATTTACCTGAGCCAGCCTGATCTTTATCAAAGGTATAAACGGTTTTGCCATAACTGCTTGTCAAAATTCCATTAGTAACTTTTACAAAATCCGCTGAAGATGTTTTGACATCAGGTGTACCGGAGCATGCAGCCAATGACAGTGCAACAATTGCTAGCGCACAAATTTTCATTAAATATTTCATTCTTTATCCTTTACTTGTGCTGTGAATTAATTACCTGGTCCAACCAAGGTAACTTCAATACGACGATTTTGTGCGCGACCATCTGGGGTTGCGTTAGAAGCTACAGGGTTAGATTCGCCCATACCTTGTGCAGAAATTAAACTTTGACTTACACCTTTACGAATCAGGTAATCAACTACGTTATCTGCACGCTTAGAAGATAAATCAAGATTAGTTGCAATCCCTTGATTGCGCAATTCAGGCCCAATTGAAAGATTGTCTGTGTAACCACGAACAACTACCTTAGTATTTTGGAAGCCAGATAGTGTTGGCGCCATTTTTGCTAGCACTTGATCTGCTTTTGCATTTAAACGATAGCCACCCTCTGGGAACAAAATCTTGTCGCGAATAGTAATGCGCAATTCGCCCTGTAATTGACGAATCTCAACCTCATCACCCTGATAAGCCTGTTGAAGCTGGGTGTACGCCTGGTCTAACTGATTGTATTTATTTTGACTTACACAGGCACTCAACAATGCAAGTGCTGCGATGGAAAATGCGATAAATCCTTGTTTCATGAAGCTCATGTATTTTCTCCAAAATCTTTAAAAATGGTTACTTGGTTGTTTACTTAATATAGCCCAAAGGCGAACTCAAACCTTTCAAAAGCCTACAAAACCCAAAAAAACAGTCAGTAAAGGGGTATTTTTAGGGTCCACCATTCATAACAACACCCTGCTAGTTTTGAGGGCAGCCATTAGCCAATGGCTTACCAGCCACTCGATCTTTCACCCATTCAAGATACATGGGCGCTGAAACCCCAGGAGTTGTGAAGTGGGTTTGCTCACCAGGCAACTGGTTTCTTCCTACATTTGCACCCATGGCACACATTTGTTTTTGATAAAGCTCATGCATTACTGGGGGAACCGCAGTGTCTTTGGTGCCCCAATAAATTACAACCGGCGCTACCGGCTTAACAGGCTTCACACTACCATCAACGAATGCCTTTACCCACGCCAAAGAATTGCTTGGGGTAGGCTTTATAAGGGATGTGTAGCTATCTCCATAGGCATAACTAAAGGTATCAGCCAGTACATGCATACATTTGTTTCTGGATAGCTGATCGATAACCTTTACCCCGTCATCGGTCAATACATCAGTCAACCGCAAACCAGGGAATGCCGCTTGAGTGCCCCAGAGCCCCATCATATAGTGTGCAAATAAAAATACATTTGGGACATTTGCCTGAGTAAATCCATTCATGAGCTTAGTCGCACCAGCTTCGTCCGTCGGCACATTTGGAAGCATGGCTGCGACATCTTCAGGTGCTAAGGCAACAAATCCAAGGTACTGTAGGTTATCGGCAGCAGTGCCTTGAAGAGCATGGTACTCAGGCAGGCTTGCCGCGGCAATGGTGGCTCCACCACCCTGCGACCAACCGTACACCAGGGTCTTCTTGCCAGCCCCCACTTCTTGCATAGAGCTAGCTGCTCTTGCAGAGTTAATAACATCTCTACCGTTTGTTTGTGCCACAGCATATTGATGCTTGCCGCCACCACCAAGACCTTGGTAGTCCGTAGCAACAACAACATAGCCTTGATTGATGAACTCTTGACCATTTGGAATACCGTAATCAGTCCAAGAGTTGCCGCCCATCAAGAAATATTCATTTAAAGCAGCTGTTGGATCAATGATTTGCGATGGCCCACAATTTTGCGCTGAACCTGTTGTCCCGTGAGCCCAGGCCAGAATAGGCCTACCTTCTTTCGGAGCTGGACCAACTGGTGCAATGATGGTTCCTGTAGCAATCGTTTTGCGTCCAGCAACATCAGATGAGATATAGGCAATCTTCCAAGCCTGTGCACCTTTAATAGAAGTCTCTATTTTTTCCTTCTTGATTACCTGCCCCAACTTACCCTCTGGAGCCATTTTCATGACAGAGGTATAAAAAGGTGGCATTGGTGGATCTGCATATACAACTGGAGAAAGAAAGCTCAAGGCTGTACCGAGCGCCAATACTGAAAGGATAGAAGTTTTTTTCATGGTCTAAGGGAATTTGGCTTTAAAAGCCATATTAAACACCAAACCTGCATCACTTCATCAAATCACATCTGAATAATTTGAACGCTTTAGATCGCCAAAGAAAAACCACCCCGAAGGGTGGCTATCTATCCAATACATCCAAAATTCAATAAGTGATGTTAGTTGGTAAGTGATTTATAGCTAGAAGTTTTAGGAACAGACCACTGTTTACGCTCTTTAGCATTCCAATCGTGATCCTTCATATTGAATTTGAAGATATCGCTTCCACCAAAGAATCTTGCGTAGTAGGTTAGATTTTTTTGATCGCCAACAACAGTTTGCTGAGTGTAATCATAGAAATACTTACCTTTTGAATCAGTCTTTCCACCATTGGCAAGGATTGTGCCGGGAGGAATATCAAACATATTGATGATGTGCCAAGCAAGCTCAACTCTTGGTAGTTCAGGTGCGTACTTATCTGCGGCCTGTGAATACTCAACAGCCCTTAAGAAGCGGCTCTGGCTCATAAAGTCGCCTGGAAGGCCATGCATACCACTACCAGCACTTCTAGGTGTGAAGTTAACACCGCCAATTTTCTTGGTGCCAAGATCTACGGGAGATAAATTTAAATAATTTTCGACGTTCATCATCTGCCAATCGAATGGTGGCTCATTTGCCATTGCTCCAATTGGGTTGTCGTAAAAATTAATCTTACCCTTGATGAATTCGATAACAACGCTCTTGCCATTCGCATCGTGGAATCCGAAATGCATTTTTACAATTGCATTCCACTTATCAAGTATTGAACTGTTTACATAAATCTTCGGCAAACCCGCTTTAATTTCATCTACGGTAGCGAAGTTACTCAAAATGTAATTTACAACCTGGTATGAAGCAATACTGTTTTTAGCATCAGCGCCCGTTGGATTTTGAAAATCAGTGGATACAGGCAAATACTGCATACCGCCAACCAAGCCTTTTTCGTTCATGCCATCACCGATAAGATCCATGTCATAGGCATTAAGACCAGTAACAGCATACTTACCATTCCAATGCAGACCAGATCCAGCTATACCATCAGGACCAGTTCCTTTGAATTGATAATTTCTTGGATACAAGGCGATTTTCATCGGCAAGTCCATAGCGAATTCAATTGTTCTGGCATATACGATGCTACCGTCTTTATTTTTCAAAATAAAACTAGTGCAGGCATTGCTGATTGCTGGTGCAATCGCAAAGGAAGCTATGAGCATTGCGCTAATAACCTTAGATAACCTAATCTTCATAAAATCTCCAAATGGATTAGTAATGGAGGGGTTAATCTAACAAAGATTATTCAAGATTTCTTACAAAATATTTCATACACAAGAAACATGGCTGACTACGGGTAATTTCGGGTCAAATCAAGACTCAAGCATCAAGAATTGACGTATTTAAGGCACCCACTTCCAATAAGAAAACCATCGAGAAGAGCGGATGTTTCGATTATTTGCAACAATAGATTAGAGGCAATTAAAACATCCTCCAATATTTTCAAAGTAATCAAATTTATTGCAATACGATCTGAACGTCTACTAGAAGTTGATAGCCATTTCCTCGCAAAGCACGAATTGACTTTTCAACGCCCGCCTCAACAAATTTTTTACGCAGTCTAGTAATTCGAACTTCTAGACCCCCTTTAGTAGCATCATCCAGATCATCGTTACAAATCTCCAATAGCCTGAAATAGGGCAAATTAAATGATGGAGACTCACTCAAAGCCTTAATTAGCGATGCCTCCTGTTTACTAAGATCAACGGTTTTAAGAGGGCCTGCGAGGGTTAGACTTTTAAGATTCAGTAATATGTTCGGCACAGAGCTCTGAGCAATGATGCGCCTAGAAATGCTCCCAATTACTGCCAGTAATTCGGTATTGGAAACTGGCTTTGTCAGGTATATGTCTGCTCCTGATGCGTAACCCGTTACCTTATCTTCCTCCGATGCCCTGGCTGTAAGCATCACAACGGTGAGATAGGCATTCTGTCTTTTATAGCGGGCTGCGATATCAAAACCACTCTCTCCTGGTAAATTGACGTCGGCGATTAAAACATTAAAGCTATCCAAAGAGAATATTTCTTCTAACTGCTCAGCTGATTCCGCCCCTTTTACAAAGTACCCAGCGTTAGATAAGCCCCTAATTAACAGTGCCCTTAGGTCAGCATTGTCTTCAACAATGGCTATTTTTAGATTGGGATCCATACTGTAAATGTAATTAAATTATTCTCGATGCTGAACTTTACCTCACCGCCCAAGACATGAGTTAACTCTCTCGCCAGAAATAACCCCAATCCCGAACCGCTAACCATGGTAGCGGAAGGACCTCTGTAATACTTCTCAAATGCTAGCTCTGGATCAGGCGCACCCATGTTGCCGACCACATTCTGAACGCTAAACTGCAGGCATCTTGGTAAGCTACTTTCAAGTATTTTCACATCGATAACTATGTCGGTATCTGGAGCAGAATACTTAATAGCGTTGCCTAAAAGATTGGAAACGACAATACTCAGAACTTGCAAATCAGACTCAATCTCAATATCCGCCTGTCGCAATATTAAGAATCTATTTTCCAACCGAGCATCAGAAATAGTTGATTTCAATAAATCTGAAAAATTAAACTTTGTCTTGTGAATTTGAATGACATTCAAGTCAAGTCTATCCAACTGAATACATTTATTAATAATTGAGTCAATATTAGTCACTGCCCTATTTGCATATTCCTCAAAATCAGACCCAACAACCTGCTGATCTATCACGAGCTTTAAAACCGACAAGGGCGTCTTGATTTCGTGGGTGAGCATTGACATTAACTTGCCCTGTTCTTCGCGCCTAAGTCTTTCATTTTCCACTTCTTTTTTAAGGGCGGCAGACTTCAGGAGTTCATTTTTTAAAATCGACTTAGCTCGATACTGAAGAATCAAACAGAAAAAGAGGCCACTCAATACACCGTAAATTAGGTTGTAATGAATAGCCAAGTCATTGGACGGAGTAAATCCAAGAAAAGGCAATATCACTATCGCCCACATCGCTAAATTGAATGTGTAATAGATGCGTAGGATGCCAACGGGAAGATGGATATTTTTTTGTGCGCCTGACGCACCGGTTCCAAAAAATGATGCGAACCCAAATAACACTACTATTAAAATTATGTAAGATGCATTTATCTTTAGGGCAGTTCCGATATTGCCCGTGACTAACAGGGCAATAATGAAAATTGAAATGCAAATTGCACCGTTAAATAGATATCTGTAGATGCGTTTTAAAGAATATTCACTAAAAAGAAGTTTGGTTGCCACGACCGCACTAAGCGGGTAAGTTACTGCCAATATAAAAATTATGTAATTAATAACAGATGGGGCTATAAAGTTGCCCAACAAGAGCCTTGCATAACCATACAAAAAGAATGCATAGAGGAAGGCAATGAATTGTTGAATAACAAACATCCCCAGCACGAGCTCACGATTGCCAAGCCAAACCCCAAAGAGCCACAAGGCAAGCAAAAATATAAAAATAATATAGGCCGCATAAATTAAGCTACTTACGTATTCGGCACTAAAAAATTCTGAGGCTGGCATCACCTCAAAGCCCAGCAAATAGGTGCGGACTGATTTGACCTTTAAATAGATTTGACGCTCATGATCATTCGACCCCAAATTAAAGTTGTGATTGAGCGTCTGTATCTCTGAATCTGATACCTCGTGCTTAGCTCCTGTAACTCTTTTGGGTTCCAGGGCAGATGAATCAAATAATTGAATGTCCTCTATAAAGACCGGTCGTATTCTGAGAACTAAATCTTTATCTGAAGGGCGAACATTCAACCTAATCCAATAGGTAGATGGCTGATAGCCTTTTGCCAACCATCCTTCGTAAGAAGTAAATTTTTCTTTCTTTACCGCTTCGAGGTTCAGTGAATTAGTCTTATCTTCAAAGTAGGCCTGGTCCAAGAGATAGCCCTCACTTGCACTAGCGCAGCCAATAAAGAGAGCAACAACTAAAAAGAGGGATTTGACTAAATTCTTCAAAATTAAAAAGCTTCTTTATAACTATGGACGAGCGTACAACTCTTTACCGTTCTTAATAGTCTTTACAACTTGAATATCTTTAATTTCCATTGGGTCTACTTTTAATGGATTGCGATCGAGCAAGACCATATCAGCGAGTTTGCCAGTTGCAATACTGCCCTTGCTTACTTCTTCTTTGTACTGATATGCAGGCACAGATGTAAATCCACGTAGCGCCGTATAGGCATCGATTCGTTGATCAGCCCCCAAGGTACTGCCTCCGTAAGTCTTGCGATTTACAGCAGTCCAAATCGTAAACAAGGCACTTGGTCCTGATGAGGGGGTGTCATTATGAATGCCAAATTGGATCCCTTTAGTTTGAGCTAAATTTAATGGGACCATATTGCTAGCCCTCTCTTCTCCCAGAATTTTTCTATAGACATCGCCATACATCCAGATATGGTTAGGCATAAATTGAGGAAGAATCTGATTAGCCTTGTATTGATCTAATTGATCATCGCGAATAAAGAAGGAGTGCGCAATTGCTGTTCTGCGATCTTCAGTAACACCTGTTTCCCGAATTGCCTTGGTGATTCCAGCAAGAGTCATATCAATTCCGGCATCGCCATTGGAATAACCATAGTATTGAATATTCTTTTCATAGGCCAACTTCGCATAACGATTCACTAAATCCTGGGTAGCAACAGCCATGCCACGCCAATCTTTTGGGAAGCCCGTAGTGTCGTTATAAGGCTTAGTGAAATACGCCAAACGTAATTGCGGTGCGCCATCGGTAGAAACTAGAATTCCAGCAACTTTGAAGCCGCCGTCACCTCTTGTGTAAACACCAAATGGGTATTTTTGGTTTGTTGCTAGTAATTGATCAACTACATCATAGGTTGGTAACGCAATCAGATCCAGGCTAATCACATTGCGATCTACTGCTTGGCGCATATTACGCATATCCTCCAGCGTAACTTCATAGCTTTGTGCGGTGGTAAAGCCATTTGAGACATAAATCCTCTCGGCTTTGCGATAGGTTTCCATCGTCAAGCCTTGGGAATATTTACCAAATACCTTAGCAGTCGCACTTATATTTGGACTGCCGATTAATTCGCCGGTGAGCTTTCCCGTTTTTGGGTCGACAGGAATCATCCCTTGTACAGCTTTGGTGGATTTAGTAATTCCCAATTTTTTCAAACCTGCGGAATTCACAATTCCCGTCAGTGTAGAAATGTTATTAATAAATACCGGTTGATTCGGAAACGCTTCATCCAATTGCGCAATTGTCAAAGGCCCATCCGTTAGAAAAGCATCCGCATACTCTGCGCCAATGATCCAGCCATTGAATGGTCGAGCCTCGGCTTTCAAACGGGCTATGAGCTCCTGAGTTGTATGGGGAGGCTTCTTTGAAAAATAGCCGAGATTCACAGCCAGAGTATTTTGAGCAATTAAAGTGAAGTGGCCCCACGCATCGATGAAACCTGGGATCAATGTTTGACCCTTTAAATCATGAATATCTGGATTAGCCCCAGCCTCATTTAAAGCATCTCGCATACTACCGACATAAGCGATCTTCTTGCCTTTAACTACAACCGCTTCCACATACTGTGGCTTATCACCCTCCATAGTCAGGATGTCGCCATTGAAATACACGCTTTCACTACCAGCAATTACTTGGGTAGCCATCAAAAGCAAGAAAGCAGAAAAGTATATTTTGAGAATTTTCATGGCGGAATTATTTTTTTAAATAAATGGCGGGCTCAACGAGCGGGAGTTAGAGAAGACTAATTCGGAACCGAACGTGCAATTTCCTGGCTCACCTTAACAAATGCTCGGGTCTGCGCACTTACTAGAGCATCTACCCCAGCGCCTGTAACCGGCTCGCGCACTAATGAGCGACCCATTAAGTTTGCTGACTTTGGCGCCGCATTTTGACTTGGTGCCTTTTCGCCAGATTGGTTTTTAGCCAGGGCTGGCTTGATCGTCCAGAGCACATCGACCAAAACACTATCGCCTCGCTTGCTCTGAAGATTTTGCACATCTACCAGCACCTGGTAATCAAAATTTGTTTGGGTGCTTTGCGCGAAATTCCACACATTAGAACTGCCGATATCCTTAGCTAGATTTGAGGCAATCACTCGCCCAATATCACTTTTGAGCGAACCAGCCCAACGATCGTATTCATATACTTGAACTTGATTATCGCTACCTAAAATAACCATTTGCGGCTGATCGACCATCTCAGGCAAAGAAACTGGGCCAACCATCACTCTGATATTTTTAGCCCCCGCTAGTGCTGGAGGTATAGGGTCTGCGTTGAGTGTGTAGTAAGTCGTATTGGGCGAACTACATCCATTCAACATAAGCATCAGGAATGCAGTCGTTAAAAGGAACTTCATTTTTTCACCGCCTCTGCAGGCTTACCAAAGATCAAGGATTGCGGCTGTTGATCCAGCATGTCTGTGAGTGTTTTCATTGAGCTAGCTGCTTTTGAAATCTCCCGCAAAGAATCCCGCATATCTGTTTGCAATGGTGAATCACTCGCAGTTACAGCATTCAAATTCTTCAGAGTTTTATTCAACTCAGGAACCAATTCCGCATCCAGCTTCTTCATTAAGCGATCGGTATTTTTAAGGACATTAGCCACCGTCTTTTCAGCATCCTCGAGCGCGCCTGGAACCACTGGCAACTCCGGCGGGTATGCGGAAGGATTAAAAGCAAACTTTGGAGCATCCGCGAAAAAGTCTATGGCGATGTACTGCTGACCGGTTAAGTAACTAGCAGTCCGCATTTGTGCGCGAAAGCCTTTTTTAATTAATGCCTTTAATCGCTCTACCTCATTCACAGGAGGCGGCAATATTCCTCCGGTTTTCAGTGAGCGTATTTTGAGTCGATCAGGATACAAGAATATTTCGACAGGTTGAATCACTTCATAAGTCTTCGGGTCCATGGCAGTATCAATGCTGATAACCTCGCCGACATTAACCCCCCTAAACTCTACTGGGGCTCCCACAGATAAGCCACGGACAGATTCTTTAAAGTTCAACACAAAGCGCTGAATACGCGTATCAGGCTGCTTCATGGCCAATACGCGAGTCTGGAATAGCGTAAATACCGCATCCTCTTTTGCGCGCTCAGAAAGGGCAGAGCTTGTGCGTGAAGAATCAGTCACATCCACCTGACCTGGATGATTGGTGATTCTATCGGTATGGTCCTCAGCGCTCTGCGGAGCCTCAAAAGCAATGCCGCCAGCTACAACTGCGACTAGGGACTCTGTTTGTAATTGAACTCCTGAAGCACCGATGCTCACATCAATGCCGCTGGCATTCCAAAAGCGCGTATTGTTAGTTACATATTGATCATAAGGCGCGTCGACAAATACTCTAATAGAAATATTCTTACCATCCTTATCAAGATCGTAAGCTACCACTTGACCGACGTTCAGTCGACGGAAATAAACTGGCGTACCGATACCATGAGATCCTAGGGTGGGAGCTCTTAATATGAACTCACGACCAGGATTGCCATCCGTTAAGATTGGCGGGACCTCAAGCGCCACAAAGCGATCACCCTTTGAAGCTGACTTACCCAAATCGGCGGCAATAAAAGGTCCATCAAGCAAAGTACTTAACCCCGAAACTCCGCTAGCAGTGATGCGTGGTCTCACAATCCAGAATCGCGTATCGTCTCTTGCGAAGTCTGCTGCATCTTTATCAAGTTTGATAGTGGCAATGACTTGTTGATGATCTTCAGACAAGATCACCGTCTTCACCAAACCAATATTGACCTCTTTGTACTTCACAAAGGTTTTTCCAGCTATCAAACCATCCCCAGAATTAAAGACGACGGTAATGGTGGGGCCATGGTCAACCACTGCCTTATATGCGAGACCTAAACCAACCAAAATAGCTATGATTGGAATAATCCAGATAATCTGCGGTGCCCAGCGTCGCTTAGCCCTCGCTAGCGCAGATGGAAGATCAGAAAGCTTGGGGCCTTGAGACATATCAGACATGTAAATCCTCAGCTAATTGATTATTTTTCTCTGGAAGATCCGCAGCATCCCAAATGAGCCGAGGATCAAAACTTTTTGCAGCAAAAATAGTGATCACCACTACTGTAGCAAATGCGATGGCACCGGCACCAGCACGAATAGTCATTAAGTTACCAAATTGTACGAGAGCCGTTAGCATGGTGGCTACATAGACGTCAATCATGGACCAACGGCCAATTGCCTCCACCATACGATACAGGCGCGCGCGAAATCTTGGATTCCAGCTTGAATGGCGCTGGACGGATATCAGTAGAAAAGTTAATGAAAAGAGCTTGGCAAAGGGGATAACAATACTTGCGCAAAATAGGATGATTGCTAATACCTGCGAATCAGAGGTCCACAAAAAAACAACTCCGCCAAAAATAGTGTCTTTTTCAGTTCCAAATAGCGAGCCCGTAGCCATTACGGGCATCAAGTTAGCAGGAATAATTAAGACATAAGCTGCAATCACCAATGCCCAAGTTCTGCTAATGCTATTTGGCTTGCGAAAATGCAAGCAGGTACCACAGCGTGTGCAGTGCAATTTGTCTGAATTAGATGATTCTCGCTGAACAAGACCGCAGGCTTCACAGCCCACAAGATTTTGAGAGGCTGCCGAGATCATGACCCCCCCTCTACTTTCTTAAGCTCATCAACCCGCCTCCAAAAAGTGTGGGGGTCAAAGTTAGCAGCTGCAGCAGTTACTGAGATCATCAGCAATACGAATGAGCCCAAAGCGATATCCGGCGCTACTGAGGCCAAGGCATTGAGTTTGGTAATGGTCACCAATAGGCCCATCATAAATACCTCTACCATCGCCCACGGTTTGACTAGGTATATCAACCTAAATGCTAAGGATAGATGTGGCGGAAGGCGTCCAAACTTTAAAGGTAATAGCAAATAAATTAACGCTGTAATTTCTAAAGCAGGCATCAAGAATGTGGTCGCGAAGACTAATGCTGCAATACTAGGGATGCCATCATCGACCAATCTACCCGCAGCATCTAGTAAGGTTGTTGAGTTAGTGAGGCCTTGAGAGCTAATAGTGACGATGGGGAAAGCATTTGAAATCAGAAATAAGGCGGCGGCAGTCAAAGCAAAAACGAGACTACGCTCTAAGCCTCTAGGTTGAGAGCGAAACAATACATTTCCACATCTGCCACACATGGCGGTGCCGCCCAGCTCCAATACCGCTTCTCGCTGCAATAAGTCGCATTGCTCGCAGACTATTAGCTCATCTAATTTCATGCCACCTATATCCAGCTATAAAAAGAATCTCGCCGCCCTATATAAGACTTGCGCCTAGGATAATTCAGGGGTTTAACAAGGATACAGGGTTTTATTTCTGACCTTTTGGAGCGGCAGGAAAAAAGCTGAGCATGGTATACATTCCGCTCACGTAATAGAGCGTAGTAATAGGGTCGGGGAATGTTTTTAAAGAATCTAGTGCCTAAACCAAAATAAAGAGGTGCTTGATTTAGCCCGAAAACTGGAAGATCGAGAGTGCATACTTCAAGCTCAAAAACCTCTATTAAGACGCAAAAAAACCACCCGAAGGTGGTCTTTTTCTATGTAAATAATCTACAGAAGATTAACTCATGAGGTTAATTTACTGGGACCAATAATTTTGGTTGATTCAACTTTGTGTACTTAATTTCTTTAGCATTCATATCCATTTTTTTCATATCAAATGTATAGATGTTATTGTTTTCGTACATCTTAACGTTGTAGGTCAAGCTCTTGCTGTTAGCAACAACAACCCACTCGGTAGTTTCATATCCACCTGCGCCACCACCATAAGGATTGCTGGCTGGCAATGTGACTGACCCTGGCGGAATATCAAAGCTACCTAAGATATGCCAAGCTGCGGCATCCATTTGCGCAGTTGTAAAAGTCTTTGGAACTGAATCCGATAAGAAGAGTGCGCGGATGAAGCGACTTGGGCTTAAGAAGTCGCCAGGAAGTCCGTGCAAACCATTACCAGAGCTTGGCGCTGGATAAGCGACGCCATTAATGACTCGTGGTGGCTGCTCTACCTTAGAGAGATTGGAGTAGTTGCCAATAGTATTCAGATGGTCTTGAAATGGCGGATCATTGGTCATTACGCCTACAGGATTATCAGCAAGTACTAATTGTCCTTTGATGTACTCAACAACCACACTTTTTCCAGCGGCATCATGGAAGGTGAAATGTACTGCAGGCACTTGATTGCCATAGAAGCCAAGCTTTGCACCATTCACTTTGAGGCTGCGTAAGCCAGTCTTAATTTCATCTACAGATGAATAATTAGTGAGTACGTAAGTTAGCACCTGACTTGCGTTGATGCTATTAGCAGAGTCTGCTGGAGCAATTACTGGGAAAGAGGCGCTAGTTGGGAAATTTAAGAGTCCGCCAGTTAAACCTTTTTCATTCATACCATCAAACAAGATGGGTTGATTGAGACCATTCATTCCTGCGGCAGCGTACTTGGTGGTCCAGCTCATTCCAGAACCATACTTGCCATCGGTACCGATGCCCTGAAATTGATAGCCTTTTGGAATGGTCATCATCTGCGAGGCAAGCTGTATACCAAACTCCATTGAACGTCCATAAACAGCACCGCCATCACTTCCCTTCAGCAAGAAGCTGGTGCAGGCATTACTTGTCAGAGGTGCAAAAGCTAGAGTTGATGCAACTGAGGCAGCCACTATTTTTTTAATCATTTTTTGTTTCACTGTTCCGCCCCTAAAGTAGGTGTTTTGAATACGAAAATCATAACATTTATGAGTCGAACATTAAACCCCAGGTACTTGAGCTCAGGGGGAAGATTTAAATCTTCTTGTACCCCTCAAACTACTGCACCCGGATAGGCGCCATTACCATCAACACGTGACCGGTCCCAAGATAATGGAAGCACTCCAAAGGGGCGATAACAAGACCCCAAAGCGTCCTTATGTTGCCCAGCTTCTAGACTGAAACTCTCCATAAAGAAAAAGCCACCAACGCTATTCACGTTAGTGGCTATGTTGCTGGTGGGCCCACCAGGACTTGAACCTGGGACCAAAGGATTATGAGTCCTCTGCTCTAACCAACTGAGCTATAGGCCCGTTAGTCTTTTATCAATCTTCTTCTAAGAAGGTTTTGAGTTTGTCGCTGCGGCTTGGATGACGCATTTTTCTCAAGGCTTTAGCTTCGATCTGACGAATACGCTCACGAGTAACATCAAACTGCTTACCCACCTCTTCGAGAGTATGGTCTGTGCTCATCTCAACACCAAAGCGCATACGCAATACTTTTGCTTCGCGTGGTGTTAATGAATCCAATACATCTTTAACTACATCACGCATCGAGTCATGCAATGCTGCTTCCGCTGGAGCCAAAGTATTGCCATCCTCAATGAAGTCGCCCAAATGAGAATCTTCATCGTCACCAATTGGTGTTTCCATGGAGATTGGCTCTTTAGCAATCTTCATAATCTTGCGAATCTTGTCCTCAGGAATTTCCATCTTGAGCGCCAAGGTTGCAGCATCTGGCTCATGACCAGTCTCTTGCAAGATCTGACGGCTAATACGGTTCATCTTATTGATCGTCTCAATCATATGAACTGGGATACGGATCGTACGAGCTTGATCGGCAATAGAGCGGGTAATCGCCTGACGGATCCACCATGTTGCATAGGTAGAGAACTTATAACCACGACGGTATTCAAACTTATCTACCGCCTTCATCAAACCGATATTGCCCTCTTGGATCAAATCCAAGAACTGCAAACCGCGGTTAGTGTATTTCTTAGCAATCGAGATTACCAAACGTAAGTTGGCAACGGTCATCTCACGCTTTGCTTCACGCGCACGCTTCTCGCCCGCGATCATTTGCTTGTTCACTTCTTTTAATTCTGGAAGTGGCAATACAACACGAGTTTGAATATCAATTAACTTCTGTTGAAGTTCTTGAATCGCTGGAACGTTACGTTGCAACAATGCTGTGTATGGCTTGTTTTCCTTGAGTAACTTAGCAGTCCACTCGAGGTTCATTGACATCTTAGGGAAGTCTTTTAAGACTTCACCACGATTAACGCCAACTTTATCTACCAACAAGCTCACAATACCGCGCTCGAGCTTCCAAACTTGGTCTACTTGTGAACGCATGGTGTCGCATAACTTCTCAACACTCTTTGCAGTTAAACGGAAACCAAGCAACTCGCCACGAATGGCTTCTTGTGCCTTGATATAAGCCGGGCAGTTGTAACCCTCTTTATCAAATGCACGACGCATCTTGTCAGCCTGAGTACGAACAATTGCAAACTTCTCTAATGAGATTTGCTTCAATTCTTCCAACTGCTTGGCGTTAGCTGTAGCTGCGCCACCGCCGCCACCACCGCCCTCATCTTCACCACCTTCTTCGTCACCCTCTTCAGCATCCGGGTCAACTTCTGGTTCTTCTGGTCCAAGCTTAATATCTTCGGCGTTAGGGTCAACCAATCCATCAACGAACTGATCAATCTCCATCTCGCCACTAGCAATCTTATCTACGTTAGCCAAGATCTCACTAATCGTGACAGGGCAAGCAGCCAAAGCCATCACCATGTCTTTAAGGCCCGCTTCAATCTTCTTCGCAATGACGATCTCGCCCTCACGAGTCAAGAGGTCAACGGTACCCATCTCACGCATATACATGCGCACTGGATCAGTTGTACGGCCGAACTCTGAATCAACAGTCGCTAAAGCGGCTTCCGCCTCTTCTTCAGCCTCTTCTTCAGAGGTTGTTGCTGAGGCATTTTCATTGAGTAAAAGCGTTTCAGCATCTGGAGCTTGCTCGTAAACGGTAATATTGATGTCGTTTAAGAGACTGATCAATGTTTCTAATGCATCGGCATCAGACAACTCGTCTGACATTACGTCATTCATTTCACCATGAGTTAAATAACCCTTGGACTTACCCATCTTGATCAAGATCTTTAAACGGGTACGACGTAATTCTTGTTGCTCTTCAGAGCCCAACTGTTGTGCTGCGAATTCTTTTAATAGTGCTTTTTCTTTTGCCTTACGCTCGCGCGCTTTTTGACGATCAGTCAATACCGGCTCAACACCTTCTGCAGGGGCATCCGCTTTTGGTTTGCGACCCTTTTTTACTTCCTCAGTAGCGGCTGCCTCAACTTCAACTTCCTTAGCCTTTTTACCTTTGGTCTCTTTAGCTTCTTTTGCTGGCTTAGCTTCCTTCACTACCTCAACTTTAGGAGCAACCACTTTCCCTTTTTTAACAGCCTCAATCTTTTCGACTTTAGCCGGCGCCTTTGCAGGAGCTTTTACTGTTTTAGCTGGAGCCTTTGCTACCGGTTTTGCTGGTGCCTTGGTTGGTTTAGCTGCTGCCTTTACTGGAGCCTTCGCTGGTTTGGCTGGGGCTTTGGCTGCCGGCTTGCTTGCTACCTTTGTTTTTGCTACTGGCTTAGCTGGAGCTTTTGTAGGAGTCTTCGCTACTGGCTTGGCTGGCGCCTTAGCTTTTGCTGCAGGTTTTGTTGGGGCCTTTGCTTTCGGTGCTGGTTTAGCTGATGCCTTTACTGGCTTAGCCGGGGCTTTTGCCTTGGCAACTGGTTTAGCAGGCGCCTTCGCTTTTGCCACTGGCTTTGCGGGTGCTTTAGCTTTCGCTGCTGGCTTGGCTGGTTTAGCTGCTGGTTTTTTCTTAATATTTGGCATTTATTAGCACTTACTCACGTTACTGATGATTGTTCTCGACTGCTTAGGCGCAGCCACTTTATCCACTTGCCCCAAATTTCTTCAAAATAAAGCGCAAGTGGCTGAATTAAATCGGTTTTTTTCTGGGAATAGAGGATTATAGTCGATTGCGACTTTTTTACCCCCTTCCATGCTGAAAATATGAGGTAAATTTCGGGTATTTCTAGGGTTAAATCAGAAAATTCTTAGGAGAATTTCAATCTTTCGCCCAGCTCGCGATATCGAGCCCGATCTTGCTCCGTTGCAGTGCTTCCAGCGATCTTTTGGGCGATTTCCGTCATTTCCATCTTGAGATGGGTAAGTTCCAGCTTTTTGAATGCCCCCTCAAGATCCGCAACTGCGCCATCAAGATCCAAATCAGAACCCATCACCCGTTTTCTCAACACTTCATAGAGTGGGGCAAGCTCACTGCGGGATAACTGATCCTGGAATAGTGCAAATGCGCCAGCACCTACTGATGGTGGCTTGCCATTCTCACCAGGAATCAATTCAACCTGATCACATTGAGCTAACAAATCCTTCATAAGCTCTAAGGCTTTTTCTGAACGCAATTCAGAAGCCTGCAAAGCAAGCGCCCTCTTATTGGCATCCAAAGCTTTTCCTAGGTGTGGAAACTGAATCAAGACACGCAACATCTGTTCCGCTAAATCTGTAGGGGCTTGAGGTGGTGGAATATTTTGGATGGGCGCTCTTTTAGCCGAGCCTTTAGATGCTTGCCAAGGTGCACCTTGTGTCCTATTGCCACTATTGGCTTGAACGAAGTTGGGTGCGCGCTGATTCGTTGTTGCATAAGAACCCTGCTGCACAGGTGCAGGCGCTACCGTCAACCCACAGAAAGACTCCAACTCTGCAGGCGTTGAATTGGTTCGAATAGCTAACTCACGCAAGATTTGTGTACGCAATGCGATTGGCGGCATTGATAGCAACAAAGGTTTTGCTGCGTGATGTGTTTGCGCTCTACCCTCAGGTGTTGTGAGCTCGTGATCTTGGCTAGCAATCTTGAAGAAGAAGCTCGAGATCGACATGGCTTCTTTGATGACTTTTTCAAAGGCAGGTGCGCCATAGGCTCGAACATAACTATCTGGGTCATGCTCTGTTGGCAAGAACAAGAAACGAATCTCTTTGTCATCAGACATTAATGGCAGACATGCTTCCAAGGCGCGCTGAGCGGCGCGCTGACCAGCAGAGTCACCATCAAATGAAAATACGATGCGATCGGTTTGACGCAACAACATACGTACGTGATTCGCGGTACAGGCCGTACCCAATGTGGCTACTGCGTTAGGGAAACCCAATTGCGCAAGTGCCACGACGTCCATATAGCCCTCACATACGAGAACATATTCTTGTGAACGAATTGCTTGTCTTGCTTCAAACAATCCGTAGAGCGTATTGCCTTTAGAAAAAAGTGGTGTCTCTGGAGAATTTAAATACTTAGGCTCACCTTGATCCAAGATGCGTCCACCAAAGCCAATCGTCTGACCTTTAGGATTACGAATCGGAAACATGATGCGATCACGAAAGCGATCATAGCGACGCGCTGTTTGATTGTTATCGCCTTGCTCACTCTGAATGAGTAAGCCACCTTCAAGCAAAGTCTTCGCCACTTCATCATTGGCATAAGTGCCAAATACTGCTTCAAGCCCTTGCCAGCCATCGGGCGCATAACCTAAGGCATAGCGCTTAGCGATCTCACCAGTAAGGCCGCGCCCCTTGAGGTATTCGACTGCGCGAGGCGCTACTTTGAGTTGTTGGCGATACCAATCTGCCGCTGCACTCATGACCTCACTTAAAGCCATGGTTTGCTGTTGGCGAGCAACGTCATTCGCAGTGCGCTCTTCACGCGGCACATCCAATCCTGCAGAACGCGCTAAGTCTTCAATGGCATCGACATAACCAAGACCAGAGTACTCCATGAGAAAACTAATCGCAGAGCCATGAGCTCCACAACCAAAGCAGTGATAGAACTGCTTAGTAGGTGATACAGAAAATGAAGGAGACTTCTCAGAATGAAAGGGGCATAAACCTTGATAGTTCGCGCCAGCTTTTTTTAACTTCACGTGCTGCCCAACCACATCCACGATGTCAACCCGATTTAGTAAATCGGCAATGAAGGTTTGGGGTATGAGAGCCATCAGTAGTGGGTGAGGCTAATTTTTTAGCTTGATTTCAACTTACTTAGCAAGTGCAGCTTTTACCAAACCAGAAACTTTGCCCATATCAGCTTTACCAGCCAACTGACCTTTAAGAACACCAATCACTTTACCCATATCTTGTGGGCCAGCCGCACCAGTAGATGCAACTGCTGCAGCCACGGCCGCTTCCACCTCAGCATCAGATAACTGTGCAGGTAAGTAATCCTGCAGAATGACCATCTCAGCAGCTTCAATCGCAACTAAATCATCACGATTGGCTTTTTCAAATTGGGAGATAGAGTCTTTGCGTTGCTTAATCATCTTTTCAACAGTAGCAATCACGCTCGCATCATCCATCACAATGCGATCATCCACTTCACGCTGTTTGATGGCCGCCAATAAAAGACGAATAGTCCCAAGGCGCGCTACTTCTTTTGCACGCATTGCGTTTTTCATATCTTCGGTGATTTGATCTTTGAGACTCATAGCATTTTTCCCGGTATTCAGTATCTAATAAATTGCTGGCGATTCAAAAGCAAAAACCCGCTGCGTTTCACCGTCAGCGGGTTTCAAAGCCTCTCGGTGAGGAGAGCTTTTAAATTCGATTAGTAAAGCTTTTTAGGCAACATCTGGCTGCGGATACGCTTGTAATGGCGTTTGGCAGCAGCGGCCTTCTTGCGCTTACGTTCAGCCGTTGGCTTCTCGTAGAACTCGCGGGCACGCAAGTCTGTCAAAAGGCCATTCTTTTCAATGGTGCGCTTGAAACGGCGCAAT
>CANGNV010000001.1 GCA_947455485.1 Burkholderiaceae bacterium | reverse complement strand
GTAAATTGGGTTGGAAAAAACCAATGATTGGTAGCTGGACATTGTCTATGGCTAGCTTTATTGATACAGCTGGTAAGAACGGTAATGGCGCAACAATGCCAGAGACTTTCATTCAGCAGCCTGCAACTACTCCAAAGCGTAAGGCATTCGTTGATGCTTACCTCAAGGACTTCAAGCCTAAGAATGGCGTGATTGCTTCCCCAGTTTCTGCTGCTCAAGGATACGATTCTGTTTACTTGTTAGCTGCTGCTATTAAGCAAGCCGGCAACACAGATGGACCAAAGATTCTGGGTGCTTTGGAAAGCTTAAATGCGCCAGTTGATGGTGTTGTAATGACTTACAACAAGCCATTTAGCAAGACTGACCACGAGGCTATTACTGCGAATGACGTAGTGATGGGCGTTGTTGAAAATGGCCGCGTTGAATTTTTGAATGCAGAAGATGCTACTAAGGGCGCCAAGAAGAAGTAATTTCTTTGCTAACTTTGCAGTTGGAATGAAGTTTTTATTCTGCACTGCAGCATTAAGCTTGTAAACCAGCAAAACGCCGCCTGTAAAGCGGCGTTTTGCTTACAATGACAAATTCGTTATTAAAAACAGTTTTTTTAGATTTTTTGGGTCTACACAATGGAAATGTTTGCACAAATCCTCTCGAGCGGTATAGCGGTAGGCATGATCTATGCGGTCATCGCTTTCGGCTTCCAACTCACTTTTGCCACTTCAGGAACCTTGAACTTCGGTCAAGGTGAGGCCTTGATGCTTGGTGCCCTAGTTGGCTTAACTTGCGTGGATACTTTTGGCATGAACTACTGGTTAATGATTCCAGTGGTTTGCTTGTTCGGCATGCTGCAAGGTGGCTTTGTTGAGATGATTGGTGTTCGCCCCGCAATCAAAATTAAATCTGAGTTTGGTTGGATTATGTCCACCATTGCCCTCGGTATTATTTTCAAGAACGTCGCAGAAAATATCTGGGGCCGTGATGCGTTGCCATTTCCATCACCTTTGCCAATGGAGCCAATGAGTTTCTTGGGCGCAAATATTCTGCCAATGGAAATCTTGGTCGTAGTAGGTGCTTTGGTGATGATGTTGTTGGTTGAGTTCTTTAACCGTAAAACCATTTACGGCAAGGCTGTAGTGGCTACAGCAAACGATCGCGATGCAGCCGGCTTGATGGGCATCAATACGAGCATGGTGATCACTTTCTCATACGCATTGTCTTCATTGACTGCTGCATTTGCTGGTGTGTTGATTGCACCGCTGACATTAACAGGCGCTACCATGGGCGGCGCATTGGGTTTAAAGGCATTCGCGGTTGCAATTATCGGTGGCCTCTCAAGCGGTATGGGCATCATCGTCGGCGGCTTGATTTTGGGAATTGTTGAAACCGCTACCGGCTTTTATATTTCTACTGGCTATAAAGATGTACCAGGTTTGATCTTGCTCTTGCTAGTGCTTGCATACAAACCATCTGGTCTCTTTGGTAAATCTGCAATTAAGAAAGTTTAATGATGAAATTGAAGTCTCTATTACCTCTATTAATTGCGATCGTAGGTTTATTTTGCCTACCCTTATTCGTTCACAATCCGTATTACATTCACCTAGCCGAAACGATTCTGATTTACACCATCTTGCTGTTTGGTTTAGATATCGTGGTTGGTTATGTTGGTCAGGTTTCCTTGGGGCATGCAGCTCTCTTTGGAATTGGCTCTTATACCGCTGGCGTCCTGTTTTTCCACTTTGGCTTGCCAATCTGGGTAACCATTCCAGCCTCTGTTGTTGTGACAGCATTCTTTGGCGGTATCTTGGCGCTACCAGCACTCAAGGTTATTGGGCCATATTTAGCAATGGTAACTTTGGCATTTGGAACCATTGCACAGATCTTGATTAATGAGATGACTTGGTTGACCGAGGGTCCTTTGGGCATCAAGTTGCCTAAGCCGGAGTTGATGGGCGTGCCGATGACAAAGGCAGAATACTTTTGGTTGGTTTCTGCTGTTTTGATCATTGCCTTAATCGTGGTGGACCGATTCGTTAAGTCACAAATGGGACGCGCTTTTGAAGCTTTGCGTGATTCCCCAATCGCTTGCGACTGTATGGGAGTTTCTGTATACCGTTTCAAAGTGATCGCATTCGTCATCAGTGCCGGCTTTGCTGGTTTGGCTGGCTGCTTATATGCGTACTCTGAGCAATACATCTCTCCAAACACCTACAACAATGAATTAGCGGTCCTTTTCTTGCTCGGCATCATTATGGGTGGACGTAAGTCTCGCCTTGGTGCAGTGATTGGTGCTGCCATTATTGTGCTGCTACCAAAACTCCTTGATGACATTAATTTGTTCCGCATCGTGGCCTCGGTGATTGCTATCGTAGTGGCGGTTGGCGCTGCAATGGCATTGTCTAAGAAGGCGACTACCCCAAGGCGTGTAGCAGTGCCTTTAGCTGGTGTGATCGGTCTAGCGGCATTCTCATTCTGGTTGGACAATATCGCTGACTGGCGCTTGAGCATCTTTGGTTTCATGATTTTGTTGGTGGTGTACTACCTGCAAAACGGTATCGTTGGTTTTGCAAAGAGCTTCTACCAATCTATTGTTGGTAAGACTAAAACCACTCGCGGTGATCAGGCTGAAGCAGTGGATGACTCCATTAGCTTTATTAGTACCGTAGATAATCAAAATACTGGTGCTGAGCTCCTCAAGGTCGACTCCGTCTTGATGCAGTTTGGTGGCTTGAAGGCCTTAAATAATGTGAGCTTAAGCATTAAGCGTGGCACGATTCATGGTTTGATCGGGCCTAATGGCTCTGGTAAGAGCACGATGATGAACGTGTTGACTGGTATCTATATACCTACTGCTGGTAACGTGCTTTACGCCGGTCAAAGCGTGGTTGGTCGAACTTCTTCAGACATTGCTCTTTCTGGTATTGCTCGTACTTTCCAAAACGTGCAACTCTTTGGTGAAATGACCGCCATCCAAAATATTTTGGTTGGCTTGCATCACACCTTTAAGTCCAATATGGTGGAGATTGCATTGCACCTCCCACGTTACAAGAGAGAAGAAGCTGAGGCGCATGCTCGTGCAATGGCGCTCCTGAAATTCGTGGGCTTGGATGACTTGGCCAATGAAGAGGCGCGTAACTTGCCATACGGTAAGCAACGCTTATTAGAAATTGCTCGTGCATTGGCTTTAGATCCAGAGCTGCTCTTGTTGGATGAGCCTGCTGCTGGTTTGACAGCACCCGATATTAAAGAACTCTTGCGCATTATTCGTAAGATCCGTGATAGCGGCATTACCTTCATCCTGATCGAGCATCACATGGATGTAGTCATGTCAGTATGCGATACCGTTTCTGTATTGGACTTCGGTCAGAAGATTGCAGAAGGTAAACCAGCTGAAGTTCAGGCAGACGAGAAGGTGATTCATGCCTACTTGGGCACTTAATCACTAGAACCATATTGAATCGGTAAATACCATGTTATCTATTAAGAATCTTGAAGCAGGCTACGGCAAAGTAAAAGTTCTGCACGGCATCAATATTGATGTTCCTAAAGGACAAGTCATTACTTTGATCGGGTCAAACGGCGCCGGTAAAACAACGACCATGCGTGCTATTACTGGCATGATTAAGCCAACAGCTGGTGAAGTGACCTTGGGCGGCGAAAAAATTGACGGTTACGACTCTCATAAAATCGCTCGCTTAGGCTTGGCTCATAGCCCAGAAGGTCGTCGTGTCTTTACGACTATGTCAGTCAATGACAACCTCTTGTTAGGTGCGTTCCCACGCTTTACGGGTAGCCGTCCAAAAGGGGATATTAAGAACGATCTAGAGCGCGCTCTAGAAATGTTCCCGCGCTTAAAAGAGCGTCGCAACCAATTGGCTGGAACATTGTCAGGCGGTGAGCAACAGATGTTAGCGATGGCCCGTGCTGTGATGCTCAACCCAGAGATCATTCTCTTGGATGAGCCATCAATGGGGCTTGCGCCAATTTTGGTTGAGGAAGTATTTAAGATTATTTCCAACCTCAAATCTCAAGGCGTGACGATGTTATTGGTTGAGCAGTTTGCTGCTGCAGCTCTTAACGTTGCTGATTATGGTTATGTACTCGAGAATGGCAAGATTGCTACTCATGGTCCAGCCGACAAGTTGATGCATGATCCAGCTGTGAAAGCGGCTTACTTGGGTGGTGCTGGCGGTCACTAAGATTTAGCGATGTCCTGATTGTTAAAAAGCCCTCGAAAGAGGGCTTTTTCTATTGAGTTGTAACGAAGTAGTTCAATTAGCTAGTTTTTGAAGCAGTGAGATTGCTTCTCGTATTAGCAGAGCACTATAGCCCATATACATAGCGACACCTACAAAGCCCATTAGAAATAACTTGGGCACTAATGCACCTTCTGCGACTAGTTCTGAATTGAGAAGCCCTAAAGCAACGGCTAGGAAGAACAAGGCACCCAAGCATAAGACAATCCAATTCTCATGCTTGCTTACCTGCTGGGTCTTATTGATATAAGCGAGCACCTGAAAGCCATTGCCTTTTTGATAGCCGGATACTGTCACTGTATCGCCATCACTCACCACCATAGGTGTTGAGAATTTGGCTTCGATAGCCTGATTGCCTAAATTGAATTTGGATACAAAGAAGCGCTGGTAATACACCGAAGAATGATCATGAGTTGGCTTTTCAGCATTTACATATTCCAGGAGCTCGCTATTGAGATTGCTGACCGTCCCAGAAATGACGCTCACAGAGCTATTTAACAAGGAACTTAGTTTTATGGTGGACATCAATAAAACTCCCAATATGCTCATACCCAAAATGAGAGCGAGTGATGAAAGCGGTCTTATCATTAATTGTAGGGCGTTGAAGCTGGCTTCATGATTGTTTTATATCTGATTGACAGCCTTTATAAAAAGGCTAATAGCAATAAGGAGGGTAAATATTGCAAATATCTGCTGTACTCTTGGACCACTAATTTTTCTCTCCAGAACTTTTCCTATTAATAGCCCTATGAGAGAGCCAATAGAAAAGGGAATGGCAATGCTTGTGTTTAATGTGCCCGATGCCAAAGAAATAAATGCACCTCCAGCAGAAACAATAGCCAATACTCCTAGTGAGGTAGCCACGATAGATTTAATTGGGAGGTCGGTGAACTTATTGAGGGCGGGCACCAGAATGAATCCCCCGCCAACCCCCAGTAATCCCGATAGGAATCCAGCAAGCGCACCAGCAAACATCAGTGCCCTAGCGCACGGCACTGTCCAAATGAGTTTTCCGATAGATAAATTAAGTTGGCAAGGTGGTGGCTTGACAGTCTTAACGACTTTTCCTGAGATTGTTCTAGCTACCTGAAACAACATTCTGATCGATACATACATCAAGATTGCGCTAAAGGCGATCAATAACGGTGCGTTGGGTATTCTTTGCGCAAGCCAGAGCCCAAGCGGAGATAGAGTGAGCCCAAACGCCGCCATAAAGATTGCAGCCTTATAACGGAGTACCTTGGTATTTAGGCCAATGATTGCACCAACACTTGCGGATAAGGTAATGGCTGTTAATGCAATCGGGCCTGCTTCGGAGATGGGGAGGTGCAGCAAAAAAACCAGTAGCGGCACGGAAAGTATGCCTCCACCTGCTCCTGTGAGGCCCATCAACACCCCTACCAAAATGCCGATGGCAACGGTAAGGTGGGGGATATATTCTGGGCTTAGGATCATTTATTAATTTTCAAAGGGGCGAGCAAGCCATTCTCTTCCCTTGAGCATGGCATTCCAGTAGAGCCATGGCAGAACATCCTTCTTGAGTATCCAGGCTAATTTAGTTGCCTTTAAGGGATTAATGAGCCACGGGAACGTAGGTAATAACTTGCCCCCAAAACCAAATTCCGCCAAAACAATTTTGCCGCGCTCAACTGTCAATGGGCAGGATCCATATCCGTCATATTTCGTTGGCAATGGTAGATTATTTTTTGCGGCTAGTAGATTTTCAGCAACAACAACAATTTGCTTTCTTGCTGCAGCAGCTGTCTTTGAGTTGGGTGATGAGCAGCAATCACCTAGGCCAAAGATATTTGGATAGCGAGTATGTTGCAAAGTGAATTGATCAACATCTACAAAACCTTCTGCATTAGCAACTGGGCTTGCTTTGAGGCAATCTTGAGGCCCCTGTGGGGGCACTACATGAAGCATATCAAATGATTTTTCAACGTGACTGACATTGCCATCGGCATCTTTTACTGCAAATATAGCCTTCTTAGCTGCGCCATTAACAGAAACTAGATTCGTATTGAAATTGAGTTTGGCCTTATATTTTTTAACGTATTCCATTAGTGGAGGCACAAAATCAGCAACTCCAAATAGTGCTGCTCCAGCATTGTTGAGCTCCACCTCAATTTTTCCTAGATTGCCTTGTTTTTGCCATTCATAGCACGACAAGTACATGGCTTTTTGAGGTGCTCCAGGGCACTTAATTGGCATTGGTGGCTGAGTAAAGATAGCTTTGCCAGATTTGAGGTTTTTTACGAGCTCCCAGGTGTATGGGGAAAATTCAAAGCTGTAATTAGAGGTCACTCCATTTTTGCCCAGCGTTTCCACTAAGCCTGGAATGGCCCCCCAGTTAGATTTCAGTCCAGTTGCGATTGCCAGTTGTTTGTATTTAATGGGGCTGCCATGCTCAATAAGTACTTCATTTGCATCTGGGTTAAAGCCGGTGATTTTATCTTTAATCCAATGTATGCCTTTGGGAATTAGGCTTTCGGTCTGACGACGACTATCCTTCACATTAAAAGCGCCTCCACCCACGAGAGTCCAGGATGGCTGGTAATAATGGACTTCTGAAGGTTCTATGATGGCAATCTTGAGTGATGGCTCACGTACTTTAAGGCTTGCCGCAAGGCCAATACCAGCCGCACCACCTCCAGCAATCAGGACGTCAAATTGGTCAATGGTTTGCGCTGTAGGCATGTTTTCTCCAGGGGTCTAGTAATCGGTTCAGGAGTAAAAATAAACGATAAAAGCATTATTTCATATCAGGGTTTCTTATTACTTTATATTTTTATATAATGTGTGAAGACAAGTTCATTTACCGTGATTGGAAAATTTTGATGAAACCGACTGTTAAGGGGTTTTTTGACCCAGAAACCTGGACTGTGACCTATGTAGTTTATGAAAAGCCTGGATCCCCATGCTTAATTATCGATTCAGTACTCAATTACGATCACAAGTCGGGTCGAACCAAGACCAAGTCGGCGGATGAGGTCATCGCCTTTGTTAAGGAGCACAACTTAAATGTAGAGTGGCTTTTAGAGACTCATGCACATGCAGATCATGTCTCAGCTGCACCCTATCTAAAGTCGCAGCTTGGTGGAAAAATTGCGATTGGGGATCATATTTCGAATGTACAGGATGTATTTAAAAAAGTTTTTCATTTGGAATGCGCTTTCCCAACTGATGGATCACAGTTTGATCACTTACTAAGGGATGGTGAGGAAATTCAAGTGGGTGGGTTAAGCTTTAAGTCGCTATTTGTTCCTGGGCATACTCCGGCCTGTATGGCGTATCAAATCGGTGATGCAATTTTTGTTGGCGATACGATGTTTATGCCGGATGTCGGGACCGCAAGATGTGATTTTCCGGGTGGCGATGCCCATACCCTCTATCAGTCAATGAAAAAAATTCTGAGCTTTCCGTCTGAAACTAGATTATTTATGTGCCACGACTACCCGCCGAATGGTCGCCCCGTAAACTTTGAAACAACTGTCTCTGAGCAAAAAAAATCCAATATTCATATGCACGATGGCATTAGCGAGGCAGAGTTCGTACAGATGCGTTCTAAGCGTGACGCTACCTTAGAAATGCCAACATTAATACTGCCCGCTATTCAAATTAATATTCGAGCTGGAGTCCTCCCGCCCCCAGAAAGCAATGGGGTTTCTTATCTGAAGATTCCCTTGAATGCACTATAAGTCTGCTTCTTAAAATGAATCCAGTGATTACTAAATCCGAACTAAAGAAGATGCAGTCATCGGCAGATGATGCTTGCAAACTCATGAAGGTCCTATCCAATCGTGACCGAATGATGCTCCTATGTGAAATCGGTCAAGCAGAAAAATGCGTTGGTGAGTTAGAGGCGGCACTAGATTTGCATCAACCAACACTCTCACAGCAGCTCACCGTATTACGTAAAGAAAAGCTGGTTAAAACACGTAGAGAGGGTAAACAAATTTACTACTCGCTATCAAGTCAGGTCGCTGTAGCAGTCATGAGTTTGTTATACAAGCATTACTGTAAAAAGTAATTTAAAGAATTATTTAATCGCATTTAAAGGGAGTTCAATATGAAATGTAACGTCGGTGGTATCGATCGTATTTTAAGAATCTCGGTAGGCATTGTGCTGGTAGCACTTGCAGCTAATGGCATCGTTGGCTGGTGGGGCTGGCTTGGAGTGATTCCTTTGGCTACTGGCATTTTCCGTTTCTGCCCAGCTTACCCATTGTTGGGAATGAATTCTTGCGGAACTTCATGCGGTAAAGATTCTTGCTGTAAGTAAGCCCTCTTAAGTTTGATTAAGGCGTATTGAGAAATAAAACTCAATGCGCCTTATTTCATTTTGGGGAGACCACTTTTTTTGCATAAACGCCGTGCAACAAAAAGATGGTAAAGAAGGCGAGACCAATCATCCAGTGGGTTGTGATGACGCTATCTCGAATTTCTTCAGGGCCGTAGTACAACAGGGCGCCTGATATCAATAAAGTAGCCAAAAAAGCCAATTGGCTTAAACCACTCCAAAACTTCCTCTTAGACTTTAGGCCCGCCTTCAGGTGAAAGGGTAAGACTGAGCCCAAAGCCATCGTAGCAATCATTGCGGCAATGCCATGCCACATCAATATAGAGTGAGCGCCCAATGCAGCACCTTGAATGTGAAATTCATGCCCAAACAAATAGGCTGTGCCGGTAAGAGAGCAGCTCAACATGCCAATGAGGACGAAATATCTTTGCCATGTTGGCATCTTGCCAAGGCGAATAGTATTGTTCATAAGGTAATAGCGTGAGGAATTTTGATGGCTTGGGCAGAGAAATGGCTCAAGCAAGGATGTTGGGTATCGCCAGAAATGCTGACTACCTTTGTTAAGGCATCGGCATAGACGCATTCATTGGCGATAACTGAGTAAGACTCTGAAAACTCAATATGCTCTTGATTGAGGGGATTGACGATATAACTTTTGGTATCGGCATCGCGTTTTGCGAAGTAGAGGCTACTAGTCGCAATAGCACCTGCCTTCATGCTACCAATCTGAATTAACTCTAGAGGCTTACTCGGATTTCGAACTTGAATGTCTTGTGCTTCATCACCAAAGACTCTCATATCACCTCCAGCATTGACCGAACCAAACGGAACGCCGGCAGCCTGTAGGGCCTCAACGGCTTTGTCTACAGCATAGCCTTTGGCAATACCACCAAGATCAATGCAGAGTGGCAGCTTAGATTGAACTAGGTTTGGCTCAATAAATCGGATATCTTCAATTCCTCCGAATGAGTGATCATTCAAGCTGGTATGCCTTGGTAGTAGACCTGCTTCTACTAGCCGGTGACCAATCCCGCAATTAAATATTCCTTGAGACTCAATATGAATCTCTTTGGCAATTGCCAGCACCTTAGCTGTCCATGAGTGAATGCGAATTGGCTCTAAATGGGATCTAGCATTAATTTGAGAAAGCTCACTCTCCGGATCATGAAATCCCATCAAAGATTGAACCTTTCCAATGGCTACGAATGCCAGCTCTACTGCACGGAGAAAGTGCCCTTCATCTTCAGTTGAAATTTCAACAAAGGTACCCAAGAGTGGTTTGCAGCGAATCATTTTGCTTTGGCTGCTTGGGATTGGTTTTTGAGAGCAATCTCATAAAGCACTGCAACACGTTTGACGCCATCGGTGAGATGTTTGCAGGATAGGGTGGCGCCACCAATATTTTGAATATCTTGATTAAGCTTAATGGGGTCTGACGCAGTTTTGCCAATAAACTGATTGCGCCACTGGGCTTCAGCCACTTCGTAGCCATAGGATTCAACATAGTCTAGGATTTCAATACCGGTGACTGCACCTGATGGGCTTAGTGCAACGGCATAAGTAATCATTTCATGTTTACCGACTACCTCATCTACGATGAACCAACTTCCGTCAGTTGCCCTCCAAATGCGATCCCCTTGAAAAGCTTGCCGGACACTCGATGCTGAGCGCATTTTGTCTTGTAGTTCATCTGTAATGATGATGGGATTTTTGACAAGCGGTTTATTGGGTATGAGTATCTTTTGTGCTTGCTCCACGGATGTGTAAATCTTTGCGTGCGCTACGATCGGTGCTGTTGTTGCAGCAAGACCAGCTATTAATAGGGGGTTAAGTTTCCAGTTCATGGTCTAAATTCTTTTGATTGAGAGGGATATAAATTAATTTGCTAGCAATTCATTGGCTTGAAAGCAAAGCTCATCAAGATCTTCAGTGCTTTCACTTGTCTGAGCTAAGGCCTCAAACATCATCAATGCCCGCTCTCTCGCAGTCGCGCAATGAGTAGATTGAAACTTAATCAAATGTATTAGCGCGGCTATTAATAAATTTTGCTTTTCCATAATTACCTTTAAATTAAAAATATGAGAGATCTTGTTTAGTTCAGTGGGAAGCCGAATTTGACGATAAATTCATTAACTGAGTGACTATCCCAAACGCGAGCATTGGAGCATTCTGCGGTTCCGTCACCCATGCAGGTATTGCCTTTGAGTTGATAGCGCCAAGCACCAGTAACCCACCAGTCTTTTTCTGCGTAATGTAAGTTGGGACCCACAAAAGTGGCTCTTTGTACTTGGTTTTGTAAGTTATAGCTAGAGTAGTCATTATGAAAACGTGCCTCAACGCCACCAGACCACTTGGGTGCAAATCGATAGCTTGCGCCCACCAGGAAATCCAGCATCGATTCAGGAACATTGCCATTGCCAACAAACTTCAATTGCTCATTGGCAACAACAACGTTGCCCGCTAGAACTAATTTATCGTCAATAAAGTTGGACTGCAGTAATAAACGCGCTTCAATCTCATTCTTGTTCTTACCAATAGTTGGCTCTAAATACAGACCAACTCCGACCGGAGAGGTGACTGGATTTGTAATGCGATAAATGGCCTCTAGTGAACCACCCTCAATGCCGCCTTTTCTGTAGGGTGAGGCTGGGTTATGTGACTCTGGAACAGGTTGTCCGCCAGTGCACGAAGCGCTATCGCCACAAGCTTCTGGATTGGTGTAATTTTGATTTGCATTGACGTAGTAGGCATTTAGGTAGCCCGCAATCTGAAAGTCATTCGTGACGCCATATTCCAATTCCGATCTAGAAAACCAAGCGTTATAAGAGCCGGCTGCTTGCTGTTTATTGAGTTGTAAGCGCTGCTCAAACTCAAGCTTTCCTTTTGGCTGTAGATCTAGGGTGTAAATCCATCCAAACGCACCTTCACCCGCATTGGCGAATGAGAAATGCAAGGCGGTGGCTAATAGGATGCTAAAGGCAACAAGTCTTTTGATAGTCATTTTCATGGTGAGGTAGTCTGGTTAGTAAAAGTAATTGAGAATCATTCGCAATATACAGCAAATGAGAATAATTCTCAATTGAGAAAAAAGACCCTATATGCCCTGGTGTTGCGATTTACCTAGGGTGGTTGTCAAGCTTGTAAGATCGAAGACTATGGATTCAGAAGCCCTTGTGAAGCTGGTCACAATGAAGATGCCTTATGGCAAGCATGCTGGTCGTGCGCTTGCGGACTTGCCTGGTAATTACTTGGCCTGGTTCGCTCGTGAAGGCTTTCCCAAGGGCGAGCTTGGGCAGCTTCTGGAGCTAATGCACACCCTGGATCACAATGGATTACGAGGTTTATTGGCGCCTATTCAGCGGGCCCATGGAATTGCTCCCCGTACTCGGGAGTAACAATTTATTTGGTGCGCACTATCGCGATGACGCGATTGCGTTCATAAGTCACACTAGGTGAGTCCGGCGGACTGCTTTGTGAGAGTGTGACCACGATTGAGCTCTCAGCTTCAATCTCTTGCGCTAGGTTTTGAGCTAACTTAAGGTTGCGGTCATATTGAAGCTCTATGCTGGCAATCCTTCCAGATTTGATATTGGAGATAATTGCCGCCACCTTCTCAGGTGAGTATTGGTCAAAAAAGACCGGATACCAGCCGCCCACTACTTGCTTAGGTGCTGATGCGCTCTTCGTGGCCGATTTGATCGACTTACTTTCGGCGCTCTCTACCGGCAAGTGAAAGTCGATGCCGGTTTTCTGAATCAGATCGGCATAGGGGATTGGCGCACTCATTTGCGCATCGTCAGCATTCTCAACCCAATAAGCCCAAGCCAATTTTTTGTTGGGGTCGTAGACCAGCTTATATATATGGCTGGGAATAGTGACCTTACTTTTACCAATGCTGCCCGCATTGCCAACTGATCCTGTGAAGACGTACACATCGCCTTGCGCACGTTTGATATACATCCTCGTAGGTTCTTCAACCCGTTTTGCCCAGATGCCCTGATTGTTTTGCCTCGCTTGCGGCATCATATTTGCTAAGGAGAATGACTGCGCCATCCCCTTTTCACTTGTCATGTCCCCGGCTGGCACGTTGTGGCCACGGTCATACCCACTGCCGCGATAGTCTGCCAGTAGGGCGCGTTCATGGAAAGGGAGTCTGGCCTCTTCATAAAACTGATTGGTGCGGCGTGGGTGAGGCGCTTGGAGCTGCCCACCATTGAGTTTCTCAACGGTGTAGATGGGCTTTTTATCTGAAGGCGAGTAGTAGATCGCAAAATCGTCATAGCAAAGGTCTCGCCCCATCTGAGCCGTTGTCGGTATTTGCTGGGCTGGGAACAGATCCTTACATTGATCGAAGAGGGCGAACGCACTGAGCGGTAGCCAAAGCAGGCAAATTAAGAGTGGTTTGACCAGGAATTTCATTGCATGTCAGTGTAATGAGTGGTGCTATGAACAAGTAAAAGTTTTTTGTCTATTGGGTATTTAAGTTAGCTCTAGAGCTAGTGTTTGTAGGGCTTGAGAAGCATTTTGCGCTGCTACTTTATATCTATGTAAGGCGTAAAGATTACAAGAGTCTCAACAGGTAGCGAGGAGCATCAGAACACTACCGGTAGAAAATCCAGCCCTCGGGAATACTAGATGTATGGGTCAGGCAGTGCTTTTGAAGTTGAAAAATAGTAAAAAAGTTGGATTTTGAGTACTTTTTTATTATATGAAATAAGTCCTTACTAACTTGTTTAAGTCATTGAAATTAAAGGATTAAATATAAAAATCAGGGGCTTCGCTAGGGATCATCCTTATTTCGAGACCTAAAAGTTATGGAAATGGAGCCCTTTATTCTTGACTTGATATAAGAACCTTCTTAGGATGGCTCATGTTTTTTACTTATTGCATCGCAACATAAATCAGCAGTTTGATTTTCGGTGTGCTGCAAGACCATGAATGATTAAATGTTTTTCTACCAATTCGAGTGACTTGCAACTAGCGCAACCAGCAACGGTTAACGCTAAAGAGTTGTTGGCTCACGCACTATCCCCTGTGTATCGGGTGATGAATGGTTTGTTGATCGTGACTGTTTTCATGATCGTGGGACTCTGGCTCTCCGGCAATGGAACTCAAGCAGGCGCTTTTGATTTGGCTCGTATCCTGGTTCCCGATGAAGCGCGCCATATGGTGTGGCAAAACGGTTTTGGAATGCTCGATCAGTATCAAGAAGAGACGCCAAAGGCCATTGCAGATAAAGAAATTGCCAATGTGATCTACGGAAAGGCTTCGGTTACTCCTAGTAGCGGCCTTATGAGCGCTAAGCAGCAAACAGTCGCTCTCTTGATGCCTTCAGTGGCTCATGCCCAGGTAAAGCCAATTTCTCATTTGTCAGATCGCATCCCCGCTTCAAAAATCGATCCACAGGCGCTCGATACGAAGTTGATGGTATCGATTCAGAATCAACGCGCTGTTGCTGACTTCTTTGAGAAGAAGTACAAGCTAGATCGCGCCAAGATTGAGGAGTATGTTTCCAACACAGTGTTGATTGCAAAAGAGGTCAACATTGATCCTGTTTTGTTGCTTGCTGTAATTTCGGTCGAGTCAAACTTTAATCCGCTGACTAAAAGCCAGGCTGGTGCCGAAGGTTTGATGCAGGTGATGACCGCCATTCATAAAGATAAATATGCTTTATACGGTGGCGCTACTGATGCTGTGAAGCCTGAAGTGAATATTCGGGTAGGCGCTTACATCTTGAAGTATCTGATTGCTACTAGCGGCTCATTGCGCAATGGCCTGAAATACTATGTTGGTGCTGCAAATGCGGATAACGATGGTGGCTATACCGATAAGGTAATGGCTGAAAGAAATCGCTTGATCGGTTTGTGTCAGCCAGCGACGCAAAATAAATTAACCTTGAATGGAAAAGACTTGCGTTCGTAAGATCAGCAATTTTTCTCAGGTAAAAATAAGGCCACTCATCGAGTGGCCTTATTACTTGCAGATGCTAGTTTGGAATTAATTTACTCCGTGTAGCTCTACGTCAAATACAAGGGTTGCATTTGGGGGGATTACGCCACCAGCACCGCGTGCGCCATAGCCCATTTCAGAAGGAATGATGAGAGTACGTTTGCCGCCGATCTTCATGCCTTGTACGCCTTGATCCCAGCCTTTGATTACATGGCCAGCACCCAAAGGGAAACTAAACAGTTGGCCGCGGTCCAGAGAGCTATCAAACTTCTGACCTTTGTGATCTGGTGCCTTGTCATCAAACAACCACCCGGTGTAATGCACATCTACATGATTGCCGGCAGTCGCTTCTTTGCCATCACCAACAACGGTATCTATTTTTTGGAGTTCGCTCACGTTTATCTTCCTCTTTGGCTGAAATTGAAGGGCTAGTATATTCTGAGCGTAATCTTTTTGTTCGAGCAAACTAACATGACAAACTTTTGGCCCCATTCTGCATACAAAACCCTTGCGGTCGGCTCGGATAATCAACTGCAGGTGACCGATGATTTTCTGCGCACCTACTTATTGCGCCCAGAGTTAAACCTGGTGCCTGAATCCTGCGAGGCAGAGCGTGCCCTGCATCAGCGTTTAAGTGAGAACCCCCGAGCAACTATTTCTGATCAAGAAATTACTGCAATGGTAGATCCAGATATTCAGGTGAACTATCAAGTTTGGTTGAGGTATCGAGCCAAGCTATTGGCAGCCAGCTCTTTAGAAAACTTCTATATGAGTTTGTTTAGAGGTGACGGCGTTGATGTACCGCCATTATTCATTTCTCAGCTGGCGCAAATATTTATTCGGCATATCTTGGGTGAAGATTGCCATCCTTTAGATGCGCGTATGGGTGAGATTTTCTTCCGGACTCAAAAGATCACCGTGCTAGAAGACGGTGTTGTGATGGGCGCAGATGATGAGGTGGTAACTCGCAATGCACAAGCTGGTGAGACTGGCAATATTCTGGATCTTCTGAAGAGTAAGTCGATGTCCATGCGCTCAATCGATTTAGATGTATTGCATGAAGAAAATGCAGATCTATATTGGGAGAAGAATGAAGACCATGATTTTGCGGTTCAGCTCAATTTTGGTCAGCCACCCATCAACCATTTTTGCCGTGTCCTTGAGAAATGGGTGCAACACTTTTTAGGTGCACAGGTACGCATCACCCCAATGCAGAAAATTTCCGATCCTAAGTGGTCTTGGCATGTTGGCCTAGATGCTGCTGCAACCGATATCTTGAATAAGCTCTATAACAAAGAGCCAGTTGATTCTGAAGAGCTTGAGAAAGTAATTTGTTTATTCCGTCTCGACTTTATTGATGAGGCTGCTGTTACTCAGTCTCAGGCTGGCAAGCCGGTATATATGGCTATTGCCATGAATGATGAAAAGCAACTCAAACTCAAACCGCAAAACTTACTCTTCAATTTACCCTTAGCTAAAGCTTCCTAAGTAGCAGAAGCTGCGCCAGTCTTCTTGCGATTGGCGCTCAGCCAAATCAAGGCACCCGCTGTGACAGCGACGGGTAGTAGTGATCCGAAGTTCAGGATGTTCCAGCCCTGCGAGGTAATGAGTGCACCAGATCCAAATGAAGTGAAGGCCATGGTGCCAAATACAAAGAAGTTAATTGCTGCCTGAGCTTTATCACGTTCCTCTGGGCGGTAAGCTGTCATCGCCAATGAAGTGGAGCCAGTAAATAAAAAGTTCCAACCGACACCCAATAAAAATAGTGCGATTAAGAATTGATGTAAGTCGGTACCGGAAAGTGCGATTGCAATGCATAGGAGATTAAGGATCACTCCAACACCCATGATCTTGAGCGTGCCAAAGCGCTGAATGAGTGAGCCAGTAAAAAATCCAGGCGCGAACATACCAATCACATGCCATTCCAATACCAGTGCTGTCTCGGAAAAGGGTAGCCCACAAATCTGCATGGCCAGTGGCGTTGCCGCCATGAGGAGGTTCATGACGCCGTATCCCAGGGAGGCGCCAATCACAGCAACCATAAAGACGGGTTGGCGAAGAATGGTTTTCAGATCCCTGCCATCAGAAAGTGAGTGCTGGGTTTTGAACTCCTCTGGGAAGTGGATGAACTGCATCACGATGACGCCGATAAAACCGGCTATTGAGAGGGTGAGGTAAGCCCCCAAAAAAGCAGTGTCAAAGAAGTCTTTGGTCCAGGATGCTAGGTTAGGTCCAATGACAGCCCCAAGGATTCCTCCAGCAAGCACCCAGGAGACCGCCTTATCCCTCTGGCTAACAACGGTTAGCTCAGCAGCTGCAAATCGATAGAGTTGCCCGTTGGCGCTGTAATAGCCCGCAATAAAGGTGCCTAGCACTAGAAGCCAGAAGTTCTTGGAAATGGCGGCATAGGCGCACAGAAGCGCTGAAAAGACGGCCACCAGGAGGCCTAGCTGAAAGGAAATCTTCCGGCCAAAGTAATTTTGGGTTTTGGCCACAATCGAGGTGGAGAATGCGCCGCCTACAACGTAGCCCATCACCGGCAGGGTAGCCATCCAGGCAACCGGGCTCAGACTAAGCCCAACTAGGCCATTAATGGCGATAAAGGTCACATTATTGGTTAAAAACAAGCCCTGGCAGAGAATCAACAGTACGAGGTTTTTGTTGAGTAGGGGATGCTTGTTAGTCATGTATCGCAGTTTACGATGTAAGTAGGTTCGGGATTAGCTTGGTGGATTCCCTTAAATTGACCGACTTCAGCCAATTTGGTGCCTAAAAGCCCTTAAATTGCCGGGGTCGATGATTTAAAATAGATGTCTCGGTCCAGTGCGTGAAATTACACCCAAGACAGCCAAAAGCGCCTGAAGTGTTGCGTGCAGAATGCGAGAGTGGTTCGGTATAAGACCGAGCCCTAATATTTATCCATATCGAGGAAACATCAATGGCTTCAGAGAAATCAAAGATCATTTATACGCTGACAGACGAAGCGCCCTTATTGGCGACCTGTGCATTTTTACCAATCATTCGTACTTTTACAGCGCCAGCTGGAGTGCAGGTTGTAGAAAGCGACATTTCTGTTGCGGCACGTATCTTGTCAGAGTTCTCTGATTGCTTAACTGCTGAGCAGAAGGTTCCCGATAATTTGGCTGAACTTGGCCGCATGACTTTATTGCCTGATACCAACATTATTAAGCTGCCTAATATCAGTGCTTCAGTTCCACAGTTACTCGCCGCCATTAAAGAATTGCAATCTAAGGGTTACAAGATTCCTGATTTCCCAGATGATCCTAAGGACGATGCTGAAAAATCAATCCGCACCCGTTATTCCAAATGCTTGGGTAGTGCAGTAAACCCAGTATTGCGCGAAGGTAACTCAGATCGCCGCGCACCAAATGCTGTTAAGCGCTATGCCCGCAAGAACCCGCACTCGATGGGTGAGTGGAGCCAAGCTTCCCGTACGCACGTATCCCACATGCATGGTGGCGACTTCTACGCAGGTGAGAAGTCAATGACTATGACTAAGGCATGCGATGTGAAGATGGATTTGGTAACGAAGAGCGGTAAGACAATTGTTCTTAAGTCAAAGATCTCTTTGCTTGCTGGTGAAATTATTGACAGCATGTATATGAGCAAAAAAGCGCTCTGCGAGTTCTACGAAAAAGAAATCGAAGATGCTTACAAGACTGGCATGATGTTGTCCTTGCACGTGAAGGCAACCATGATGAAGGTGTCACACCCAATCGTGTTCGGTCACGCTGTAAAGATTTTCTACAAAGATGCTTTTGAAAAGCATGCCAAGCTGTTTGAAGAGTTGGGTGTTAATCCAAACAACGGTATGAGCAGTTTGTATGACAAGATCAAAACTTTGCCAGAATCTAAACGCGAAGAAATCATTCAAGATTTGCACGCTTGCCATGAGCACCGTCCTGCATTGGCGATGGTGGATTCTGCCAAAGGTATTACCAACCTCCATTCACCAAGCGATGTGATTGTGGATGCATCTATGCCAGCGATGATTCGTGTTGGCGGCAAGATGTGGGGTGCTGATGGTCGTCTGCATGACACCAAGGCAGTTATTCCGGAAAGTACTTTTGCCCGTATCTACCAAGAGATGATTAACTTCTGTAAGACTCACGGTAACTTCGATCCAAAAACAATGGGTTCTGTACCAAACGTGGGCTTGATGGCTCAGCAGGCAGAAGAGTACGGCTCACATGACAAGACTTTTGAGATCCCTGAAGCTGGTGTAGCCCGCATTGTTGCGGATGACGGCACAGTATTGCTTGAGCAGAATGTCGAAGAAGGTGATATCTGGCGTATGTGCCAAGTTAAAGATGCGCCAATTCGTGACTGGGTTAAGTTGGCAGTAAACCGCGCGCGTTTATCTGGCACTCCGGCAGTGTTCTGGTTGGATGAGTACCGTCCGCATGAAGCTGAGTTGATCAAGAAGGTTCAAACCTATTTGAAAGACCATGACTTAACTGGTGTAGATATTCAGATCATGTCTCAGACTCGTGCAATGCGCTTCACATTAGAGCGCATCATCCGCGGTAAAGATACGATCTCTGTGACAGGTAATATTTTGCGTGACTACCTCACTGACTTGTTCCCAATTATGGAACTCGGTACCAGCGCCAAGATGTTGTCTATCGTGCCTTTAATGGCAGGTGGCGGCCTCTTCGAAACTGGTGCAGGCGGCTCTGCTCCTAAGCATGTTCAACAATTGGTTGAAGAGAACCATTTACGTTGGGACTCTTTAGGTGAGTTCTTGGCCTTGGCAGTTTCATTGGAAGATATCGGTGATAAAACCAATAATCCAAAAGTGAAAATCTTGGCTCGCACTTTGGATGAGGCGACTGGCACATTATTGGATAACAATAAATCACCATCACCACGTACTGGCGAGTTAGATAACCGCGGTAGCCAGTTTTACTTAGCAATGTACTGGGCTCAAGCCCTAGCTGCGCAAACCGAAGACAAAGAGCTGCAAGCCCACTTTGCTCCGATTGCAAAAGCTTTGACTGAGAACGAACAAAAGATTGTTGCTGAGTTCAAGGCAGTACAAGGTAAGCCAGCTGATATTGGAGGTTACTTTATGCCTGATCAAGCCAAGTTCAAAGCAGTGATGTGCCCAAGCACCACACTCAATGACATCTTGAAAAAAGCAGCAGCATAAGCTGAGTTAGCTTCACAAAAAAGGCAAACCAAACGGTTTGCCTTTTTTCTTATGTACCGCAGAATTACTTAAGCACTCATATATTGCTCTTCTTGGTAGGTGCTGACCCATTGCGGTCTATATACAAGCAGGATAGCTAACAGCATTCCTGAAAGTGATCCCTCCATAAAGGAGAGGACAAGCAATCCTAAAAACCAGCCTAAGGGATCACTGGTTCCAAATGAGCTTATTTGAAAATACTGTTGCAATCCGTAAATCAGTAAACCGGTTACAAAGGTGCTGATGAAGGCGGCCAAGTAGCCATTACCTAAAATCAGAACAAATAAGTGCTTGGGCAGGAATCGCTGAACTGCTTTCATAACGCCGCAGGCTATGAGCGCTGGAATGACACTGACTAATAGGTAGTGCCTCGAGGCTTCCACTAAATCTCCGCTAATACCAAACACCCCAATTAATGCAACGATAAACAGTAGGGTGATGGCGCTCCAAAATCCGAATAAGGCAACTAGCAGTGAAGCCCCAAAAAAGTGAAAAGAGAGATCGATCAAGTTATCGATATTGCTATTGGGAAGGTGGGCGCGTACATTCCAGGCAAGCGCTAACAACAGGATGCAGGAGATGAAGATATTTCTGAGGCGCGGTTGCAGCAGGACGCCGCGACGGCTTTTATATATGCCTAATAAGAAAATGGCAGTTGCACACAGAATCCAAGCCATAGTGGTCTCATAAAGGGGGTGAAACCCTGATTTGACCTGTTTCTCTTGAATGGGGGTATCGGATTTAACCCTACTCTCTGAAGAAGGGTTCAGCAATAAATCCTTAAGCGTAGGAGAATGATCAAATTCATCATGCAGTCTGAAATCCACTCAAGAGATACTGATATGTATACAAATAATCCAAAGCAACTTTCCCAAGAAATTACCCCCAAGGCAGTTTTTGAGGGGCGTCGCGAGTTAATTAAAAGTGCTGCTGCCGGGGCTTTTGGTATGGCGCTGGCGCCTTGGTTTTCGCGAGAAGCCTTTGCGGCAAGTCCGCAGAAATTGAGTGCAACCCCAAACCCTAGCTTTATGGCAAAGGATGATCCCACCAGTTATAAGTATGTCACCACATATAACAATTTTTATGAGTTTGGAATGGATAAATCGGATCCAGCTGCTTATGCCGATAGTCTGCAAACCCGTCCATGGACCGTCACTATAGAGGGTCTAGTTAAAAAGCCAGTGACCTTAGATATTGATGCATTGCTCAAGCTGGCGCCCATGGAAGAGCGCATCTATCGCATGCGCTGTGTGGAAGGTTGGTCCATGGTCATTCCATGGGATGGCTACTCTTTATCTAAATTGCTAAATCAGGTGCAACCACTGGGCTCGGCAAAATATGTGGAATTTATTTCTTTAGCAGATAAAAAACAAATGCCTGGGGTAAAAGACAATGTGATTGATTGGCCCTATCAGGAGGGCTTGCGCCTAGATGAGGCAATGAATCCACTAACTCTGCTGACATTTGGCCTTTATGGTGAAGTGCTACCAAAGCAAAACGGCGCACCAGTTCGCATTGTGGTGCCTTGGAAGTATGGTTTTAAGAGTGCAAAATCAATTGTCAAAATTCGTTTGATAGAAGAGATGCCAAAGACTAGCTGGGGTAGGTCTGCTCCTCGTGAGTATGGTTTTTATTCCAACGTCAATCCCTTGGTAGATCATCCGCGCTGGAGTCAGGCGACCGAGCGGCGTATTGGTGATCCAAAAGGTGTCTTTGCTCCCAAAATCAAAACCCAGATGTTTAATGGATATGGCGATCAAGTGGCCAGCATGTATTCCGGAATGGACCTGAAGAAATTCTATTGATCTTGAGTGACAAGTACATTTTGATGAGGTTATTAGTCTTCCTAGTGGCGCTCCTTCCGCTAGATCGTTTAATTTACTTAGGCATTAGTGATGCATTAGGCGCCAATCCGATTGAGTTCATTACGCGCTCTACGGGAACATGGGCGTTGGTCTTCTTATGCTTGACGCTAGCGATGACCCCATTGCGCTTGATTATGAATTCAGTAGTGTGGATTCGGTATCGCAGAATGTTGGGCCTTTTTAGTTTTTTCTATGCCTGCTTGCACTTTGGAGTTTGGCTTTGGCTAGATCAAGATTTTGATTTAGTGGAAATGCTCAGGGATGTGGTGAAGAGGCCATTTATCACCATGGGATTTATGAGCTTTGTCTTGCTAATGCCATTGGCACTTACCTCCACTCATTGGGCCCAAAGAAAGCTGGGACGTCGTTGGGCGCAATTACATCGTTTGATTTATCTCATTGCTTGTACCGTGATTCTGCATTATTGGTGGCACAAGGCGGGTAAGAACGATCTCGATACTGTCACAATCTATGCAGTTGTTTTGCTATCGCTGTTATGTTGTAGGATTCCTTATATCCGCAAGCTCCTGGGCAAGCGATTCATTACATAACTTTACCTATCCTATGACTCTGCTATCACATCCTCGCGTTTCAATTGTCTCTATATTGGGCATGCTGCTGATTGGTCTTGGATGTTCCCAAGCGATGGCGCAACAAGGCGACCATCCAGTGAAAACTGTAGCCTCTTTAGATGTCCCTCGCTACTTGGGTACTTGGTACGAGATTGCGAAGTTTCCAAACTGGTTTCAGAAAAAATGCGCCTCGAATACCAAAGCCATATATACCGCTAAGCCCGATGGCAATCTTCAAGTGCTCAATAGCTGCAAAACTGCCGGCGGAGAGATTTCCGAAGCAGAGGGTTTGGCTCGTCAAATTGGCGCCAAAGATTCCCCAAAACTGGAAGTGCGTTTTGCTCCCGAATGGCTTTCATTTCTACCTTTGGTCTGGGGTGATTACTGGGTGATTGATTTGGATCCGCAATATCAGGTGGCAGCAGTAAGCGATCCGAGAAGAGAGTATCTTTGGGTTTTATCAAGAACACCTCAACTCGATCCCAAGGTGTATGCCGACTTATTGCAGCGCTTGAAGCTGCAACAATTCGATATTCAAAAACTTGAGCTCACTTCCCAGAAAAATTAACGTGTCTGAAAAGCGAATCGGCAATTACTTGCTTCCACCTGGAATCGACATCTTTGAGCGTGGATGGTTATCAGCAAACAATATTTTTCTTTTCGACGAGCATGATGTTTCCTTAGTCGACACTGGGTACTGTGCTCATCAGCAGATGACTGTTGATTTAGTCTCCAATGCGCTCAAACGGCATGACTTAAAAAAACTCAATAAGGTGGTCAACACCCATTTGCACTCAGATCATTGTGGTGGCAATGCAGCTCTATCAAAAGAATTTGGTTGTGATATCTGGATACCAGAAGCAGAGGCAATAGCTGTGAAGGGTTGGGATGAGAATTTACTGAGTTTTCAGCAGTTAGGGCAGGAGTGCCCACGCTTTACTCATCACGATCTTTTGGTACCTGGCGAAGAAATTATCTTGGGCCCTTATCGCTGGCAAATTCTTGCGGCTCCCGGCCATGACAACCACTCAATTATGTTCTACCAAGAGCAACATCAAATCTTAATCTCTGCCGATGCACTATGGGAGGAGGGCTTTGGAGTTATCTTCCCTGAGCTCTGGGGTGAGGGTGGATTTGAAGAGGTGGCACAAACCCTGGAACTAATTGAAGGGCTCTCGGTTGCCTTGGTTATCCCGGGGCATGGCAAACCTTTTACCGAGGTAAAGAAGTCGATTGAGACTGCTAAATCTCGCCTTGACTATCTCTCGACTGATTCCGACCGTAATGCGCGTCATGGGGCTAAGGTGCTCCTCAAGTACAAGTTATTGGAGTGGCGCAGACAAGAGATGGGAAAGGTCAATCAGTGGATTTCAGGCACGCCATCATTGCAAAGCATCCGGCAGCAAATGAACCTGGGTGCTGAGGAATTTCAAGACTGGTTGGTCCAGGCTTTAGTGAAGTCAAAAGCAGCGGTGATCGAGCAAGATCACCTAGTCAATCTGGATTAATTTTTTTAGCTAGAAATTAAATGAGAGCTTCCCATAGAAAGACCAGTCGTAAACGGGATAACTCTGTACCACTTGCTTGCTAGCGCCTATCGCAAATAAGAAGTTTTTATTTAGGCGATGAGTGACCATGGCATCAATCGGGATAAACCAGCCGCCACCTCCGCCAGTGTTCCACGCAATTCCATTTTCGTCCCAAAACCGAATTTGAGTGTTTGGAAGGATATTAAATCCTAATGTCGGAAAAATATTCAGATTGCGTACTAAAGGCGGTTGATTCGGATTGCTTGCAAATGAATTCCCCTTGGTATCAAAACCATACATGTATCGTAAGAGTGGTGAAAAGTCTGAGAGGCGCGAGTTACTCCCTTCGCTAGGAACATATACCGTGCCTATTTGAGGTCCAGCCGCCCATTGCCCATTATTGCCAAATGGAAAGACAATTCGACCCCCTAAAGTACCTTCCCAATTTTTTAGAATACTAGGATGATTTCCCCAGATGGTAAGCATTGTGTTGCCGGCACTATAGGTGCCAGAGGATTGCTGTGGAAGGCTGGGTCCATAAGCAGAAACATAGGAAGTATCTAGTCGCATGGTGCCGCGCCATTGATCAAATGCCAAGGGCTGGTAATAGCGCAACTTCAGGGTATCGCTTTGAGTTTGCTCTCCGAAGGTATTGTGATACCCCCAAAATTCGAGTACCCGCTGGCTCGAGTACTGATCAGATGATTTTTCTAGATTTAAAAATCCTCCTGAGAATTTGCTTTCATCGGCCAAGGCTACTCCCGTCAACCCCAGCAGAATCAGTGAAATCAGGAAGTGAGCAAAAATCCGCAACAATGTCATATAAGCATTAATATAAATGACTCAGTCAATTACAAAAGATAAGCAGAAAAATATGGAACATACAGTTTTAGTAACCGGCGCCACAGCTGGCTTTGGAGAGGCAACTGCTAGACGATTTTTGGCGCATGGCCATAAAGTGATTGCTGTAGGCAGAAGGGCAGAGCGCTTGGAGGCTTTAAAGGCATCTCTTCCTGCAGATCAGCAGAAGAAATTACTCACCTTGGCTGTGGATGTTTGCGACAGTGCAAAGGTCGACGGCCTTGCTGCAACCTTACCGCCTGAATTTGCTAAGGTAACAGTATTGGTGAATAACGCTGGATTGGCCTTAGGTCTGGAACCAGCACATCAAGCGTTCCTCTCGGACTGGGATCAGATGATTGATACCAACATCAAAGGTCTAGTTCATATGACACGCGCTTTTTTGCCCGGAATGGTAGAGCGTAAATGTGGTCACGTCATCAATCTAGGCTCTGTAGCGGCAAACTATCCCTACCCAGGTGGAAATGTTTACGGCGGTACTAAAGCCTTTGTGCAGCAATTTAGCTTGAACCTCAGGGCTGATTTAATTGGCACACCAGTGCGCGTTACTTGTGTTGAACCAGGCATGTGTTCTGGAACCGAGTTTTCCAATGTGCGCTTTAAAGGTGATGACGATAAGGCGGACAAGGTCTATACCGGTGTTAAAGCGTTGAGCGCAGATGATGTTGCGGAAGCAATTTACTGGTCAGCTAATTTACCAAGCCATATGAATATTAATTTGGTCGAACTGATGCCGGTACAGCAGGCCTTCAACGGCTTTAATGTTCACCGTGGTGAGTTTTAAGGAAATCTAGGCTGTAGGTTTCCACTTGTAAAACTTGGGATAGACGCGCATTACTACTGGTCCGTCAAAGTCCCAGGATTTACAGGTTCCCAAATAGAGTGGTGGCTTGTTGTCATCCGGATCAAATAACGCTCCGGGAATAGACTGGAAGGCTGCTGTGGCAATGTTGCTCAGTAGCTCTCGCAAGTGCGTGCAGCCCTTAATTCCGCCAAGATGTTCATTGATAATTTTTCGCCAGCCTTTGCCAATGCGCGCTCCAATGAGTGCATCCATTGGAGGTATGACTTGGGGGCATTCTGGGTGCGGATGGCTATCCATTGCTACCTCAATCGCTTGAATGACTAATTCAGTATTCACGGTAATACGAACCCACATATCGTGAAAGGCCTGGCCCGGCTCCCAGGTTTTTCCACCGGTAGTGAAGGGGTGAAATTTAAAATCTCGTAAATGGGCTTCAATATCCCACAGCCCATCTTCTCGGGCATAACCCTGAAAGGTAATTTCACGGGTATGGAGAGCATTTCTGGGTGCTGGACTAGAGAGCATGGCAGTAAGTTAGTAAGAAGCTAAGAGGCGGTATGCCTCCATCATAACGGCTTCATTTCACAGTCGCGTAGTCAGCCTGCTTTGTAGTATTCTCGGCAACATATGGCCAAACCGATCTCTCTCGAAAAAATATTATTTAGCCAAGGATTTGGCACAAGACGCTTTTGCAGCGATTTAGTCTATGCCGACCTAGTTAAGGTTAATGGTGTGTTGGCAGAAGATCCTGAGGAGCGCATTGCGACAGAGGGTTTAATGCTCAATGTAGAAGGCAAGGATTGGGAGTTTCATGAAAAAGCCTATATCGCTTTTAACAAGCCTCCAAACTATGAGTGTTCCCACAAAACTACGCATCATCCAAGCGTCTATAGCTTATTACCTAAGCCTTTTGTAGAACGGGGATTGCAATGTGTTGGTCGTTTAGACTTTGATACCACTGGCTTGATTTTGATTTCAGATGATGGTCAGTTTATTCATAAGATGACCACGCCAAAGAAAAATATTGGCAAGGTATACGAGATCACCACCCCTGAGCCTATCACTCAAAAACAGATCGACCACTTGCTCAACGGTGTTGTACTGGATGACGATCCAAAGCCTTGTTTTGCCACGGCATGTAAGCAACTTGGCGAGAATGTATTGGCAATGACTATCGTTGAGGGCCGCTACCATCAGGTGAAGCGGATGATGGCTGCAGTGGGCAATCATGTCGCTAAGCTGCACCGTACTGAAATCGGACAATATGTCATGCCTGCGGATTTGGCTGAAGGCGAGTGGCGTTGGTTATATCCAGAAGATTTACAAAGGCTATCTAAAAGCGTGGATGCCCCGAGTGCCTAAGCCAAAGCTCATTGCAAACAATTTTGATTTTGAAAAAATACTGCCCGATTGGCAAGCGAACCTTCACGCTCAAGAGTTAACTCGAGTATTTGAGTTTAAAGACTTTAAAGATGCCTTTGAGTTTATGACGCTCTGTGCAGACTTTGCTGAAGAGTTGGATCATCACCCAGATTGGTCTAATTCTTGGAATAAGGTATCGGTACGCTTGAGTACCCATTCGATGAAAGCGTTGACTGAGCTAGACGTCACCATGGCAAGTGCCATGGATCAATTTGCGCATCAAGTCTCGGGCTAGTTGGTTTACTGAACCTCCTCGTCATCCTCATCTTCGGAAGTAATGCTCATGAGGATGGTTGCCAGTAGGCCATAAACAACTTCGGTTGCGATCATGCCATCTTCATCAAGCTCGTCAATCAGATCATTCAAGCAATCTTCTGTCGGCTCATTTAAGAGTGTCATGGCGCATTCGCACCCATAGTCAAAATCTTCGTCGTTTTGGGTTTGAGTGTCGTTTGTCATATAAATCCTTTAAGTGATGATGCAGAATAGCAAATAAAGTCTCCCTAGCCCAGTCCTATTATTTGAGCAGAGCAAGAACTTCTTTGAAGGCTGGATTTTGAGCACTCTTGAGCCACTCAAATCCCAGCATCTCTCCAGTGATGAGTCTGGCTCCGGCAGTTTGCAGTCGGTCTAGTGCGATTTGCTTATCGAGCGCTCTGTGTGATCCAACTCCGTCCACCACTATTGATACATCGTAGCCTTCATCAATGAGTTTGAGTGCTGTTTGCATTAAGCAAACGTGGGTTTCGCAACCCATCAAAATGCATTGCTGGCGATTACTGGGAATTGCTGTAGTAAGACCATCAGCGCAGGCATTGAAATGCTCCTTGCGAATAGTTGTGCTACAAAAAGGCTTGATGGAATCGACATTGCTTCCCAGGCTCCTTGGGCTCTGCTCCGTACCGATAATGGGAATATTGAGTAGTTGGGCAATCCTGGCTATGCGGATACATTGATTTAGCACCACTTCACCTTGATCTATTGCCGGCATTAGACGCCCTTGTAAATCGATCAAGATCAATATAGATGACTCGGAATGAATGTGATTAGATGTATTCATAGCTATTGGCTTCATAGAAGAAGACTCACAGTTTTAAAGTCGGGATCATCATCGAGATTAGTTATTTGAAAACCCAGATCAGAAACTAGGTGCAGCATTTTGAAATTCTTACTTAAGACATAACCTAACATTTCTTGTAATCCATTTTCTTTTGCATGTGCAATGAGGTCAAGCATTAGATGCGTACCAATACCATGGGCAGCATGGCTATCACTAACGCTTAGAGAAAATTCACAACTACTTTTTTTGGGTGGCGTCACGTAACGTGCAATTCCAATAATCTCATCCGTGCCTGAATGATTTGCAATGACTGCAACTAAGGCCATCTCTTTTTTATAGTCTAAGTGCAGGATGTCATCCAGAAAATCATCCGGTAACTTAGAGATGGCATGTGCAAAGCGTAAGTAGCGGCTTTCCGGCGAGAGGTGATTAAAGAGGCCAATGATTCGCCCTCGATCATCCGGCTGGATAGGGCGAATAAGATAGTGCGACCCGCCATCAAGCGCATATGTCTTATTGGAAAATGAAATCGGTGTCTTCATCAGTTAGATATAGGCGAGGCTCCTCTCTTCAGGATACCTTTTTATAACCACCTCCACTGTGTTTTAGCTCTAAAATGAGCCTCCACCCTATCGTACTTGGCAATTCCCTCATGATTTCTTTGGTTCAGGCTTTCAACGACCATTCTCCGCTCTTCTTCGTATTGGCGGTTATTAGCGTCATCATCGTGGGAATCTCTAAAAGTGGGTTTGGTGCCGGCTTGGGGGTTCTGTCTTTGCCGCTGATGGCAAGCCAGTCCAGCATCAATGAGGCCTTAGCAATTCTGTTGCCACTGTTGATTGCAATTGATTTAGTGGGATTACGACGATTTCTTAGAAATGCTGATTGGAGAATACTAAAGCTAGTCCTATTGCCAGCTGCATTTGGTATGCTTTTAGGCTACCTCTTCTTTTCCTCTATTACCCCGAAAATCCTATCGCTTTCTATCGGCATCTTTACCTTACTCTTTTTGATACAAAGTTTGGTGATCGCGCGCTTGAATCTAAAGGAAGCTAAACCATTCCCATGGCTTGGAAGGTTGATGGGGGGAGTTTCTGGTTTTACTTCATTTATTGCGCATATAGGTGGCCCGCCAATCACAATTTATATGCTGAGAGAGAAGGTTTCACCAATGGTGTACACCTCAACATTGGGTATATTTTTTACGGTAATTAATTTTGGCAAATTAGTCCCATACGCCTATCTGGATTTGCTGAACTTTAATCAGTTGGCCACCTCAATACTCTTGCTGCCATTAGTGCCTGTAGGGGTATATCTAGGTTTTTATTTGGCCAAGAGGATTTCAGCTAAGTGGTATTACATCATTGTCCAATTTTTCTTATTAGTAGCTAGTATTAAATTAATCGCTGATGGCTTGCTGGCCTAAGTACAACCAAGAAAGATGTATGAATCATTCCATTCGGCTTAAAGCGTGTTTGATTTTCGGGATCACTTTTAGCATTGCAGTTCCCGTAGCTGTTAATGCGCAGACATTCTCGCCCTATACTCCCGAGCAAATCCAAGAGTTTAATAATCAGCCTATTGCGCCGATGGAGACCCCCTCGGGCCCGGTTTACTTAGACCCGCCGCCTGTTAGCCAAAAACCCAAAGTACCTTTTGATTCACGCTATGTCAAAAATCCAGATGGTGAAGAGCAGGCTGAAGCGCAGGAGGTTGAATCTGCTGCACCCTTCGAGCCAATACCTGCGACCTTTACCTTCTAGTTCGACCTAACTGTTAATATTGCTTCTACATTTTAGAAAAGAGTTCCCATGAAATTACATTCCATTCGTTTCCTTACAAGCGCTGTAATAGCCTTAGGTTCTGTTACGGCGGCCCATGCTCAGAACTCGTTGCCGATTAATGCGGCCGCCTCTGTTAATGGATACGTGATTACTAATGACGTTGTTGAGCAAGGTATTCAAGCAGCTTTGTCTCAAGGCCAAAAAGATTCTCCAGAGCTTCGCAAGGCAGTCTTGGCAAAGATGATTGAAATTTCCCTCTTGTCACAACAAGCGGATAAAGATGGCCTTGCAAATTCTGATAGAGCCAATAGTCAGCTGGCTATGATTCGTCAAAATTATTTAGCAGACCTGGAGCTATCAACTTATATGTCGAAAAATCCTGTGAGTGATGCAGATGTTCAAGCGGAGTACAACCGCGAGATTGCTTCCTTAGGGTCACAAGGCGCGATTGTGGAATACAAGGTGAGTGATATTGCCGTTGCTACTGAGGTTGATGCACAAGCTGCCTTGGCCAGAATTAAAAAAGGTGAGTCTTTCGATAAAGTGGCTAAGAGCGTTTCATTGGCCCCAAATAAAGTTCAGGGTGGCGCTGTAGGTTGGGTGCAGGCAGGTCAGACCTTGCCACAAATTGCTAGCGTTCTGACAACTCTTTCTAAAGGTCAGGTTTCTCCAGCGCCAATCCAGATGCCGCAAGGTTGGTATTTAATTAAGCTGGAGGATAAAAAGTCCAGCAAGCCACCAACTTTTGAGCAGGCTAAAGCAGCCATTCGTAATGGTTTGATGCAGAAGAAGCAGTTTGAATTCTTGTCCCAATTGCGTCAGGGTGCCACTATCGTCGTACGTTAAATCAAGTTAAACGATGAAAAAGGGCGCCTGAGGGCGCTCTTTTTCATTTCTTCCAGTCTCTCTAGTGGTATTTCTCTATCTCCTTGCCAATCATTCGGGAGTAGATTGAAAAAATCACTGATTAAATAAGGGAGTGCAAATGAGCAAGAATCCATTTGATTTAGGTGCAATGGCAAATCAGAACAAGGGTATGAAAGCCGCCCAGGCGGTTGGCCAAGCCGCGCTGACAAGTGCTCAGGAGATCGCCCAATTAAATCAACGCGCTGCACAAGAACTATCTGCTCGATTGCAGGCCAAAGTTGCAGAGCTCATGAAAACGCAGGATCCCAAGGCGGCTTTTGATTATGTGCATGCCGAGGTATTGCAAGATGCTGCAAAAGAGGTGGCCGACTATCAGGCCCAACTTTTTCAAGCTTTCGCTAGTGGCAATAAAGAGATCGCAAACATTGCGGAAACGATGATTAAAGAATCGCAACATGATTTAATTCATTTTGTGAATGAAGCTACTCAAAATGCTCCAGCAGGAACCGAGCCCTATACCTCTGTATTCAAAACCTCATTTAACAATGCGCTTCAGAATTTCGAATTGATCCGTGCAGCAATGGCGGATTCATTTACTAGTTTTGAGAAGAGCGTAGAAAACATGAGTCAGTTTTCTGGGGTACAAAAAGATAGCGCGGCACCAAAGTCAAAAAAGAAATAAGGCTATCTCAGTAAAAATTGAAATGGTTTGCAATGTTAAGTCGAGTGGGTATTCCTGGGTCGGATTATGACTATTTGCCAAATGGGTCAAGTAGAGGATGGTGTAGTTTGGTGCACCGAGGTTCCCAAGGCCTTCTTTATTGCAAAATCCACGCCATAAACGAGCATAAATTCACCATATCTGAATAATCTGCTGGGAATCACAAAACAGCAGAAATTGTTAGAATGTACGTTGCCCAATAGGGGGTAAGTGCATCTAACAAGGATTGAATATGGGTGGTATTTCTCAGTGGGAGCAGCTCAACGTTGAGCTCACAGCAGCTCTTGGAAGCTCTGTTCATTTCGATACAGCCCATCAGGCCGTATATGCCTCCGAAGCCTCGAATTATCGTCAAATACCGATTGGGGTTGTTACTCCTAAAAATACCGAAGAATTTGTAAAAGGTATTGAGATCTGTCATCGTAATAAGGCTCCGGTGCTGATGCGTGGTGCGGGCACCTCTATGAATGGCCAAACAGTGAATAACGCTGTGGTATTCGATATCTCTAAGTACTGCAATCACATTCTTGCTTTGGATCCGGCTGCTGGTAATGCAATTGTTGAGCCAGGCGTGATTTGTGACTCCTTGCGCGATGCTGCTGAGTTACATGGCCTCACTTTTGCTCCAGACCCATCCACCCATAGCCGTTGCACTTTAGGCGGTATGGTTGCCAATAATTCCTGTGGTGCGCATTCAGTGATGGCAGGCAAGACGCTTGAGAACACCGAGGCTTTAGAAATTCTGACTTACGATGGCGAACGTTTTTGGGTTGGCCCGACATCCGATCAAGAGTTACAAGAAATTATTGCTGCTGGTGGACGAAAAGGTCAGATCTACCAAGACCTGCTTACCTTGCGTGATCGCTATGCCGATTTAATTCGTGCGCGCTTCCCTAATATTAAGCGCCGCGTTTCTGGATATAACCTAGATCAACTCTTGCCCGAGAACGGTTTTAACGTTGCACGCGCATTGGTTGGTACCGAAGGTACTTGCGCACTCACTTTGGCTGCTAAAGTGAGATTGGTGAAGAGCCCTGCTAAGCGCGTGGTCTTGGTGTTAGGTTTCGATGACATCTATTTGGCTGGTGATGCCGTACCTGAATACCAATCCTTTAATCCAATCGCGATTGAAGGTTTGGATTACAAAATTATTCGTGGCTTGCAAGAGCGTAATTTAGCTAAAGCTGAAATTGATTTGCTTCCCCCTGGAAATGCTTGGGTAGTCGTGGAGTTTGGTGATGACACGCTTGAGGGTGCTATAGCTCAGGCTGAAAAAGCACAGGAGTATTTCAAGTCGCGAACCAAGGGACCGCAGCCATCAACCTGGCTAGAGCCTGATCCATTAGTACAAAAGCGTATTTGGTCTATTCGTGAGAATGGGGCATCTGCTACCCATTTATCTATTGACCCGAATTCTCCTGACCCAGTGGTGGGCTGGGAGGATGCTGCGGTCGATCCGGCACGCTTGGGTGAGTATCTACGTTCCTTCCAAGCGCTCGTAGACTCTTATGAATATGAGACCTCGCTCTACGGACACTTTGGCGATGGATGTATTCATGCGCGTATTACCTTTAACTTGCGTTCTGCAGAAGGTGTAGCCAAATTTAGATCCTTCATCCGTGATGCGGCGACTTTAGTTGTTGCGTTTGGCGGCTCGCTGACTGGCGAGCATGGTGATGGCCAGGCCAGAGCAGAATTCCTGCCCATTATGTTTGGCGAAGAGTTAATGGGTGCGATGCATGAATTCAAGCGCATCTGGGATCCGCAGAACAAACTCAATCCTGGCAAAGTAGTTCACCCATATCGCGTGGATGAAAACCTTCGCATGGGTCCGGAATACAAAGTTGTGAATATCAAGACTCGCCTGAATTTCTTGAGCCAAGAAGGCAATGGCTTCCAGAGAGCAGTCGAGCGTTGTGTTGGTATGGGTAAGTGCCGTAGTGAAAAAATTGGCACGATGTGTCCAAGCTATCGCGCTACTAAAGAAGAGCGCTTCTCCACTCGTGGACGCTCACGACTCTTTTGGGAAATGCTCCAGGGTGAAGTGATTAAGGATGGCTGGGAAAGCGAAGAGCTTAAAGATGCTCTCGATACTTGCCTCTCCTGTAAGGGTTGCAAGTCGGATTGCCCTGCGCACGTCGATATGGCTTCCTATAAGGCGGAGTTCTTATCGCACTATCACGAGACCAATAGCAGACCTCGTCAGGCTCTAACCATGGGCCGGATTGGTGATTGGGCGCCACTAGCTAGCAAGTTCTCTTGGCTTATCAATGGGGTAATGCAAACACCGGTGCTATCTAGTCTAGCTAAATGGGTTGGAGGCGTGGCACAAGAGCGTAGCTTGCCTAAGTTTGCAAGCCAATCTTTCAGAAAGCAATTTGAGAAAGCTAAGAGTGCAAGTACTGGGCAGAAGAAAGTCATTCTCTGGGTAGATACTTTCTGCGAACACTTTCATCCTGAGGTCGCTAATGCGGCAGTAGAAGTTCTGGCTCATGCGGGCTTTGAGGCAACTCTGCCAAAGACTCCGCTGTGTTGTGGCCGTCCTTTGTATGATTTTGGATATTTGGATCTTGCCAAGCAAAAGCTAGAGAAAATTCTGGACGCTATTGGAGATGAAATTAACTCAGATCCAAATGCACCTATCGCAGTAGTGGGTCTTGAGCCTGGCTGTATGTCGGTCTTTAAGGATGAGCTATTAAAGTTCTTCCCTCATGATCCAAGAGCTCAACTCTTGGCTTCTAGCACCTATTTGCTTGGAGACTTCCTACATGAGAAGGGCTACACACCACCACCTCTAGACTGCAATATTTTGGTTCACTCCCATTGTCATCAAAAGTCTTTATTTGGGACCAAAGGTGATGTAGCCTTGTTAGCTGCTTTGGGCGCAAAGGCGAATTACATCGATAGCGGTTGTTGCGGCATGGCAGGTTCATTTGGATTTAATCCTGAACATGTAGAGATATCTAAAGCCGTTGGAGAATTGGTTTTACTTCCAGCTGTCCGAGCTGCCGATCAAGAAACAATCATCCTCACCAATGGCTTTAGTTGCCGAGAGCAGATTGAACAAGAAACTGGCCGTAAGGTAAAGCATTTGGCAGAGCTTTTACAGATGGCGCATCAAGCAAAGTAGTAAATTTATCAATTGAGTTCTAAAAAAATCCTCCGAGGAGCTTTTCGGGGGATTTTTAATTTGCACCCCCAATTAAACATATTAGCAATATGGGAATCTAGATATTAAGTCTGTTGCTCTATCTAAGGCGTAATATGTATTTAAGTTAATTACGCCACCTTCTGGAGCGCCTATGAGCCATGAAATCGCATCTTACTTAGACCCTAAAAATCTTGGTGCTTGGGGCACTTATCTCGAACAGATTGATCGTGTCACTCCTTATCTAGGTCCGCTAACACGCTGGGTCGAGACTTTAAAGCGACCCAAGCGATCTTTAATTGTGGATGTGCCTATCGAGTTGGATAACGGCACTATTGCTCATTTTGAAGGTTATCGCGTTCACCACAATCTATCTCGAGGTCCGGGTAAGGGCGGTATCCGTTTTCATCCGGATGTCACGCTATCCGAGGTCACCGCTTTATCAGCATGGATGTCCATTAAAACTGCAGTTGTGAACGTCCCATTTGGTGGGGCAAAAGGGGGTATTCGTGTTGACCCTAAAAAGCTATCGCAATCTGAGCTTGAGAGAATGACTAGGCGCTTTACCAGTGAGATCAATATGATGATTGGTCCTCAAAAAGATATTCCAGCGCCTGACGTTAATACCAATGAGCAAATTATGGCGTGGATGATGGACACCTATTGCGTCAATCAGGGTTACACCACCTCTGGGGTTGTTACTGGAAAACCAATCTCACTCGGTGGAAGTTTGGGTAGAAGGGATGCGACTGGTCGAGGTGTATTCGTAGTGGCTAGAGAGGCTTATGGGCAAATGAATCGTGAGCTGTCTGGAGCGCGGATCGCAATCCAAGGTCTAGGTAATGTTGGTGGTCATGCAGCTCGTCTGTTTGCTCAGGCTGGCGCTAAGGTCGTGGCAATTCAAGATCACTCTGGTGCTTTGTACAACCCCAATGGATTTGATGTCGATGCTTTGCTTGATCATGTCTCAATTGCCCGTGAGATTAATGGCTTTCCTGGTGAGGCCATCACGAGTCAACAATTTTGGTCATCACCATGCGATATCTTGATACCAGCTGCATTAGAGTCTCAAATTACTCCAGCTAACGCCGCGAGCATTCAGGCGAAATTAATTGTGGAGGGTGCCAATGGACCTACTACACCAGAGGCGGATGACATCTTGCGGGATATGAATATCACTGTTGTTCCTGATGTCATTGCCAATGCTGGTGGTGTAACTGTAAGTTACTTCGAGTGGGTGCAAGATTTTTCTAGTTTCTTCTGGACAGAAGAAGAAATTAATAACCGACTAGATATCTTGATGGTTGATGCATTTAAAGGCATTTGCGATGTAGCCAAAAAGCATGATGTTAGCTTGAGAACTGCTACCTTTATTGTGGGATGTGAGCGTATTCTGAAGGCTCGGCAGATGCGGGGTTTATACCCCTAATGATGCGCGGGAAGCCGCCCCTTTGAAATAAAACAGCCCCGAGTGATTCGGGGCTTTTCTACATTTAGAGTGCTTTGAAAATCTTATGATCGAATCAAATAGTCAAATGCTGAGAGGGAGGCTTTTGCACCTTCACCCATGGCAATAATGATTTGCTTATAAGGCACGGTGGTGCAATCTCCTGCAGCAAATACTCCAGGCATTGATGTTTCTCCTTTGGCGTCAATAATGACTTCCCCGCGAGGGGATAGGTCAATCACACCTTTGAGCCAATCGGTATTTGGCAATAAACCAATTTGCACAAAGATGCCTTCAAGCGCAATATCGTGCATCTGATTATTGGCGCGATCTTCATATCTCAAGGTGGTTACCTTGCCATCAGCACCCAACACTTCTTTACTCAAAGCGTTGGTAATGATGGTTACATTGGGCAAGCTGTTCAATTTCTTTTGTAATACTGCATCAGCACGTAACTTAGTATCGAATTCGATTAAGGTAACGTGGCTTACGACGCCTGCTAAATCAATTGCTGCCTCCACTCCAGAGTTTCCTCCGCCGATCACAGCAACGCGTTTACCTTTGTACAAGGGGCCATCGCAGTGTGGGCAGTAAGCTACGCCTTTACCGCGGTACTCTTGTTCACCCGGCACATTCATTTCTCGCCAGCGTGCACCAGTACTCAAAATAACAGTCTTACTTTTCAGAATGGCGCCATTTTCTAGGGTGATGGCAATTTCATCACCAGTCTTACTTAAGCTCTTAGCGGTTTGCAAGTTCATGACATCAACGTCATATTCCTTCACGTGCTGCTCAAGCGCCATGACCAATTTAGGCCCTTCAGTTTCCTTCACCGAGATGAAGTTCTCAATTCCTACGGTATCTGCAACCTGGCCACCAAAACGCTGAGCTATAACACCAGTTCTAATGCCTTTACGAGCGGAGTAGATTGCTGCTGAAGCGCCTGCTGGACCGCCGCCAATAATGAGGGAGTCATAAGCAGCTTTAGCGCTTAATTTCTCAGCATCGCGGGCTGAAGAGTTGGTATCTAACTTTGCAGCAATTTCTTCAACGCTCATACGACCTTGGCCAAAGACTTCACCATTCAGAATCACGGTAGGTACAGCCATAATTTGATATTGATCGACTAAGCCTTGAAAGAGGGCGCCATCAATCATTTCATGTTCGATATTAGGATTGAGTGCGGCCATGAGGTTTAGGGCCTGTACGACATCAGGGCAGTTATGGCATGACAAAGAGATGAATGTCTGAAAGCGCTTCTTGCCTTCCAATCCCTTAATGCTCTCAATGACCTCTTGCTCAACTTTTGGTGGGTAGCCACTTGATTGCAAAATAGCCAAGATGAAAGAAGTCATCTCATGACCCATTGGCAGACCTGAGAATGCAATGCGAGCAACTTCATCAACCTTAGCTACAGTAAAGCTAGGAATATTTTTGCTACTACCAGAGGTTTTTACTGTGATCTTGGCGGATTGCTCGGCAACCTCATTCAATAACTCCAGCATCTGGGCTGACTGGGTGCTGTCATCCAAAGTAGCCTCTAAAACAATCGGGCTTTCAATTTTTTCAAAATAGGCCTTGAGCTGGGCCTTGATGTTTGCATCTAACATGATGTATTCCTTGGTATTTAATCTTGATGAGTCTATTGGGCAGGGCTTCTGCTTCTCATCCTGCCCAATAGACTCTCCGAAGAGAGTCTATTGATTGCTAGTTACTGCTGACTTCGATGATTAGATCTTACCTACGAGATCTAAAGATGGAGTCAATGTAGCTGCGCCTTCTTTCCATTTAGCTGGGCATACTTCACCTGGGTGAGCTGCTGTGTACTGAGCGGCTTTGAGCTTACGCAATGTCTCAGAGATATCGCGAGCGATTTCATTTGAGTGAACTTCAGCTGTTTTGATAACGCCTTCTGGATTGATGATGAATGTACCGCGCAATGCGAGACCTTCTTCTTCAATGTGAACACCAAAACCACGTGTCAATGTATGGGTTGGATCACCAACCAATGGAAACTTAGCCTTACCTACTGCAGGTGAAGTCTCGTGCCATACTTTGTGTGAGAAATGTGTATCAGTAGTAACGATGTATACCTCTGCACCCATCTTCTGGAACTCTGCATAGTTATCAGCTGCATCTTCAATTTCTGTTGGGCAGTTGAATGTAAATGCTGCTGGCATGAAAATCAATACTGACCATTTGCCTTTGAGAGTCTCATCGGAAATAGTGACAAACTTACCGTTGTGGAAAGCTTGGGTCTTGAATGGTGGAACTTGCGTGTTAATTAGTGACATAGGTTTCTCCTGTAAAAAATGAAATAGTTGATTCACAACAGGGACCATTCTAGAGACTATTTATTTATTTGCATAATGAATAATTTAGATATTACTTATCTATTTATTGGATTAATAAAGATATCTCAATAAAGGCCCAAAACGCTCTTTTCACTTATTAAACTCATTCGTGATGATATTTCGTGCTAACTTGATAAGGCTTAAGTGATTGAACACCCTACACCTTGCCATTTATGAATATTCGCAGCATCTGGGCCCGCATTAAAGCTCATCCCTTAACCCGTGTTGGGCCGGGATTAGTGACGGGCGTTGCAGATGATGACCCAAGCGGAATCGTTACCTATTCTCAGGCTGGCGCTCAGTTTGGCCTCAATATGTTGTGGACTATGCCAGTTGCCTACCCCTTAATGTCGGCAATCCAGCTTTTGTGCGCACGTATTGGTCGGGTGACGGGACGCGGTTTGGCAGCCAACATTAAAACCACCTTTCCGTCTGCAGTGCTGTTCTGTTTGGTGCTTTTGTTACTCATTGCTAATGTCTTAAATATTGCCGCTGATATTGCTGCCATGGGTGAGGTCGCCGAACTTGTGACTGGAATTAATTGGCACATCATGACAGCCTTCTTTGTCATACTTACCCTCGTCTTGCAAATACTGGTGCCATATCACCGTTATGTATTTTTTCTGAGATGGTTAACGCTGTCTTTATTAGCTTATGCAGCGGTTTTATTTACGGTGCATGTTCCTTGGGGTGAAGTTCTCTGGAGTACTTTGTTTCCAAAGTTCAGCTTTACTCCCGAAGCTGCCGCAGTCATCGTAGGAATTTTTGGTACGACGATTAGCCCTTACTTATTTTTCTGGCAGGCCTCTCAGGAGGTTGAGGAGATGAAAGGTCACCATCAAGTTGATTTACTCTCTGAGAATAGTGCCACCATTAAGTCTGAGTTACGTCGGATGAAATGGGACACCTGGAGCGGTATGCTGTATTCCAATGTGGCTGCCTACTGCATTATTTTGGCTACCGCTGTGACTTTGCATGCTGCCGGTATTAATGATATCAATACAGCCTCACAGGCAGCATCTGCACTAAAGCCTCTTGCTGGAAATTTTGCCTATCTCTTATTTTCTTTAGGAATTCTAGGCGTAGGTTTAATGGGTGTCCCAGTTTTAGCAGGTTCTGCTGCTTATGCTTTATCTGAAGTATTTGGCTGGCCAGCAAGTCTTGAAGAGACGCCTTCGCATGCGGCAAGATTTTATGCAGTAATTACACTCAGTGTATTGGGTGCACTCGTGATTCAGTACTCTCCCATTAGTCCCATGAAGGCATTGTTTTGGAGTGCCGTAATTAACGGCGTCGTTGCTGTGCCATTGATGGTGGCGATTCTGGTTCTGGCTTCCAAGGCCTCCGTCATGGGGCCTCATACCGCTGGAAAGATCCTATTATTTTTGGGGTGGTTTGCTACAGCCTTGATGGCGCTCGCGGCAATATTAATGTTCTTAGGTTAGTTATCAATGATGCCAATTTTGTACTCATACCGAAGATGCCCTTATGCAATGCGGGCGCGCATGGCATTAAAGTATGCCGGAATTCAGGTTGAGCACAGAGAGATTACATTAAGAGATAAGCCGAAATCTATGCTGCTGGTATCGCCCAAAGGAACTGTGCCAGTTCTATGTATTGATGGGCTGATCTTAGACCAGAGCTTGGATATCATGCGCTGGGCTTTAGAGAAATCCGACCCTGATGGCTGGGGCGAAGTTGATAAAGAAGTCTCTCAAACATGGGTTGAGAAAAATGATGGCCCATTTAAGGTGCTGCTAGACCGGTATAAGTATCCAAATAGATTCCCGGATCTGAACCAAGAGGATGTTCTCAATAATGCTATAGAGCTCATGCTTAAACCGATGGAGATTGCTCTCCAATCTAGCAAGTATTTAATGGGCAACAAGAAGTCTTTGGTGGATGTAGCCATTTTTCCATTTATCAGACAGTTTGCCGGAGTGAATCCGCAGCGGTTTGAAGGCTTGCCATTGCCCTCAGTCAAAACATGGCTAAATCAACATCTTGAGTCAGACCTATTTAACTCCGCGATGGATAAACACCCAACCTGGCTTGATTAATGTTGGTGGGCGAGAATGACTTTTCTCAATCACCATTTTCAGCTTACTTGGTAATCTGCAAATAAGGCGCATTAGAGATGGAAATCAAGCCTTGATAGGGATTACTAAAGGTCAAGGAGATGATGCAAAGCGGAGTGGTGATGGTGAGAGTTGAGATGAGCATGGCTAGCATCAAAGCCTTGGGCTTGGATGAGTGGGTAAAGGCAACGGTAATCAAGACCAAAACACCTAAAAAGAGTAATGCATACCAACGAATAGGATGGACATCGATAGTGGCGTAGGCTAGTCGCGTTTCTCGGGCGTTGTTAACTAAATTGAATGCGCTTAATAGCGCTTTAGATTCGGCCTTATCAGGAAGTGCATTTGCAGCTTTAAATGTGGCTGCTCTCATGGCGATAAATTTTTCATCAGCCTCTGGCGATATTGATCTATTTTTTGATAATGTTTTCCACTCGTCATTAATGATCGATTGCGTATATGTCTTAGCGGCACCAGAAAGATCAATTTCTTTTGGAATTGGAATCGAATTAGCAAGACTAATAATATTGAGAATGCCCTGGCTCTCATTTTTGATAGCCTTAGTGGCGATGCTGTAGTTGTCCCAGATAGATGTTGCGAGTAGGGCTGCGGTTAGTGAAAACAGTACGGCAGGAAGGCTAAAGAAGGGGGCAACAATCCCTTCATATTGTTCAATGAAGTGTTTATTCTTTGGATGGATGACAAGCCAAGTAATCAGAGTGGAAAGACTTGTGAAGCCGATCAACAGGGCGAGGATCAGGGTGGCGTCACTTTGAAAAATTAAGTTTTGCAATTTGCACTCTTTTAAATAAGACAGCTTATGTATGAAACTACCGAATCAGTGTATAGGAAAGATGGCGTCTTTTTAAAATCCTTAATTGCAATTAATAAACCGATAAATTGTCATGAAGGGTTGCTGCAGCTTATAGTTAGTCGGATAGTTTCATGGTGAAGTCACCATTGTCGCTACTTGTGGCTGTCCTATTGGCTTCGTTATAAATAATGCTTCCAGTGCCAACCATATTGACAATCAAGTCTGGGTTGTTTGGTGAAATAATGAATCGATAGGTTTTACCGCTTGAAAATTCATAGCTCTTAGAAAACATCCCATAAGAATAAGACCAAGGATTGTCTACTTTCAGGGCATGAGTGCCTGGCTGGATATTGATCTGGCAACTATCGCCATTCGGAATGGCACATACTTCAGTGCTGTCTACATACACCCTTGCATTTTCTCGGCTGGCTAATATCTTATTTTCACGGGTAAAAATGAGGCTAACATCTCCTCCGGGATTCTTTATCGCAGGAACTATTACGGGCGCACTTTGGCATCCAGCGACGAGGGCGAGCAAGCTAGTGCTCAGTAATTTTTTATAGGACATGTTTACCCAGGTAATGTATTTCATCTTAGGCATACATTACCCTAATTTTTCCTTTATACCCAAAGCGATCTTGGGTCAAAAGAAAAAGCCACCCGAAGGTGGCTTTTGTATTAGCGTGGGACGGTTGAGGATCGAGCTTGCGGCTAGTATTCAGTCGGATCAATCCAATCAATCTTTTTGTAGAAATACGTTCACGGTTTCGGAAAGTTTCTTATAGCTTTGGAATAAGAATGCATGTCCACCCTCATAAAAAGCTAACCAAGCAAAAGGAATTTGATTGGCAATAACGACTGAGTTTTTTGGATTGTCGATGATATCCTCGCGACCATCGGCAACAAGAACAGGGACTTTAATATTCTTTAAGTCCTTGTAATTCTGATTATCAGCATTCCAAAGGGTAATGCGGGCGCGAACCTGGCGTTCCTTAGCTTCTTTGGAGATAACAAAATCATCAGGTATGGTTCCTGCGGCTTTTGCTGCCATAAATCTTTCGTATACAACCTTAGCGGCCGCCTTGCCCTCGGGCGTAATTGGGAAAAGCAACTCGAAATTTTCCATCGGGGAAAGGCTTGGGTTATTCAACTCCTCCCCAACTTTTTTATCAATCGCAATTTGATATTTTCCACCTGGATTTGGAGCGCATAGGATTACCTTATTGATTAGTTCTGGGTGCCTGATAACAAGCTGCTGTCCAATTCGAGCCCCCATTGACCAAGAGAATATATTTACCTTTTTGAAGCCCAGTGCCTTGACTAAACCTGCAGCATCATCGGCCATCTGGGGAATAGTTGTGTGATTTTCTTTGGTGTCAGTAGAGAGTCCAGCTCCACGATTATCAAAAATGATGAGTTGGTTATTCTTTGCTAGCTCACCAAGAAGAGCTGGGTCCCAGGCGCTCATAGTGGCTGCATAGCCCATGATGAGGATCATGGGATCGCCTTTGCCTTTGAGGTAGTAGGCTAATTTGACATCTCCAACCTGAGCATACTTAACGTCAGGCTTTTCTTGGGCCTGCGCTGGAACGCTTAGACTCAGGGAAATGAATAGGATGCCAAGCGTTAAATAAAGGCCACGTAGCAAAGTTAGCTTTGGAAAGTTTGGGGTGTTCTTAATAGGCATCATAAGGTCCTGCTAGGATTGGTTTGCGCAAGGCTCCATATTAGCATCGCGGTTAACTCCACCAATAAGCATCAAATCTCCTGATGCTTATTGGTGATAGCGATATTCCTGAGTCTTTCCACCATATCCATAGCTAGCAGCCCTGACATCTTGTACGTAGATATAGCTCTCTTCATGGAGATTGCCTAGGATGCCTTCAAAACCCTCAAATGCTTCCTTGATGTACTGAGCCTTCTCATCTTTTGTATTGGTCTCATCGGTAATCTTGATGTCAAAGTAAAAACTATTCTTCCCTTGCTCGCTTAATAGCTTGCCACCCACAAACCAGCAGTCTGTATCTACGTATTCGATGGCAATGGCGGTAACTTCCTTTTTCTTGCCCAGAATGCGATGGGTAAGGTCTAGCAGTAGTTCATTAATGGCTTTAGTCGTAGCAATATTCTTTTGTCCGCTGACTTTCACGTTCAAGATTGGCATGTAATTCTCCTTTGGTGATTAAATAAAGCACAAAATAACAAATAAGTTAGCTATGCAACTATTTGAAAAATAAAAAAGTTCCGATTACTTTAGGGCTGAGCTAATTCCTCTGAGTTGCCCTACAACTTCTTCAAAATGCCCAGTTCCTAAGGTTTTCTTCAAGCGCTTGGTAACGGTGCCACTAGCAGCATTGATCGCATCTTTCAACTCCACAGCTTTCTTGGTGGGATGAATCTCTTGCTCCCGGCCATCTTTTTCGGAAGCAACCCGCTTAATCAACCCCAGGCGCTCTAAACCATCTAAACCTCTAGTGGTGGTAGGGCGGCTGATATTCATCTCCAAAGCCAGCTCACTTTGTAATAGTGGAGCCTTATCTAAAACCACTCTAAGCATGAAGGCTTGGGAGGGAGTAAGCCCAAATAGCTTAAATGCACTAGTCCATTCCCGCTCTAGCTGGCGAGCTAGGCTGGTGGTGTTGAAATAGAGGCATTGTTCAAACATGGGCACAGTGTAATTCATATTGGTTAGCTATGCAACTATATTGAGATGAAAAAGCCACCCGAAGGTGGCTTTTGGTATTACTGGTGGGTCGGGCGAGATTCGAACTCGCGACCAACGGATTAATGAAGTCGTGGCCCTTCAAAAACCCATATAAATCAATGGTCTATACGGCAAAAAAGTAACTATGCGATTAAGTGTGCGATTGCATATTGACGCATAGTTCGAGTCTGTAGGCCGGACATCAGAATTCTGAGTATTAATTTTGGCCGTGTTTTGATGGTCGACCTGGTTACTCGGTTACACCAATATTAATGTGGATTGCAAGCAATGTTAGCGGTTTAGTTATGGGGTAGTGATTTTTGGTATTTGAATACTAAATGCAATAGTCCAGGAGGTCTTTTTACTTGTAATTTTTCCATAATATTAGATCTATGTTGCTCCACTGTTTTAATTGATATTTTTAGTTCTAAGCCAATTTGTTTATTGCTTCTACCTGCAACAACAAGCTCTAAAATTTGCATTTCTCGTGATGTGAGAGTTTTAAATAATGCCTTTATAGCATTGGCCTCTACGAATTTTTGCCTATCCAAATGGGCTTTTGAAAGCATCTCAGCAACTAGGTTGCATAAGATATCTTTCTGAATCGGCTTTTGAATATAGTCAAATGCACCTTGTTTTAGGGCTTCTACTGCTGTTGCAACTTCACTGCTGCCTGTAACAAAGGCAAGCGGAAGGTTGATGCCTTTATCAATTAGCATCCTTTGTAAATCAATGCCCGATAAATTGCTTAGATTGACGTCTAAAAGGGCGCAGCTGAGAGAGAGTAGCTTAGTTGTACCTAGAGAATTTAAGAACGATTCTGCATTTTCATGGCAACTTACTGCATAGCCATTTTCACCTAATAAAAGGGAGAATGATTCGCGAATAGCCTGATCATTATCGATCACATAAACGACTGATTTATTTTTCAATATTTCTGTTGCTAGCATGGAATCACCATTATTTGCTTAGGCGCTCAATGCCCAATAATTTCAATACATACTTCTCATAAATGGGCTCCGAGTTACCAGTTTTCATTTTCCGAATAAAGTATTTCTCAAAGGCAATCTTGGCCAAATGAACCCATTTCCCCTTTTTGAACCAGTTCACATTACGCGGTGGAATTTGAGGTAATGCTACAAATGCTGCGCCTGTATCACCCATATCCGCCAAACAAATTGCATGCCAAGTGCCTTTTGCGTTAGCTGGTTCTCCTGCGATATCGGAGGCAATATTATGGGTAATAGCAGTAACCATCGTTTCAATCATGTAACCAGTTTTTGGAGCCCCTGTAGCTACGGGCGTGACCTCTACAGGCGGAATAGCAACGCATACTCCAGCTGCATAGATATTTTGATAGGCCTTACTTCTTTGATGATCGTCAATAAAAACAAATCCGCGAGGGTTGCATAAATTGGGTACTGCAGCCACCGCATCTATTCCTTTAAATGCTGGCAACATCATTGATAATTTGAACGGAAGCTCATGCTCTTTATAAGGTGTGCCCAAATCATCTAATTGAGTTGCAAACAGCTTGCCTTCTTCAATCTTATGTGTTTTAGCGTTGGTAATCCACTTGATATCATGGTTGCGCATTTCGGATTCGAGCATAGACTTGCTATCGCCAACACCGCCAAGACCGAGGTGACCAATATAGGGTTCGCTAGTGACATAGGTCATAGGCACCTTGTGACGTAACTTACGCTTACGTAAATCTGCATCAACAATAAATGCAAATTCATAAGCAGGCCCAAAGCAGCTGGCTCCTGGCATGGCACCAATTACTATTGGCCCCGGATTTTTGAGAAATTCTTGGTAGTCTTTCCAAAAACTCTCGGCATGATCAACCGTGCAAATCGAGTGGGTATGGCCACCATGAGGCCCAGCCCCCGGAACTTCATCGAAGCTCAGTTTGGGCCCAGTTGTGATGATTAGATAGTCATAGGGTAGAGCTTGCTCCTCTGGCGTTCCGCCAGACAATATCAAGATATTGTTCTCAGCTTCAATTTTTGAGACGGGCTTAGAAATAAATTCAATACCTTTGCGTTCAAGCAAAGGTTTAATTTTTAAAGTAATACTATCTCGATCTCGCCACCCGACAGCAACCCAAGGATTGGAGGGGGTGAATTGAAAATAGTCAACAGCACTGACTACTGTGATGCGATGTTCTTTAGAAAGAAGCGATCTTAGTTCATATGCTGCTGGCATGCCCCCCACGCCAGCTCCAATAATTGCTATATGTGCCATAAAAATATTCTCCGTGCTAATTTAATGAGTAAGCGCCATAAACAATCGTGGCAATTGCTCAGGTAGTTTTTCAATACGATCAATCACTGTAAATTGCTTGCCGAAAATATTTCCTACATATTGATCGGCATTCTTGTCTAAGTTTATGCAGTAAGTGAATATACCCATGTGATCTAGCTCAATAACTGCTTGCCGTGCATCTTGAATTAGTACATTCTCATCACTGACATCTATATCCGACGGCTCTCCATCAGTTAGCACAATCATCAATTTTTTATCTGCTGATTGACCATTAAGATAGTGCGCCGCATGTCTCATAGCCGCACCCATGCGAGTAGAGTGCTTGGCGTTTAAGTTAGCTAGCCTTCCTTTTACATCCTCATTCCAGGATTCACTATAGCCTTTGATGTGGAGGTAGTTGACATCATGTCGTGAATTAGAGTGAAATCCGGCGATAGCAAATGGATCGCCTAATGTATCGATGGAGCTAGCAAAGAGGGCGACTGCTTCCTGGCTCAGTTCTAATATGGATTGATTGGAAGATTCAATCTTCGCATTTAAAGATTCTGATAAGTCCAGCAAGAGCATAACGGCAATACTTCGTCCATTTGTTTTATGGCTCATATTGATGCGTAAGTCAGGTTGATTGCCGCTCTTTAGATCAATTAATGATCGCAGAGCAACATCTAAATCCAATTCATCACCTTCTTCTTGATAACGAATGCGAACTTGATTCTGTGGTTTTAATAAATCAAAAAGACGCTTAAGTCGTTTCGCTAAGACTGAATGTTTCTCGAGAATTTGGTCAATCTCACGTGGATCGCCCGCAGGGTGCAATCCTTCATATAGACTGACCCAATCAGGCCTGTAAGTTTGACTGGCGTAATCCCATTCAGGGTAGTGTCTTGGCGGTAGTGTTTGAATTTCTTCTGCCGAGTCCGTGGCAGGTTTTAAGTCAAATTGTTCCTCATCATCACTCAGTTCATAAAATTTCCACAGATGTCGGTTATCGTCCCGATAGCTAATTTCAGTATCTTTAAAGTAAGTCTGAGGCAGCTGATCACTTTGCAATCTGGTTTTTGCTACATAAGAAAGGGCGATATTAAGAACTTCTTGAGTGCTCAAATCCTCTTTTGCCAATAATGTTCGAATTTTTTCTGAGTAGTGCCGTATGTCAGCATCTTGGTAGCCGTGGTTTATATCAATAATTGCTCGCGAAAGCATTGCTAAGCGATGACGAATGCAGGAGTGCGATTGTGGGTCACATTCACCTTCAATTGGTTTGGGGTGTAGGGATAGTAATAAATTTTCTAATCCTGGATATTGCTTAATGATCAGAAAATCAATTCGTGCATCCTCAATAAACTCAACTGCTAGTCTTTGAAGAGGGCTGAAGTTATCGGCAAAAATGGGGTTGCTCCAGGTGCGATGCCCCGCCATATGCGCTAGCGTTGCCCGATAGCGATCAATTCCTGGGATTTCGTTTAAATCTTCGTATACGTCAGGTAGCCGAATGCCTGTATGGTCATAATAGGGCGCATGTATGAGGGATCCGTTGATTCCTGTTGGATAGGGTACCAACAATTCTGTTTCATTCCAAAGGCCCAATAGATAGAGATCAAGTTTGCGGGTGTTATCCACAAGCAAGGTTCCGCTTCGCTCGCGCTGCATCACTGCTTTGCTATCAGAAGATTTGAGTTGAAAAAATGCCCTTTGATTATCTGGATGGTGGTGGTAGTTACGGATACCATACTCAACCCAGTTTTTTAATCCAGAAATACTCATCACGCCTAACAACTGATGTGAGTGTTGAATAAAGTCTACCAAGCTGGGGCTTGCATAGGTTTTATGTATCCCATGTATAGATGTGCTGGTGCGGTTCATAAGATCAACTGTTACTGCAAGATATTCCTTTAGAAGATCTTCTGAAGGCAGTCGCCTCGATATTGCAGGTAGAGACTCTAAAAATGCAGTAATTGCACTGCCATTTGGAGATTTCCAAATTGCGTGGATAGTTTCTTTGATGCACTCAAGAGACTTTTCGCCCAGGATGTTCGCTGCTTGGGGCCACTCTTGTAAGAAAATTATCATCGGCTCAACGCCTCTACCCATCTTCCCAAGAAAACGGGCTTGCTCAATATACTGCTCTATTCCCAAGGGACTTAGTACTGCTTTAGCTTCCTTAATGCACTCCTCAAAGACATCATCTACTTGCGGAAAGCGGCTGTCCAATTTCTCCCTGAGTTGATGCAACTCAAGAGATGAATTTGAGGGAAGCGCTTCCATGATTTAACTATGCAAAGATTGCATCAATGGCATGCTCTAGAGTTGCGCTAATGTCTTCATCGTCCGTGACTGGACGTACCATTGCCATGAGGCTGGCATCACGAGGATTGATGCCCAACTTAATGAGGCTAGCAGCGTAGACCAATAGCCGCGTAGAAATCCCTTCATCTAAACCATGACCTTTCAATTTGCGAGCAACCAACGCAATTTGACTAAGTTTTTGTGCGGTTTCCAAATCGATGCCGGTTTCGGAGGAGATGATATTTGCCTCCACATCTTGCGTGGGGTAATCAAAATTAAAGCCAACAAAGCGTTGTTTGGTAGATTGCTTTAGATCCTTCATTAAGCTTTGATAGCCCGGATTGTAGGAAATCACTAATTGAAAATCGGGGTGCGCCTCGATTAACTCCCCGCGTTTATCAAGGGGTAATTGTCTACGGTGATCTGTTAAGGGGTGAATAACAACCGTAGTGTCTTGTCTAGCCTCAACCACCTCATCGAGATAGCAAATAGCGCCCATTCTGACTGCACTTGTGAGTGGTCCATCAAGCCAGCGAGTGCCATTGGATTCAAGTAAATAACGCCCTAGCAAATCAGAGGCCGTCATATCCTCGTTGCAGGCTACAGTGATTAATGGCTTATTCAATTTCCAAGCCATGTATTCCACAAATCGAGATTTGCCGCAACCTGTAGGACCTTTGAGCATTACAGGTAAGCGTGCCTGATATGCAGCCTCATAGAGCGCAATTTCATTCGCCTGAGGTTGGTAAAAAGGCTGGGTTTTGATGCGGTACTGTTGCGCTTCTGACATGGTGATCTTTCTAGCTCACAAAGCCTAAGGAGGCTTTGTGATTGGTTATAGAAAAGAACTGATAGCGTGAACTAATCAATACAGATTACTTATGTGTACCCAATTTCTCACGCCATCCTGGATAAATCTTATCGGCATCACCAGGGAATGATTCAAAAGCTCTCGCAAACTCTTTATGTTCTTTTGCAAATTGAATCGGATCTGCGCCAGACTTCCAGCACTCGTAAGATTGACGCAATGAAATAGCACCTGCAGCTGGCGAATCAATATGTCCATAAGCGCCACCACCGGCTGTATTAATGACGTTACCGTGACCTAAGTTCTTGAAGAAAGCGGGGAGGCGTAATGCATTCATGCCGCCAGAAATAATAGGGGTGGTCGGCTTCATGCCATACCATTTTTGGAAGTAAACAGGCCCTTGAGCCTCATCACGTTCAATCATGTAAGCAATGATCTTGTCATCATTCTCACCTTCCATCTTGCCAAAGCCCATCGTACCTACGTGGATACCTGATGCACCTTGTAGGCGTGACATCTTCGCCAATACAAAAGCGGTATAACCCCTTTTTGCAGAAGGCGAAGTAACGGCTCCGTGACCTGCACGATGGTAGTGAAGATATTGGTTTGGGTATTGACGTCGTGCTGTAGTAATCATGCCTGGTCCGCCAACATAGCCATCTACTAAGAAAGCAACCTTATCGGCATCTGGCCCAAAAGTCTCAAGAATGTAATCTGCGCGAGCGCACATTTCGTAATGATCATCGGCGGTGATGTTTGCAGAAAATAATTTGGCTTCGCCAGTCTCATCTTGAGCGCGCTTCATTGCATCTGCAACTAGCGGCATTACCTTTTTCAAAGGGCAGAAAACTTGATTACCTTGTGGCTCATCATTCTTAATGAAATCGCCACCAAGCCAAAATTGATAGGCAGCCTGAGCAAATGGTTCAGGGCGCAAGCCAAGCTTAGGTTTAATAATTGTGCCGGCAATATAGCCGCCATCTTTAATTGGTCGACCTAAGATGCGCCATAAGTCAGAGATATCTTTTGCGGGACCGTCAAATAATTGAATTACGCGCTCAGGTACATAAAAGTCATGGATCTTTGCGTGCTCAATATCACCCATGCCTTGGTTGTTACCAATGGCTAGAGTCAGAAATGACACTAGCATCATGCGGCCATCTGTAATATTGCGATCGAAGAGATCAATTGGGTATGCAATGCGCATATCTTCAGTGGCTTCATCGATGTGATACACCAAAGCATCTACGCCTCTAGTGAAGTCGTCAGTTGTGCTGACTTCAACGTTGGTTCCGGTGGAGGATTCTGCCGCGAAGTGCGCTGCAGCTTCTAGGTAGCCATGGCCAGATTTCGGCTTCATTTTGTAGGCAACGAGGATATGTTTCCCGTTTTTGATTAAGTCCTCTTCTTTGAGGCTTAGGTCAGCATAGCGATTCGATTGATCCATTTCTTATCTCCATTCATTTGGTTTGATATGGGCAGGTAAGCCCCTTGATCAAACTATACGAAGGAAATAACATAAGAAATATTCATTTATTTTTAATAAAGCATAAGAAAAAACTTATATTAAGCCCAGACATTAATTCTTGGGCCCCCTTGCTCAATAACAAATTCTTTAAAAGCTTTGGCAGCAGGAGAAAGCTTTTTTTGTACCCTGTGCGTGATGTACCAATGACCCACATGAGGAAGGCCAACGATATCTAAAAGGGCTATATGCCCAGTACCCATTTCATGTCTTACTGTTCTCAGGGATAGAAAACTCATCCCCATACCAGCCATGACCGCTTGTTTAATGGTTTCATTACTGGGCATTTCCATGGCAATTGTCAATTCAGTCTGATTTTCCCGAAACAGTCTTTCCATGGCCTGGCGAGTGCCTGAGCCTAGTTCTCTAACCACGAACTCTTGCCCCTCAAGATCTTTAAAAGCCAATTGCTTGCGCCGTGAAAAAGGGTGGCTGGGGCTAGAGACAATAGCCATTGGATTGGTGACAAATGGAACTGCCTCGCACTCCATTTCTTGGGGGACCCTACCCATAATGACTAGATCGACTTCATTTCTGGCCAGCATGCTGAGGATATTTTCCCGGTTATCGATCTTTAAGATGACTTCGATGCCGGGGAAAAGTTTACGGAATTCGACCAAAAGCATAGGTACGAAGTATTTTGTAGTGCTCACAATTCCTAGGTAAATGACGCCACCCCCTAGGTTTCGATGCCCGGCCATGAGTGCTTCGAGATCTTTTAGTTCAGATGCAACCGTTAAGACTTGCTCTAAAAAGGCCTTGCCAGCACTGGTTAGCTGAATGTTTCTGCCTACTGGCTCAAGTAATGGGAGGCCAAAAACATCTTCCAACTGCTTAATTTGCATGGAAATAGCTGGCTGGGTGACATAAAGGTTATCAGCCGCCTTGGAAATAGACTTTTCCTTGGCAACCTCAATGAATGTATTGATTTGTTTTAGGGTGTATGGCCGCATTTGCTAATTATCAGCCAAACCTGATGAATAAGTAAATATTAGTGATTGGATTTTATGGTTCTCTATCACTACATTGAATTCATGACCACGTTATAGCAAGGGGAATTGGCATGCATTTAGGCCGGACTACATTATCAAAATTCTTAATCCAGCAGCTGCAGGCTGAAGGAAAAAGCGATTTAGCAGCTTTATTGGTAGACGTCGCGGCAGCTGTCAAAGCGATTTCCTCAATGACGGCCAAAGGTGGGTTGGCTGATATTTTGGGCAGCCTGGAAACTGAAAATATTCAAGGTGAGACCCAGAAAAAATTGGACGTTTTGTCTGATCAGGCTTTTATCAATACATTCCAATATGGAGGTTTGATTGCTGGATTGGCATCTGAAGAGAATGATGAGCCAATTACGGTCAGCGATCCAGAAAAACGCGGTCCATTTTTAGCTGTCTTCGATCCATTGGATGGTTCATCCAATATTGATGTGAATGTATCAGTGGGATCCATTTTTTCAATTCTTGAGGCGCCAAAGGGAAGAGTACCCGAGATGGCTGATTACCTTCAGCCAGGCACAAAGCAATTGGCTGCAGGTTATGCAATTTATGGCCCATCAACCATGCTGGTGATTACCGTTGGTAAAGGTACTCATGGATTTACATTGGATCGTGAAGTCGGCAATTTTGTATTGACGCACGCAAATATTCAGATTCCAGAAGAGACTAGCGAGTTTGCAATTAATACCAGCAACGAGCGTTTCTGGGAGCCGCCTATTCATCGCTACGTAGCTGAATGTAAGGCTGGGAAAACGGATATTCGCGGTCGCGACTTTAATATGCGCTGGATTGCTAGCATGGTCGCCGACGTGCATCGCATATTAATGCGAGGCGGCGTTTTTATGTACCCCAAAGATACTAAAGATTTATCTCGTCCTGGCCGCTTGCGCTTGATGTATGAAGCCAACCCCATGAGTTTTGTGATTGAGCAGGCTGGCGGACTGGGCTCTACAGGAAGGGTGCGAATTATGGATGTGCAACCCGAAAACATTCACCAGCGTATCCCTGTTGTTGTGGGATCTCGCAATGAAGTTGAGCGTATTGAAAAGTATCACCGTGAATACGATAGCGGCTCTGATGACAAATACTCATCACCACTATTTAGTGATCGATCTTTATACCGTTAATTTTTTCGCCAGGGGTTTTACATGTCCATTAAATTTCCAATTGTTGCTGTAACAGGGTCATCGGGTGCTGGAACTACGACTGTGATGAAAAGCTTTCAACACATTTTCAGGCGTGATGGCATTAAAGCGCAGGTCTTAGAGGGTGATTCAATGCACCGCTACGATCGCATGTCAATGCGCGAGCAAATGAAGAATGAACTTGCTAGCGGCAATAATCACTTTAGCCATTTTGGCCCAGAGGCCAATCTATTGTCAGAGCTTGAAGAAATCTTTAAGACTTTTGGCGAAACTGGACTAGGTAAATATCGCAAATATATTCACGATGCTGCCGAAGGAGCCGAATTTAAGCAAGAGCCAGGCACTTTTACACCTTGGAAAGAGATGGATGCTGGCTCAGATCTACTTTTTTATGAGGGCTTGCATGGCGCCTATGTAGGAGAAGGCGTCAATGTTGCAAAACACGTAGACCTATTGGTGGGTGTTGTGCCAATTATTAATTTGGAATGGATTCAAAAACTCCATCGCGATCAGAATATGCGAGGATATTCACAAGATGCAGTTGTAGATACTATCTTGCGCCGTATGCCAGATTACATGAAGCATATCTGCCCGCAATTTTCTAAAACGCATGTCAATTTTCAACGCGTTCCTACTGTTGATACATCCAACCCTTTTATTGCTAAAGATATTCCGAGTGCCGATGAAAGCATGGTGGTCATTCGTTTTGCCAATCCCAAGGGTATTGATTTCCCATATTTAATTTCTATGCTTGGCGGCTCAATGATGACGAGGCCTAATACTTTAGTTATTCCTGGTGGAAAGATGGGTTTAGCAATGCAATTGATATTTACGCCAATGATTTTGCGTTTGATGGATTTAAAGCGTAGAGCATAACTTCACAATATAGAAAGCAAATATGGCCTCCACCATTCAAGATAGAACCTTAGCTAATGCAATCCGCTTTTTATCGATTGATGCGGTAGAAAAGTCTAAATCAGGCCATCCTGGTGCACCGATGGGTATGGCTGATATTGCTGAAGTGTTGTGGCGAAAGCATTTAAAACACAATCCCGCAGATCCTCGTTGGCCTAACCGTGATCGCTTCATTCTCTCTAATGGTCACGGATCAATGCTGTTGTATTCCTTGCTCCATTTAACTGGCTATGCAGTCAGCATTGAAGATATTAAGAATTTTCGCCAATTGCATAGCATTACTGCAGGCCATCCAGAAGTTGATATGACACCTGGCGTAGAGACTACTACTGGTCCTTTAGGGCAAGGTATAGCTAACGCAATTGGTATGGCATTAGCGGAAAAGATCCTAGCCAAACGGTTTAATAAACCTCAGCATGAAATTATCGATCACCGAACATATGCTTTTATGGGTGATGGTTGCTTGATGGAGGGAATTAGCCATGAGGCATGTTCCCTGGCAGGTGTATGGGGCCTTAATAAGCTCATCTGCTTCTATGACGACAATGGTATTTCAATCGACGGGCATGTAGAGGGCTGGTTCAAAGACGATACAGTTATGCGCTTTAAGTCATACGGCTGGAATGTGATTGGCCCAATCGATGGACATGATTCTGAACAAATTCATAAGGCAATCATTCAAGCGCAGCAACAATCAAAGCAGCCGACTCTGATTATTTGTAAGACAACAATTGGTTGGGGTTCGCCTAATATGGCCGGCACACATGATGTGCACGGTGCACCTTTGGGTGAAAAAGAGACTGCAGCAACTAGGGAGAAGCTTGCTTGGCCTCACGCTGCTTTTGAAATTCCGGAAGATATTCGTTCTGCATGGAGTGCAGTTAAGGATGGACAAGAATCGCAAGCAGCTTGGAGTCAGAAATTGAGTGCCTATGCAAGTGCATTTCCAGAGCTGGCCGCTGAATTTACTAGGACAATGCAAGAGGAGCTACCACTTGATTGGCCTCAGACTAAAGCTGCTCTTTTGGAATTGGCTGAATCAATTACCGCTCCAACTGCTAGTCGAAAATCATCACAGCAGGCATTGGATATTCTAGTTGCTGGCGTTCCAGAACTTTTGGGTGGGTCAGCGGATTTGACGGGGTCAAATTTAACTGCTGGAAAAACAAGTAAGGCTTGGCATAACCATCAAGACGAAGATATTAATTACCTCTCTTATGGCGTCCGAGAGTTTGGTATGAGTGCCATTATGAATGGCATCGCATTACACCGCGGTTTAATTCCTTATGGTGGTACCTTTGCTGTTTTTTCTGACTATGCCAGAAATGGTATGCGCATGAGTGCACTCATGAAGCAACGGGTCATTTATGTGCTAACCCATGACTCGATTGGATTGGGGGAAGATGGGCCAACGCATCAACCTATTGAACATGCTTCCAGTCTGCGTTTAATTCCGGGCCTCCATTTATGGCGTCCATGTGACGGTTTTGAGACTGCAGTTGCTTGGATTGAAGCGGTGGAGCGCAAGAACGGTCCTGCAGCATTATTTTTATCGCGCCAAAACCTTCCCCAGTACTCAAGCACTCGTGCTCAAGCCCGAGATATCTTGAAAGGGGGGTATGTACTCTCTGATTGTGCGGGTGCGCCAGAAGCCGTTTTCATTTCTACTGGCTCCGAAGTGAGCCTGGCAATGCAGGCCCAAGAAAGCTTAAAGGCAATGGGCCGTCGTGTGCGAGTGGTATCTATGCCATGCACCGCTTTATTTGACGAGCAAGACGCTGCCTGGAAGGAGCATGTTTTGCCAAAAGGAATTAAGCGAATTGCAATAGAAGCTGGTCATCCTGATTTTTGGCGTAAGTATGTAGGTCTAGAGGGTGAAGTCATTGGAATTAATCGTTTTGGCGAGTCGGCTCCAGCACCAGCGGTATATGAGTTACTAGGCATTACTGTTGATCGATTAGTCGCTAGCGTATAAGAAATAGGAGTCCACATGTCTTTAGTGATGTATGACCTTGATGGCACGCTGTTAGATACGGCCACTGAAATTACTCAAGCAGTCAATCTAACTCTAGAAGATTTTTCTTGCAGACATGTTGATGAGGCAGATGTGCGACGCTGGATTGGGCATGGAACAGGCTGGCTTATGGAGCAAGCTTGGGCTGCTAATGCGATTCATGTTGCCAATAAATCAGTTCCTTGGTCTGAGGTAATGCATCGATTTATGATTCATTATGGAGATACCGCTGGAACTTCTAGTCAGTTTTTCCCCAAAGTAATAGAGACTCTTCAGAAGGTTAAATCTATAGGGATAAAGCAGGCAATCATAACCAATAAAGAAACGAAATTTACTGAGCGTATTTTGCAAAAATACGAACTCAATCAATATTTCGATATGGTGATCTGTGGCGATACGCTACCCTTTAAAAAACCCCACCCCGGCGTCATCGAACATTGCATTCATACTCTTCGATCTTCCCCGGGTAGCAGTCTTTTTGTGGGTGATTCAGAGATTGATGTCGCTACAGCTAAAGCTGCAGGCGTAGTTTGCTGGGCAGTTCCATACGGTTATAACCATGGCCGTCCGATTTCAATGGCTGACCCAGATCGGTTGGTCCCTGATATATCTGATGTTCCTAATTACTTCCGAGGAATCCAATGAAATTTCTTAGGATGTCGGATGTTGATTTAAAGGGTAAGCGTGTATTTATCCGGGCTGATCTCAATGTGCCCCAGAATGATGTCGGCGTCATTATGGATGACACTCGTATCAAGGCATCCATTCCTGCGATTGAATACGCCTTATCCCACGGCGCTGCTGTGATGGTCACATCTCATTTAGGTAGGCCTGTCGAGGGTGAGCTGAATGCAGAAGAAACATTAGGCCCAATTGCATTAAGAATTGCTGATTTGTTGGGCCGTAAAGTCTCGCTAATTAGCAATTGGGTCGAGAACGGTGTCAAAGTGAACCCAGGTGAAGTGGTGTTACTGGAAAACTGTCGAATCAATATTGGTGAAAAAAAGAATGATGATGGCTTAGCTAAAAAAATGGCAGCCTTATGTGATGTCTATGTGAATGATGCATTTGGTACTGCACATCGCGCTGAGGCAACTACCTATGGGCTTGCACAATATGCACCAATTGCTTGTGCTGGCCCCTTAATGGCGGCTGAACTCGATGCCTTAACTCATGCCTTTCAAAATCCACAGCGGCCTTTAGTTGCTATTGTTGCTGGGTCAAAAGTCTCAACTAAACTCACCATTCTCAAGTCCCTTGCAGAAAAAGTTGATCAACTTATTGTCGGCGGTGGCATTGCCAACACCTTTATGTTAGCCAAGGGCTTGCCGATTGGTAAATCATTGGCAGAGCCTGATTTACTAGATGAAGCTCGCCAGATTATGGAGATCATGGCTAGGCGAGGTGCTGAAGTGCCTATTCCTACGGATGTGATTGTTGCTAATGAATTCTCTTCACATGCACGAGCCAATAAGGTGATGGCAGAGGAGGTTCAATCTGACGACATGATTTTAGATATTGGACCTCGAACTGCAGCAAAGTTAGCGATGATTATTTCAAACGCAGGAACGATTGTTTGGAATGGTCCAGTAGGTGTATTTGAGATTGAGCAGTTTGGAGGGGGAACCAAAATGCTAGCTGCTGCAATTGCTCATTCACCGGCTTTTACAGTTGGTGGTGGTGGCGATACCTTAGCAGCGATTAGTAAGTATCAAATTGCCAATCAAATCGATTACATATCAACTGGTGGAGGTGCTTTTCTAGAGTTTCTAGAGGGGAAGACTTTGCCGGCGGTAGATATCTTGGTTAAAAGAGCAACACAATAAATTAATAGAGGTGTAATTATGGCGTTAATTTCTTTAAGACAATTGCTAGATCATGCAGCGGAGCATCAATATGGAATCGCTGCATTTAATGTTAATAATATGGAGCAGATTCATGCAATCATGCAGGCTGCTGATGAGCTCGACAGCCCTGTGATTTTGCAGGCTTCAGCAGGCGCTAGGAAGTATGCTGGTGAAGCATTCTTGCGCTTAATGGTTCAGGCTGCTGCTGAGCAATATCCTCATATTCCAGTATGCCTGCACCAGGATCACGGCTCTTCCCCAGATGTATGCCAAATGTCCATTCGTAGTGGTTTTTCTAGTGTAATGATGGATGGCTCTTTAATGGCTGATGCTAAAACTCCAGCTACTTATGATTACAACGTAGGGGTAACACGTCGTGTTGTAGAAATGGCTCATGCAGTTGGCGTGTCAGTTGAAGGAGAGCTTGGATGTTTGGGATCCTTAGAGACTGGTACCGCTGGCGAAGAGGATGGGGTTGGTGCAGAGGGTGTTTTAGATCATTCTCAATTACTGACAGATCCCGATGAGGCTGCTCAATTTGTTAAAGAAACACAAGTGGACGCCTTGGCAATTGCTATTGGCACTAGTCACGGCGCCTATAAATTTAGTCGTCCACCTACAGGCGATATATTGGCAATTGATCGCATCAAGGCCATTCATCAACGGATTCCGAATACGCATCTTGTGATGCATGGCTCATCAAGTGTTCCACAAGAATGGTTAGCAACTATTCGTCAATATGGCGGCGCTATTAAAGAGACTTATGGTGTGCCCGTGGAAGAAATTGTTCAAGGCATCAAAAATGGTGTTCGCAAAGTCAATATTGATACTGATATTCGCCTAGCAATGACAGGCGCAATGCGTAAATTAATGGCAGAAAGACCAGAAGAATTTGATCCAAGAGCCTTCTTTAAAGTAGCTACTGCTGCAGCTAAAGGAATTTGCCGTGATCGATTTATTGCATTTGGTAGTGCAGGTCAGGCTTCCAAAATCAAAACTATCTCCTTGGACAATATGGCTATTCAATACGCCAAAGGCGAGCTTGCTGCGGTTGTGAAATAAGTTAACCATTTAAATACTGGTGTCGATAGATGAAGTTTGACTTAAGACCTTATGAGCTGTTCTTGTTTGATGTCGATGGAACTATCGCTGAAACTGAAGGTTTAGGACATCTACCAGCTTTTAATGCCGCATTTGAGAAGCATGCAATTCCGTGGCGATGGGATGCCCAGGTTTATCGAGAGCTATTGAAAATTACAGGCGGTTTTGAGCGTTTGAAAAGCTATCGATCCTATCAAGGGATCAATCCTGGCAATGATCAATTTCTCAGCGATGAACTCCTTAAAAATGTGCATTTGACCAAAAATCAAATCTATGGCGAACTGATGCAGACTGGTAAAGTCGTGGCCCGACCGGGCTTAATCAACTTTATCAATCAGATTTCAGAACAAGGTAAGTCATGGGGTGTTGTTACCACTACAAGTTATTCAAATTGGAATAGCTTATGGCGATCTGTATTGAAAAATGAAATTCAACAAACCCCCTTAGTGGTGATCTGTGGTGAGGATGTCGTCAAGAAAAAACCACATCCAGAAGCCTATCTCCTTGCAATGGAAAAAATGGGTGTACAACCCAATATTTGCTTGGCTATAGAAGATTCTGACAATGGACTTTTGTCAGCGAGACAGGCTGGATTAGAAGTTTTAGTCGTGAGAAGCCAATTTTTTTTCGATGCCCAGTTTTCTGGTGCAAAACTTATCGCAAATGAATTTTCTGAATTGCATCCAATTTTTTAGAAATTCCCAATTCAATTAAAAACCTTTTTATCATTCAAGGAGTTTTATGACTATCAAAGTCGCAATTAATGGTTATGGCCGTATTGGACGCATGATGTTGCGTGCCATCTACGAAGAAAAATTCGATGATATTAAGGTTGTAGCTATTAATGGATTGGGTGGAATTGAGATGAACGCCCATCTTACGCAGTACGATTCTGCACATAGTCGTTTTCCTGGAACAGTTACAGTTGATGGCGACAATATGGTCATCAATGGTGATCGAATAAAAATGTTCTCAACCCGTAACCCTCAAGAAACACCATGGGGGGATTACGATGTGGATGTGGTTCTTGAGTGTTCTGGCGTCTTCACTTCAAAAGAAAAGGCTATGGTGCATATCCAGCAAGGCGCAAAAAAAGTATTGATTTCTGCCCCGGGAGAAAATGATGTAGATGCCACAATTGTTTACGGCGTCAACCATCAATCATTAAAGCCTACCGATATAGTTGTCTCTAATGCTAGTTGCACAACTAATTGCCTAGCTCCAATTGTTAAGCCCCTGTTAGATAGCATTGGCATTGAATCTGGCCTCATGACTACCATCCATGCTTATACCAATGACCAAGTATTAACCGATGTATATCACAAGGATATGCGCCGAGCTCGATCTGCAACGATGAGTATGATTCCCACTAAAACGGGTGCAGCCAAAGCTGTAGGTTTGGTACTACCAGAGTTACAGGGTAAGTTCGATGGCTTCGCAATGCGAGTCCCCGTCATTAATGTCTCAGTAGTTGATTTAACTTTTGTACCATCCCGCAAAACCAGTGTAGATGAGGTAAATGAAATTCTAAAGAAAGCCAGCGAGGGAGCTCTAAAGGGGGTATTGGCTTACAACACTTTACCTTTGGTTTCTGTAGACTTTAACCATAATCCTTTGCCCAGTATTTTTGATAGCACTCAAACTCGTGTCTCTAAGGATGGCAAGTTGGTAAAGGTGCTTTCTTGGTATGACAATGAATGGGGTTATAGCTGTCAAATGCTTCGTACCACACAGGCTTTGATGGCTGTTTAGTAGATTAGTGCGCATCTAGGAAATTATATGAATAATCAATACATCATCGCCCCATCAATTTTATCGGCAGACTTTGCGCGACTGGGAGAAGAGGTCAGTAGCGTGTTGGCTGCTGGTGCGGACTGGATTCATTTTGATGTAATGGATAATCATTACGTACCTAACTTGACCATTGGACCTTTGGTATGCGAAGCGATACGATCTTATGCTGTTAAAGATGGCCAGCCAGCATGTATAGATGTTCATCTCATGGTTCAGCCCGTTGATCGCATCATTCCAGACTTCGCTAAAGCGGGTGCAAATTTAATTAGCTTTCATCCTGAGGCTAGCGCCCATATTGATCGCACCTTAGGTCTCATTAGGGATAGTGGTTGTCAGGCTGGTATTACCTTAAATCCCGCAACTCCTTTAAGTTGCTTGGATTACATTCTTGATAAAGTTGATTTGATTTTGTTAATGTCTGTTAATCCTGGTTTTGGGGGCCAATCATTTATTCCATCAACCCTAGATAAGTTGAGATCAGTTAGAAAGATTTTGAATGCCCATGAAGCCAATGGCGGCAAAAAAATTCGGCTTGAGGTAGATGGCGGTGTAAATGTAAGCAATATTGCACAGATTGCTCAAGCTGGAGCAGATACTTTTGTGTCAGGCTCCGCAATTTATTCAAAGCCTGACTATCAAGAGGTTATTGCATCGATGCGTTCTGCCCTTAAATCCGTATAAAGTCATCGTGCCCCCTGTAATTATTGATATCGGCTAGTTAAAGCCAGATTCCGGTGGTACGCTAGATCTTTATTCTAAAAAAATTAAATGGCAACTAAGGAAAATTCTGAAATACCTTTAACCGAGGATATTCGCCTGCTAGGCAAGATTCTTGGTGATGTTGTTCGTGAGCAAGATGGCGATGCCGTTTATGGCTTAGTGGAACAAATCAGAAAGCTATCCGTTTCCTTTCATCGTGATGAGAATCAAAAGGCTAATCAGGAGCTCACGAGATTACTCAAAGGTTTGAGTAGCGATAGCGCAATGAAGGTCCTCAGAGCCTTTACTTACTTCAGTCATTTGGCCAATTTGGCCGAAGATCGTCACCATATTCGCCGCCGCGTAGCTTATGAGCGCATGGGTAGTTATCAAGATGGCAGCATTCCAGTAGCCATAAAAAAGCTTCATGCTGCTGGCGTGACCAGCAAGATGATCTCCAAGACATTGGAAGCAAGCTTGATTTCACCTGTATTGACCGCTCACCCAACCGAAGTGCAGAGAACCAGTATCTTGGAGGCTGAACGCGATATTGCTAATTTATTAACTGCGCGGGATCAGATCAAAGAATCATCTAAGGCGAACAATCCACAAAAAGACCCTTTGCTTGATAAAGAGCTCAAGGCTAATGAGGAACAAATCCGCTCTCGGGTGCTACAGCTTTGGCATACCCGCTTATTGCGCTTTACCAAACTGACTGTTGCTGATGAAATTGAAAATGCGCTCACGTATTACGAGACAACCTTTCTAAGAGAGATTCCAAAGATCTATGCTCAATTAGAAGACTCTCTAGCAGGTAATGCAGTCGCCAGCTTTTTGAAGATGGGTCAGTGGATCGGTGGGGATAGAGATGGTAACCCCAATGTGAGTGCCAAGACACTTGAGTACGCAGTTTCAAGACAGGCTGAAATGGTGTTGCGACATTACTTAACTGAAGCGCATCATTTAGGTAGGGAGCTATCAGTCTCTGCATTGCTCTTGAAGTTTCCTAAAAAGATGCAAGAGCTTGCTGCTGCATCTCCAGACACCAATGAGCATCGCCAGGATGAGCCCTATCGCAGGGCCCTTACAGGCATGTACTCTAGGCTAGCTGCTACCTTAAAAGTACTAACTGGTACTGATGCAGCCCGTCATGCTGTGGCACCTCAAAATCCTTACGCTAATGCACAAGAATTTCTTTCGGACCTTAAAACTATTGAAGCTTCACTAGTCTCCCAAGGGGCCAAAGCCCTGTCCGATCGTCGCCTACGTGGCTTGATTCGTACTGTTGAGGTGTTCGGCTTTCATTTGGCGACCGTGGATTTACGTCAAAGCTCAGATATGCATGAAGCAGTGCTAGCTGAGCTCCTGCAGGTGTCATCAGTTGAAAAAGACTACTCCAGTCTTTCTGAAGTGCAAAAGCGCGAACTTCTAGTTTCCCTATTAAAAGACCCAAGGCCACTGCGTGTGCTGGGTCATGGATATTCTGATTTTACGGTTTCTGAGATTGCCATTTTTGAGATGGCCAAGAAAATGCGTCAGCTCTTTGGTGCTGAGACCATTCGCCATTACATCATTAGTCATACTGAAACTGTCAGTGATTTGCTAGAAGTCTTATTACTTCAAAAAGAAGTGGGCTTAATGCATGAGACTGTGGGCAAAAAATCCTGGGCTGATCTGATCGTAGTTCCACTATTTGAGACGATTGAAGACTTGCGGAATGCCGCTCCCATCATGCAAGAGTTTTATGCCTTGCCTGGCATTCTGGATTTGGTAAAACGATCTGGTGCTGAACAAGACATTATGTTGGGGTATTCTGATTCCAATAAGGATGGCGGGATTGTGACTAGCAACTGGGAGTTGTATTGCGCCGAACTTGCCCTGGTGAAAGTATTTGAGCCTCTGGAACAAAAGCATGGAGTCAAATTACGCCTATTCCACGGTAGAGGTGGCACAGTAGGTCGTGGTGGTGGTCCAAGTTATGAGGCCATTCTGGCACAGCCTCCAGGTACAGTCCGCGGCCAAATTCGTTTAACGGAGCAGGGTGAAGTGATTGGATCGAAGTACGCTAATCCTGAGATTGGTAGACGCAATTTAGAAACCTTAGTAGCCGCTACCTTAGAAGCCACTTTATTGAAGCCGACTAAACAGGCAAGTAAAGCCTTCTTAGATGCTGCAGCCCAATTATCGCAAGCTAGCATGAACGCTTATCGTGGTTTGGTCTATGAGACTCCAGGGTTTTCTGAGTACTTCTTTAATGCAACACCGATACGAGAGATTGCTAAGCTCAACATTGGTTCCCGTCCTGCTAGTCGTAAAGCGACTCAAAAGATAGAAGACCTCAGGGCTATTCCATGGGGCTTTAGCTGGGGTCAATGTCGCTTAACGCTGCCAGGTTGGTTCGGCTTTGGTTCTGCTGTGCAAGAGTTCTTAAATCAAGGAAATGCATCGGATAAAAAGGCGGCCCTTAGTCTTTTGCAAAAGATGTACAGGGAGTGGCCATTTTTTAGAACCTTGCTATCGAATATGGATATGGCTTTGGCTAAGAGCGATCTGGCGCTAGCATCTCGCTATAGTGAGCTTGTCCTGGATGTAAAGTTGCGTAAAAGAATCTTTGGCGCAATTGAGGCTGAATGGAATAAAACGGTTAATGCTTTGAGCTTGGTTACTGGTGAAAAGGTGCGTTTAGCCAAGAATCCAGCCCTAGCAAGATCAATTAGGAATCGATTCCCTTACATTGACCCGCTTCACCACTTGCAGATTGAGTTGGTGCGACGCTACCGTGCCGGCAAGCATGATGAGCGAGTGCAAAGAGGAATTCATATTGCGATTAATGGCATTGCCGCAGGGCTAAGGAATACCGGTTAACTAAATTGGTAGCGGCTTCATGGCGTGGCAAATTCATTGCGTTGCGAAAAAGAAAAAGCCACCCGAAGGTGGCTTTTGGTATTACTGGTGGGTCGGGCGAGATTCGAACTCGCGACCAACGGATTAAAAGTCCGCTGCTCTACCGACTGAGCTACCGACCCAGTAAGACAGAAATTATAGCAAGAACTTGGTTTGACTTCCCCCGGTTTGCTGGGTTTTCCCTCTACGCCTTGTAGTTACAAGAGCGCTACGCGTTTACCCGTCTGGCAACCGGTGGATTTTTGGAGAAATAGTCCTTAATTCCTCTCAAAATTGCCTCTGCAATACGGTCTTGGTAGGCATCGTCATTGAGGCGAGCTTCTTCCTGGGGGTTACTGATAAAGGCAGTTTCTACCAGGATGGATGGGATATCGGGGGCCTTGAGAACGGCAAAGCTAGCTTGCTCGACTTTCCCTTTGTGTAATGGCGCAAATCCACTAATTTGCTTGAGGATCGATGTGCCTACTTGAAGTGAGTCTTTGATCTGGGCGGTTGTGGACATATCCAGCAATAGATTCGCTAATTGCTTATCTTGGGTTTTGATGTTGATGCCGCCAATTAAGTCGGAGGCATTTTCTTTGTTAGCCATCCAGCGTGCGGTTGTGCTACTGGCACCCATTTGGGATAGCGCAAAAACTGACGCCCCTTTTGCTCTTGGTTCAATAAAGGCATCAGCATGAATGGAAACAAATAGATCTGCCTCTACTCGACGTGCTTTTTGTACGCGAGTATGAAGCGGTACAAAGTAATCGCCATCTCTAGTTAGGAATGGACGCATGTATGGATCGTTTTCAATCTTGTCACGCAAGCGTTTGGCAATCGATAGCACCACATGCTTTTCTTTAGAGCCCATAGTGCCAATTGCACCTGGATCCTCTCCGCCATGCCCTGCATCGATTGCAATAGTAATGAGGCGTTTATGCTTTGTTTGAGCAAGCGACTCTTTTACATCCGGAATCGCTTGGGCTACCGGCGCCTTTGGAGCATCCTTTTCTTTCTTGGTGGCGAACTGTGCAATCAAGTCAATTTCTTCATTGGCTTTTTCTAAAGCACTTTCTTTGCGGGCGCTACTCTTCACCAATTCCATCAAAGGGTCTGGCGGGATAGCTGGGTAGAGATCGAGCACCATGCGGTATTGGTATTCAGCAATCGGGTCCAGCGTAAAGAGTTGAGGCTTTACGGGCTCTTTGAGGTCAAATACCAGGCGCACCATGCCAGGCTGGAATTGGCCCACTCGAATTTGTGAAACATAAGGATCATTTGGTTTGACTTTAGCAACCAAGTCTTTCAGGGTGGAATTCAATTCCATGCCTTGAACGTCTACAACTAGGCGATCGGGATTGGTCAGTAGTTGCTGGGTAATAGGTAATGCTTTGTCCGACTCCAGAGTGATGCGCGTGTAATCCTCTGCTGGCCAAATACGTACACCTAAGATCTTGGCGCCCCAGGCTATCTCTGCTTCGCTAAAGAAGAGGATAAAACCCAACATCTTTGCCGAAGTCTTGAGATGCTTTCTTCTGGAGGAATTTATCAGGGGCTTGCTCATCTCTATTGGGTTTGCGTCTTTTCGATAACAACTATTCCCTGGCTAGAGTTGGCTTTGAAACTAATGTTTCTTGCGTTTTCATCATCACCAGCAATGAGATGAATTTCAATATCAAAAGCGGGTAGGGTGCCTTCGGCTTTTTCTGGCCACTCCACTAAACAAAATCCGGGCTCATCAAAATGTTCTGCAAAGCCAGCTTCTTGCCATTCCAGTGGATCCCGCATACGGTAGAGGTCGAAGTGGTGGGCTGTGATGTTTGTAGCGGTGGACGGATTGCTACTGTTGAATTGAATGGGATAAGGCTCACACAAAGTATAGGTTGGACTCTTGACGCGACCCTCGTATCCCAGGGCTTGTATTAGATGTCGGGCAAAGGTGGTCTTGCCGGCCCCCAGATCGCCCTCTAGGGAGATATTGAGATGAGCGCTGTGATCTGCTTGAAAAAGATGGCTAAGGCTGCTGGCAAGCTTTTGCGCTAAGGCAGTGGTATCCGCTTCTTGCCTACAATATTGATTAAATGAATTCTGAGCCATTTGCCTAGTTTATTCAATTATTAAGCTACATTCTGTATTCCTAATGACTTCTTCCCAAATACCGAACCCTGTTGATCAGACCAATCTGCGTGAATGGCTAGATGAACAGTCTCGTGTATTGGGTTTTGATGGTTTACGTATTACTGATACCCATCTTGGATCAGCCACAAAACGGCTTCATGAGTGGTTAGAGCAGGGTCGCCATGGTCAGATGGAATATATGTCCAGGCATGCCAAGGTTCGCTCTGATCCGGGCATGCTGGTTCCAGGAGCTGTCAGGGTAATCTGCGTCACCATGAATTACCTTTCACCCACCATTGATTTTGACAATGAGTGGGATAGATTGAAGGACTCTACTCGGGCTGTGGTCTCAGTGTATGCGCGAGGACGTGACTATCACAAGGTCATGCGTAATCGTTTACAAGAATTTGCGCAGCTGATTGAAAAGAAAATTGGATCGTTTGGTTATCGCGTCTTTACGGATTCAGCGCCATTGATGGAGGTCGAGCTGGCTCGGAAGGCGGGCTTAGGTTGGCGAGGTAAACATACACTACTGCTGAATCGTGAATCAGGGTCGACATTCTTTTTGGGTGAAATCCTAGTGGATGTCCCTCTTCCGATTGACCAAGAAGAAGAGCCGCATTGTGGCACCTGCCAAGCCTGTATTGATGTTTGTCCAACACAGGCCATTACTGCGCCTTACCAATTGGATGCGCGACGCTGCATCTCCTATTTGACGATTGAAAATCCGGATGCCATTCCGATAGAGTTTCGTAGGGCGATGGGTAATCGCGTTTACGGATGCGATGACTGTCAATTGATTTGCCCTTGGAATAAGTTTGCGCAAAGATCTACCTTGCCGGATTTTGCTGAGCGTCATGGTCTTGGCAGAGCAAGTCTCTTGCAACTTTGGTCTTGGACTGAAGATGAATTTGAAAAGCGCCACGAGGGCAGTGCCATCCGCCGCATCGGTTACTCCCGCTGGCGTAGAAACTTAGCGGTGGCTATGGGTAATGCTCTGGCTGATAGCGCTGTGCCTGAGGTAGATAAAGACTTGCTGCGAACAGCTCTAGGTGATGCTTTGCCCGTGGCAGACGCATTGGTCGCCGAGCATATCCAGTGGGCCCTAGGTTCTTAAGCTCGGTTTGGAAATGTTGCCCCCATCTCACTTACAATGATTTCATGTCATCAGCTGATCAACCTTTTATAGACCCTAGCGAAATTGCTCTAGAGGGTTCAGCAGCACAGCGTTTTAAAAATCGCAGCGATGCTTTCTGGACCGGTATTCGGGATGCTGCAGGCGCGCCAGCCATGGTCTTATTTGCTGGTATGGTGGGTTTTGGGGCGATGGGCAAAACTAATGGCGTAGATGCTTGGTTCACTGGGGCTACTAGCTTCTTAATGTTTGCCTTGCCTGGCCAGGTGGTTTTATTAGAGATGGCGATTACTGGATCATCAGTCTTGGCAATCATTTTGGCCGTTTCCCTGACTTCGACTCGCTTTATCACGATGACGGTAACTCTCTTTCCGCAGTTCCATGAGAAAGATCGCAATCATCGCCTCTATGCTTCGGTACATTTGTTAGCAATGACCGCTTGGGCTATCTCGATGCGCGAGTTTCAGACGATGGAAGCAAAACATCGCCTGAGTTACTTTGTTGGTTTGGGATTGTTATGTTGGCTCATCTCTATTCCCGGAACTATCTTGGGATATTTTCTGGCAGGCATGGTTCCCGCGGCAATTACGCTTGGCCTCGTTTTCATCAACCCATTATTCTTTTTGCTGACCTTTACCGAGGTAAAGCCTTGGATTAATCGGATTGCGATTGGCTTAGGATTTGTACTTGGGCCTTTTTTCTTCATCTTGGACCGCGATACCAGCTTGCTCACTACTGGCTTGGTAGCAGGAACCGCCGCCTACTTCTTTGATCGCAAAGTATTGCGTAAGAAAGCAGGGGTGATTAGCTGATGAATGCCGCTCTTCAAGGATGGGGTTTATGGATCGCCCTAGCGGGCGCCACAATCGGCACCTACTTCTGCCGTGCGATTGGTGTCCTACTCGCAAAACGAATTAATCAAGATAGCGAGATCTTTCGCTGGCTTGCAGCAGTAACTTATGCGATGGTTGCTGCCTTAGTTGTCAGAATGATTTTGATGCCGATTGGCCTTCTGGCAACCGTGCCTGTATGGATTCGGATTCTGATTTGTGTACTCAGTATCAGCGTGATGGTGTCTAAGCCAACACGCCGTCTTGTCCCAGCCTTATTGACTGGAACGCTGTTGATGCTCGCTTACGGCGTAATGCGCTAAGTCAATTGCTCCAATAATTCAGTTTAGAGATGGGCCGCCAGAATTTTGGCAATGTGTACAGCATCTCTTTGTGTGCCATCGGCAATCTGGTGGCGACAGCTTGTCCCATCCGCAACCACCCAACTATCTGGCGCTTTACGTATTGCGGGCAATAGGCTGGCTTCTGCCATTTGCTTTGACACTTCAATGTGCTCTGCTTCATAACCAAAGCTACCAGCCATACCGCAACAAGAAGACTCAATAAGCTTAGGCTCCGCATTGGGAATTAACTTTAAGAGTTCCATTGCTGGTGTGACAGCGGCAAATGATTTTTGATGGCAATGCCCATGAAATAAGACGGGGCGCGAAGCAGGTTTTAATTGCAGCTGGAGCTTCCCACTCTTTACTTCGCTAGCCAAGAACTCTTCTAAAAGTTGCACATGCTGACTTACCGTCACCGCGCGCTCACCAAAACCCATCACCAATGCTTCATCCTTTAAGGTAAAGAGGCATGAAGGCTCGAGACCAATAATCGGGATATCTTTTTCAGCAAATGGGGCAAGATGATTTACTAATTCATTCAAGCTAGCTTTAGCCTTATCGACCATACCTGCCGCTAGGTAAGTGCGACCACAGCAGAATTCTTTAGAGCAGGTATTGAGTGAACTTGATATTGAGCTAGCTTGTGTAGTTTTTTTGTCGAGACTCTTCTGTGGAATATGTACACGATATCCAGCAGCTTTTAGAACAGCTAATGCAGCTTGTAAGTTTTCATCTTCAAAGTAAGCGTTGAAAGTGTCAGCCAAAAGCACCACACCCTTATTGCCATTTGTATCAGCCTTACTCAGCTCTGCCGGCGTAAATTGATAAGGGGTAACAGCGCTCTTGTCAGTCCAGAATGTTTTAGCTTTCCAAATTGGCAGACTTCTTTGAGCGGAGATTCCCATGACCCACTCTTGCAATTTAGCGATCGGTGCAATGTGATTGCGAAGATTGAGTAGGGCAGGAAGGCCTGGAATACTGCTAATCATTGGGGCGTATTTAGGTAAGTAGGCAACCGCTAAATCGCGCAGCGTGTGACCAGTCCGCTTCTTATAGGCTGACAGAAACTCAATCTTCATCTTCGCCATGTCTACGCCAGTCGGGCACTCGCGGCGGCAGGCTTTACAGCTAACACAGAGTTCCATCACTTCTTTAATCGCATCACTTCCGAGGGGCGAGCTTTCGTCTTTGATATCCAGTTGATTGGATAGGGCGAGACGCAGAGTATTGGCGCGACCACGGGTGAGGTGTTTTTCATCACGTGTAACGCGATAACTTGGGCACATCACCTCAGCATCGAACTTGCGGCAGTGCCCATTGTTATTGCACATCTCAACGGCTTTGGCTAAACCCATTGCAGGGTCGCCGCCAGTACCTGGCGCACTCGTTTCTTCGGTGACGGGATTGTTCTGCACATTCCAGGCAGACCAATCTAAGGCCGGTTGTAGTGGAATGACTTTGTAGCTCGGTGGAAAGCGGAAGTTGCTTGCATCATCCATCTTGGGCGGATCAACGATCTTGCCAGGATTAAATAATCCATTCGGATCAAACGCATGCTTTATTTCTGCAAGAGCTTCAGTAATCTTGGGGCCAAACTGCCAAGAGATCCATTCGCCACGGCAGAGTCCATCGCCGTGCTCACCGCTATAGGCGCCTTTGTATTTGCGAACAAGTGCTGAAGCCTCTTCTGCAACCGCACGCATCTTTTGCGCACCATCGCGACGCATATCTAAGATCGGGCGGACATGGAGGGTGCCTACTGAAGCATGTGCATACCAAGTGCCGCGTGAACCATATTTAGAAAATACATCTGTCAGTGCTTGGGTGTATTCAGCAAGACTTTCTAGTGGGACTGCGCAGTCTTCAATGAAGCTGACTGGCTTACCGTCACCCTTGAGGCTCATCATGATGTTCAGGCCCGCCTTACGCACTTCCCACAAATTCTTTTGTAAGCCGGCATCAGGCATCGCAACTACGGAGCCCGGAAGTCCCAAGTCACCCATGAGGTTTTGCAAGGACTTTAGTTTCTCGAGCAAGGGAGCATGCGCTTCTCCTGAGAATTCCACCAATAGGATAGCTTCAGGTGTTTGAGCGTTAGCATCAGTCAGCGCTGTTTCTATTATTTTCTTGAAACTTGGGTTGTGGCGCGCTAAGTCAATCATGGTGCGATCCACCAACTCAACAGCAGTAGGCCCCAGTTTGACAATATGCTGCGCGCTATCCATCGCTTTAAAGAAGCTGGCGAAGTTCACTACTCCAAGCACCTTGTGTTGCGGCAATGGTGCTAGTTTGAGTTCAAGTGATTTGAAGTAAGCCAATGTACCTTCGCTACCAACTAAGAGGTGCGCTAAATTGACGCTGCCATCTTGTGTATAGGGACGCTCGCTTTGCGGATGAAATACATCGAGGTTATAGCCAGCGACACGTCGCAATACTTTAGGAAAGTGGGCTTCGATTTCTGGTTGGAGTGTATTGGCGAGGCCTTTTACAAAGTCACCGAGTTGTTTTGCGGCGCCAGAGCTATGTGCGTAATTCCCAAAGCTAGCGATCTGCCCATTTGCTAACCAGGCATCAATTCCTAAAACGTTGTGCACCATATTGCCGTAAGCAATCGAGCGGCTACCGCAGGAGTTATTGCCTGCCATGCCGCCGATCGTTGCTTGTCCTGCAGTAGAGACGTCTACGGGATACCAGAGGCCGTGGGGTTTCAGTGCAGCATTGAGGTGATCCAAAACAATGCCAGGCTCAACCACCGCCGTCGCTTTTTCTGGATCCGCATGCAAGAGTTTGCGAAAGTATTTGGTGTTATCAATAACGAGTGCTGTACCAGTGGTCTGACCACACTGACTGGTGCCTCCGCCACGCGGCAAAACTGGCACACCCAGATCGGCTGCAATTTGGATAGCGGTCGCAATATCCTCAGCAGTTTTCGGTACGAAGACCGCAACAGGCATGGCTTGATAGATCGATGCATCGGTTGCATAACGTCCACGACTGGCCATGTCCGTCATGACTTCGCCAGTCGTTTCTTGTTTCAGGCGCTTAGCTAGCTCTGCCTTATTGGCAACGAATTCCGGTAAGGGCAAATCCAGTGGCTTGTTCATGCTGCAACTTTCTCGTTAGATTCTGAGTCAACTAATTGAATAACCACATCACGCTTATTCATGACATGCTGCATCATGACTTTGCGCATACGAACGCTATCGCGCGCCTTTAATGCATCCAACATTTCTTGATGCTCACCCACGGCTTTCTCCCACTTCACGCCATCTTGATTGGAGCGAAACCGGAGCGCCTCGATGCGCGCGTTAACCTGAGTAAATAGTTGACTCAAGACGGGGTTGTTCGCTGCGTGATTAATTGCTTGATGAATTTTGAGATTGAGTCGGTAGTAGCTAGAAAGATCTCTACGTGCGTAGGAGGCCATCATTTCATATTGGAGTGCTTCAAGTTCAATGAGGGCTTTATCGCTAATGTTTTGCGCTGCTAGCTCTCCAGAGTAACCCTCTAAATTCGCAATCACATCAAAGGTATGGATGATGTTGTCACGAGTTAGTTGCACTGCAATCGCACCGCGGTTGGCGATTAATTCAACCAGTCCGTCAGCAGCCAAGCGACGAATCGCCTCACGAATAGGGGTGCGCGACACGTTGAGTTGCTCTGCTAGTTCGCGCTCATTGAGTTTGCTGCCGGGAGTAATAGCACCCTCCACCAATAAGGATCGGAGCTTTTGGAAGGTCGCTTCGTGTAAGTTTTGGGTATTTGGGGGTACTGTGAGCATCATTTGAAATGCCTTAAATTTGTATACATATTTACTATAACCTATCAATAAGCATAAATAACGCTATAAAAGCCTTATTTTTTACTTATTTTATAAATATTTTGCATACAAAATTGTCAATTGCCAAAAAGTGCCTTACACTGGGTTGCAAGATTAACTACAAAAACCAAGCGAGACTCAGCATGCTAAAACTAGATAACCACCTCTCAGGACGTCATTTCTTACACATTCCTGGTCCAAGCCCAGTGCCTTCACGCATTCTGCGGGCAATTAGCTATCAAACGATTGATCACCGCGGCCCTGAATTTGGTGCATTTGGTCTCAAGGTTTTGGATGGCATTAAGAAGATTTTTAAGACCGAGCAACCCGTGATTATTTATTCCGCGTCTGGAACTGGTTCTTGGGAAGGCGCTTTAGTTAATGTCCTCAACCCTGGCGATAAGGTGCTCTTTTATGAAACCGGCCACTTTGCAAACTTGTGGCGCGCTTTGGCCAAAAAGATTGGCATTGAAGTTGAGGTAGTGGGTAAAGCAGGTGCGGATACTTGGCGCTGGGGTGTTGATGCATCCGTGATTGAAGAGCGCTTACGCAAAGATACTCAGCATGAAATTAAAGCCGTTTGTGTAGTGCATAACGAAACTTCCTCTGGCATTACATCCAATATTGCTGCGGTTCGTAAGGCGATTGATGATGCAAAACATCCAGCGCTGTTACTCGTCGATAGCGTATCTGGCTTGGGTTCGGCGGACTATGAGCATGACAAATGGGGCGCTGACGTAACCGTTTCGGGCTCACAAAAAGGTTTGATGTTGCCTCCGGGAATTGGCTTTAATGCCTTGTCACCAAAAGCGATTGAGGCAAGTAAGCACAGCAAAATCCCAAAAGCCTATTTAGCTTGGGATGAAATTTTAGAGTCGAATAAAACAGGCTACTGGCCAACTACACCAAGCACCAATTTGATGTACGGTTTGCATGAAGCGATCGACATGATGCAGACCGAGGGCTTGGATACGATTTTTGCTCGCCATCAACGTTTGGCTGAAGCTTGTCGTCGCGCAGTTGCAGCTTGGGGTCTTGAGAACCAGTGTTTGGATCCAAATGCGTATTCACCAGTATTAACGGCGATTGTGGTTCCAGAGGGAATGGATGCGGATGTGCTGCGTAAGCATGCCTTGGAAAAGTTTAATCTTTCGCTCGGAACTGGTTTGGGCAAGCTCAAAGGCAAGATTTTCCGTATCGGCCACCTTGGCGATTGCAATGAATTAAGCCTCATGGCTGCTTTGAGCGGGGTTGAGATGAGTTTTAGCTCTATTGGCTACAAACCTAAGGCCAGCGGTGTGGTTGCGGCCCAAGAGTACCTAAAGTAAGGCTTAGTCGGCAGACTCAACCTATAATTCACCATATATATCAATAGCATTAGAGACAGAGAGATTAATCATGTTGGCAACTAAACCGTATTTAACCCAGGCTGATGTTCAAAAGATTTTGGATGCAGCAGACAAACATGCAGCAGCAAATAACTGGGCAGTGACTATCGCCGTTTGTGATGATGGCGGACATGTGTTGGGTTTAACTCGTCGCGATGGTTGCGCTCCTGTCTCTGCTTACATCGCTCAAGAAAAAGCGCGTACTGCTGCAATGGGTAAACGTGAGAGTCGTGTGTACGAAGAAATTATTAATAACGGACGCGTTTCCTTTTTATCTGCCCCACATATTTCGGGCATGTTAGAGGGTGGCGTCAATATCGAGGTAAATGGGTTTACCATCGGCGCAGTCGGCGTTTCCGGCGTTAAATCGACTGAGGATGCCGAAACCGCGAAGGCCGGCATTGCAGCCATTCTGTAAGTTACCTTGACAAATACTGTTCCTGAAATAAATTCTCCTACCGGCGCTACTGAGAGTAGCGCCACCCCAGCAACAATTACCTTTGCTGACTTTGGATTAGATCCAAAGATTCAAAAAGCGGTATCTGAGCAGGGTTACAACACTCCAACTCCGATTCAAGCGCAATCTATCCCGCACGTTTTGGCGGGAAGCGATTTGATGGGCGCGGCCCAAACGGGCACTGGTAAGACTGCTGCCTTTGTGTTGCCGATCATTCAAAAGATTCTGCGTCACGCGAGTAGTAGCGCATCGCCTGCTCGTCATCCTATCCGTGCTTTGGTCTTAACGCCGACACGTGAGTTGGCTGTTCAGGTTGCTGAAAATGCAGCGAGCTATTCCAAACACACTGATTTGCGCGCTGCCGTGGTTTATGGTGGCGTGGATATGAAAGAGCAAGTTGCCACATTACGTGGTGGTGTGGAGATTTTGATTGCCACCCCAGGCCGCTTACTTGATCACATTGGTTCTAAAGTAGCCAATCTCTCTCAAGTAGAAATTCTCGTGCTGGATGAAGCAGATCGCATGCTCGATATGGGTTTCTTGCCTGACCTGCAACGCATCATTGATTTGATTCCAGCACAGCGCCAAACACTCTTATTCTCTGCGACGTTCTCGCCCGAGATTAAAAAGTTAGCGCAAAGTTATTTACGTACACCAGTCACGGTTGAAGTGGCTCGCCAAAATGCTGCAGCAGATACTGTGAAGCAAGTGGTACATATGGTGTCTAGCGCTGACAAGCAGCGCGCGATTGTGAAAGTGCTTGAAGCGCGTACGCGTCAAGGTTTATCTCGTCAGTGCATCATCTTCACTAACAGCCGTTTAGGCTGTGCTCGATTGGCGCGTTCATTGGAGCGCGATGGTATTAAAGCGGGCGCAATTCATGGTGATAAGAGTCAGGGTGAGCGCACTTTAACGCTGGATGCATTTAAGTCTGGCGCGATTGAGGCTCTGGTTGCAACAGACGTTGCTGCACGTGGTTTAGATATTCCTTCGATGCCTTGCGTGATTAATCATGAGCTGCCATTTAATGCAGAAGATTTTATTCACCGCATTGGTCGTACAGGTCGCGCAGGCAGCAAAGGTGATGCGATTGCATTGGTCGATGCCAGTGAAAAGCGTTTGCTCGACGATATTGAAAAGTTGATGAAGCGTAAGTTGGATATTCAACCGCTACCTGAAGGCAGCTCTAGCTCTGCACCGAGCAGAAGCTCGTCAAGATCAGATGCGCCGGCAAAAATGTCAGATCCATTTTTCTATAAACCGTACGAGCCTAGCGCAGCTGCACAGCCAAACGCTAACTCTACAAACACTGAAGAGAAAAAAGTGGGGATCACTCCCGCAAGACCAGCTGTCGGCGCCTTACTCGGCGGCTTTAAGAAGAAGTAATTTTTCTATCCCAAGCCTGGGTGGCTGCTAAAAGCCACTCAGCAATCGAAGTATCTTTTCCGTCCGGAAGATCGCTCAATCCTAAGTGCCTTGCGGCTTTACGTAATTCATGTAAAGCCTGCTGCGCATTCTCAGTATGTATCGCACTTGCTAAAGTTTGTTTGCTGAGTTTTTCACCATACTCATCCAGAACCAGGGGCAGATGTAGATAACTCGGCGTTAAGTATCCTAAAACCTGTTGTAGATGAATTTGTCTTGCAGTGTTATTGAGTAAATCTGCGCCACGCACAATATGAGTTATGCCTTGCTCAGCATCATCCACCACCACGGCTAGTTGATAGGTGAATATTCCGTCTCGACGCCGCAGTACAAAATCTCCTACTTCTTGATTTAGATCCTGACTTTGCGTGCCTAGGGCTAGATCTTTGAAATGAAGGATGAGTTCTGGGGGGAGGGCGAGTCTCCAAGCCACTCCATCCAAAAGGACACGTTCATTCTTGTATGCGGGAATTTCTTGGGGGCGGCAGGTTCCGGGGTAAACCATCTCTTGGTTGCGAGGGGTAGTGACTCCGCGAGCCTCTAGGGCATTTGTAATAGTTTGCCGGGAGCATGTGCAGGGATAGACAGTTTGGAGCCCATTTAAGCGCTCCAGAGCCTTTTTATAGCGCTCTTGACGCTTGGACTGCCAACTCGGCTCCTCGTCCCAGGTGAGGCCGCAGGCAAGTAATTGGCGTAGGATTTCTTGATCCGCCCCCGGAATGCAGCGGGGGGTATCTAAATCCTCGATTCTGAGCAGCCATTTCCCTTGGTTTTGTCGGGCATCTAGCCAGCTTCCTAAGGCCGCAACTAGCGATCCCGCATGAAGTGGGCCAGTAGGTGAGGGGGCAAAGCGCCCGCGATAGCCGTCGGCTGGGGATGAGGGGTTTTTCAGGTTCGGCACAGCTAAAATGATCTCATGGCTTCACCCCGTTTTGTTCATCTACGCGTCCATTCCGAGTTTTCTATTACGGATGGCATCGTTCGCATTGACGATGCGGTTGCTGCTGCCGAAAAAGACGGGATGGGTGCTTTAGCGCTCACCGATTTAAGTAATTTATTTGGTTTGGTTCGTTTTTATAGTGCCGCACGCTCTGGTGGAATTAAGCCAATTGCGGGCGCGGATGTTTGGGTTAGCAATCCTCAGGACCCAGATCAACCCTATCGTCTATTACTCTTGGTTCAAAACCACTCTGGTTATCTCAATCTATGTCAGCTACTGAGTAAGGCTTCTCTAGAAAATCAGACGCGTGGCCGTGCCGAGGTGGATCCCAAATGGTTTAGTGAGCCCGCTTCTAAAGCAGAAGATAAAGCTGTAAAAAGAACGCTAGCGTACGGATTGATTGCGCTTTCGAGCGGACGTTGGGGTGATGTTGGTGCTGCGCTGTTGGCTGGTCAAGAAGATCAGGCCAAAGAGGCCGCTAAACACTGGGCGACATTATTCCCAAATTCTTTTTACATAGAGGTACAGCGTGGTGGTCATCCTCAGGATGAAAAGCAGCTTCAGCTTGCTTGTCACCTAGCGAGTGAATTAGATTTACCAATCGTTGCTACGCATCCTGTGCAGTTCATGCAACGCAGTGATTTCACGGCCCATGAGGCACGGGTGTGTATCGCAGAGGGTGAGCTCCTGGGTAATCCTCGTCGCACGAAAAAATTTAATGAAGAACAATATTTCTTATCTCAAGAGGAGATGGAAAAGCGCTTTGCAGATTTACCTGTTGCACTCGCTAATTCAGTTGAGATTGCCAAACGCTGCAACCTCTCGTTGACCTTAGGTCAGCCACGCTTACCGGATTTTCCAACGCCACCTGGTATTACGCTTGACGATTACTTGTTGCAGCAATCGGAGATTGGTTTGAAGCGCCATATGGAGCGTAACTTCCCCGATCCAGAAGAGCGTGCGAAGGAAGAGGCTCGTTATCACGAACGCCTCGTCTTTGAGGTGAAGACGATTGCTCAAATGGGCTTCCCAGGTTATTTCTTGATTGTTGCGGACTTCATTAACTGGGCAAAAAATAATGGTGTACCAGTAGGCCCAGGTCGTGGATCTGGCGCTGGCTCTTTAGTTGCTTACTCACTCGGTATTACTGACCTGGATCCATTGCGCTACAACCTGCTCTTTGAGCGCTTCCTTAATCCTGAGCGGGTATCGATGCCCGACTTCGATATTGACTTTTGTCAGCATGGGCGCGATCGCGTTATTCAGTACGTAAAAGATAAATACGGCAAAGATGCTGTTAGTCAGATCGCTACCTTCGGAACAATGGCTGCGCGCGCTGCAATTCGTGACGTGGGTCGTGTACTGGAGCAAGGCTATAACTTCGTTGATGGTATTGCTAAGTTGATTCCGAATAAGCCAGGTCAGTACATGACTATTGAAATGGCCAAGAAGGAAGAGAAGCAATTAGGCGAACGCGAAAAAAATGAAGATGAAGTGCGCCAGCTTCTATCTCTTGCTCAGCAGTTAGAGGGTATGACCCGTAACGTCGGCATGCATGCAGGTGGTGTATTAATTGCCCCTGGCCGCTTAACGGATTTTTGCCCCCTCTATACGCAAGAAGCAAAAGACTCTAAAGATCAAGAGAGTGGCTCCGTCATTAGTCAGTTTGACAAAGATGATGTCGAGGCAATCGGCTTAGTAAAGTTCGACTTCTTGGGTTTAACAACGCTGACGATTTTGGCAGCTGCTGAAAAGTGGATTAAGACGCTACATGCTGATCGTAAAGATTGGAATATCGGTGAGATTCCACTCGATGATGAAAAAGCTTTTGAAGTTTTAAAGAATGCCAATACGGTCGCCGTCTTCCAGCTAGAAAGTCGCGGCATGCAAGGCATGCTTCGTGAGGCCAAGCCTGACCGCTTCGAAGACATTATTGCGCTCGTCGCGCTTTACCGTCCAGGTCCAATGGACTTGATCCCGGACTTTATTGAGCGTAAGCATGGGCGTCAAAAAGTAGAGTATCCGGATCCGCGCATTGAACCGGTTTTGCAAGAAACCTACGGCATCATGGTCTATCAAGAGCAGGTGATGCAGATGGCCCAGATGATCGGCGGCTACTCACTCGGTGGCGCGGATATGTTGCGTCGTGCAATGGGCAAGAAGAAGCCTGAAGAGATGGCGCAACATCGCAAGATTTTTAGTGATGGCGCAAAAGCAGGCGGCATCACCGAAGGCAAGGCCAACGAGATTTATGACTTGATGGAGCGTTTTGCAGGCTATGGATTTAATAAATCCCATGCTGCTGCTTATGCGCTCCTGGCATATCAAACTGCTTGGTTAAAGGCCTACTATCCTGCTGAATTTATGGCGGCCAACTTATCACTCGCAATGGATGACACCGATAAGGTGAAGATTCTGTATGACGATTGTTTGGCAAATAATATTCGCGTGTTCTCACCTGATATCAATACTGGTGTTTATGTGTTCACGCCATTGCGTGCGCCAGATGCTGCCCCGGATTCTCCAATCAGTCATATTCGTTATGGTTTAGGTGCCGTAAGAGGTACTGGTGAGGCAGCAATTGAAGTAATTGTGAAAGCACGTGAGTCTGGCGGACCGTTCAAAGATTTATTTGATTTCTGTGCCCGCGTCGATCGTAGACAAGTGAATCGTCGTGCGATTGAGGCGTTGATGCGTGCCGGGGCTTTTGATGGTTTGTATAAAGACTCCATTCCTGCCGGAGGCAATCCTTACGATATTCGATCTACTTTACTGGCTTCTTTGGCTCGCGCAATTGAGGCAGCTGAACAAGCCGAGGCCTCTATCAACCAAGTCAGTTTGTTTGAGGTAGCAGGCGAAGAAGATCGCCATCTGCCTGAGTTAGTACGCGAACCAGTCTGGTCTGAGAAGAAGCGTCTGCAGGATGAGAAAAGCGCCCTGGGTCTTTGTCTTACGGGGCATATGTTTGATGCCTATCGCGACGAGACGGCTCATTTCATTCGCCAGCCATTGTCTAAGGTGACTGAGGGCAAAGATCAGCTGATCGCCGGCATCATCACTTCTGCTCGTATGCTGACGGGTCAGCGCGGCCGCATGATGATTGCAACAATTGATGATGGAACTGCTGCAATTGAGGTGACTCTCTACAGTGAAGTGTATGAACCGAATCGCTCTTGGCTCAAAGAAGATGAATTGTTAGTAGCCAAGGTAAACGTCACGCCCGATAAGTTTTCTGGTGGAATGCGCATCGTGTCGGAGGCGGTGATGGATATTACGGGTGCCCGCATGCGTTTTGCGCGCAATGTACATCTATCGATCGATTCAGCAATTGATCTCAAATCCTTGCGTAGCCAAATTGGACCTTATTTAATGAGCAATCGCGTGCGAGATCCCAAGTTGGGGCCTGCAGCAGCCTCTATGCCAAGCGCTAGTGAGGGGCTCAAAGGTTTAATGCTTACGGCTGCAGTCACTACCAGCGGCGGAGCCTGTCTAATGCAGTTCCCAGAAGAGTTGCGTATCTATCCTGATGATGCTTGCTTGCATAGCTTGAATCAAATTTTGGCTGCTAAGCAATCTAATACCGTTCAGGTTCAGTACCACTAAATCATTAGTAGCAATACTACCTAGATTGAATTATTTATTTATAGCGGCTTGAAGCGCTGTAATTACTTGATTTGGCTCTAAGAGATCCAAACATTCGCTATTGCTGCTTGCGCGGTCTTCGCAGCCTGCCTTACGACAGGGAACGCATTCACCAGGCCCTTGTAGGATGGTGACATTGCCAACCGTCTGCGAACGCGCTCTCAATTGATAAGGCTGCATGCCAATAAAGCCATTAGGCCAGGGGCCAAAGTTAGTAGGTGGCGTTGGGCCAAACAAGGCAATGGTAGGAGTGTTGCATGCTGCCGCAAGATGGGTGATCGAGGTATCCACGCCAACATAGGCTACTGCCCCACGAATCAGAGTGCCTGCTTGCGGGATAGAGAGTAGGCCTGCGGTATCAATAACGTGGCTGCGCGTCTTTTCATCAAGTAGAGAAAGAATGTCTTTATTGAGTTGTAGATCTTGCTTGGCGGGTGATGCGCTCAGTACAACTTGCAAACCTTGTTCCACAATCCATCCCAACAATGTTTGCCAATAGGCCAAAGGCCAGCGCTTGTAGGCTGTTAAAGGTCCGGGATGCACCACAACATAGGGCGAGTGAAGTTGGCCTGCAATAGTCGGGGCGATAGGATCACCTGCTGGCGCCGTCACTAATATCGGCTTACTAAATATCTCTTGAGGCTTCTTGTAAAAAATTTCAAGCAGGCGAAGCTTTTCGGTAATGACATGTTGTGCAAAATAATCCACATCAACCGTATGTAAGCTGATGGCCTTCTTCCAGGCATTTTGCTGATCACTTTTACTTTTCTTGGCTTTATCTTGCTCTGTGAGGCCTTGAGGGTGTCCACCCAATACGCCTACGCGTTGATGAGCTGCTACTAAGCCATAAAAATAGGCGCGGTCGCTCGGTTGTGTAACCACTGCTAAGTCGTAACGTTGAAAGAGCTTAAAAAATAAGGAAAGATATTCTTTGAGTTTGGGGCGGTCTGAAGTTTCGATTGTCTGGGCAATATCAGGATTGCCTTTGAGCATGTCGAGCTTACCGCGGTAGCCCAAAAAATGAAACTCAGCATCAGGCCACAGTTCACGCGCTTGCGATATCAGCGGCGTAGTGACAAGGACATCTCCAATTTGGCGAGTCGCAATGAATAAAACTTTTTTAGGCTTTAGTGCTGAGAATGCAGTCATGGAGCTAATGTAACTCAATCCTACTGGGCTTTAGCCAGAATTTTTTCACGAACGCGACGTGCATTTTCTGCGGCATTGGATTGATCGTTAATACGGTGATAGAGGTGAAGCACTTCGGTGGACCAGGACCCAGATTTACGAGTCACACCTTTATTTTGTAGTCTAAAAACAAAATCAGCATCTTCATGACCCCAACCTGTCATGGTTTCATCAAAGCCGCCAATAGCTTGGGCATCAGACTTCCAGCAGGCCATATTGCAGCCTTTTATGCGACGCCACACGAATTTCTTGTAGTTACGCCATGCACCATCACCTAGTTTGATTTTGAGGGGCCAATACTTATTGATGCCGCCAGATAATCGATAGTTCAATAAGTGGCCGGTGAATTTCTTGAAATCCCAGCGTGACCATGAGAGCAATTGCTTGCTGAGCTCGTCGTTAAGCAGAATGCGACTCCCTGTTACCAGATAGTTGGCCTGAGATAGTCTTCGATGCTGAGCGATAAAGTCAGGCTGAACAATGCAGTCGCCATCAAGAAATATCAAATAATCACCAACAGATGCTTCTATAGCTTGATTGAGAATGCGGGTCTTACGAAAACCCTGATCCTCTTGCCAGAGGTGCGTTATTTTCACTGGGAAATCAACCTGAGCGCCAGCGATAAGTTCCTTAGTGTCTGAGGTGGAGCCGTCATCAGCAATGATGATTTCAAAATCCAAGTCGGTTTGAGTGCTGAGTGACTCAAGACATAATTTAAGGGCTTGCGGCCAGTTATAGGTCGCTAAAAGTACAGAGATCATTTGCTGTGATGTTGATGATGCGCAGCTTCTTGATGCAATTGCCATAACTTCATATAGCGATAGTAGGTTCCTTGCCCATTGGAAATTGCCAAAGCAAAGCCTTGGGGGCCATCTAGGAAGCCAAGACGAATAAAGTAGGTGCGAGTAAAAGCCCAAATTCCATGAAGCACTGCTTTTAAGGGGTGACTCTTTTTTCCTTTGGAAAACGCTTGCTCTGCTGAGGCAGTTGAATATCGGTCAAGCTTCTGCAGCACTTGTGAGTAGTTCATAAAACTGAAGTGCAACATGGGATTTTCCAGTTTTGCTACTTGACCATTTGGGATTAAGCGCTCATGCACTAGGTCATCGGAGAAGCGGGCAGTGCCGCGTTTAAATAACCGATTTACATAATCGGGGCTCCAGCCAGAATGGCGAATAAAGCGGCCGCAATACCAAGATAGTCGTGGAATCGCAAAGCAGTCGACATGAGCCGAATGATGAATGGCGGTCAGAATTTCACTTCTGAGTGCTGGGGTAAGTCGCTCATCAGCATCCAGGGAGAGAACCCAATCGCCTGTCGCCAAGTCCAGAGCGCGGTTCTTTTGGGGCCCAAATCCTGGCCAATCGGCTGGTTGGCTAATGACAGCCCCATGATTTTTGGCGATTTCTAGGGTGCCATCAGTGCTATTGGTATCGACCACCACGATTTGCTGAGCAATCCCCTCTAGGGAGGCTAAACAATCGGCCAAATTGGCCTCTTCATTGCGAGTGATGAGTATGACGGATAAGGTGGGCATAATTCATTATATGAATGCTCAAGACCGTACCGCCTTAAATCGCTTAATTCAGTATCTGAAGCCCCATATCTGGATGATTATTGGGTCTTTATTAGCTATGGCCCTAGTCGCTGGCGCTGAAACCTCTATTCCAGCCTTGATGAAGCCATTATTGGACCGTGGCTTTACTGGACAGCTTAATAGCAAGCTCTGGCAGGTGCCGGTCTTCTTGGTGGGTTTGGCACTTGTCCGTAGCTTGGCTCAGTTTCTATCAAATTATTTACTTACTCGCGTCATCAATTCGGTACTACTCAAGTTGCGCGAACAGATGTTCCAGACGCTATTAAATGCATCTACTACTTTTTTCCAAAAGAACTCCGCATCCAATTTAATTAACGCAGTTGTTTTTGAGGTCAACAACGTTCTCTCCATTATGGGTGGTATGTTGATTAGCTTGGTGCGAGACTCGCTCACTGTAGTTGGTTTAATTGGCTATCTCATTTACTTAAATTGGCAACTGACTTTGGTGGTGTTGGTGATTTTCCCAATCATTGCCTTCATCATGAGCAAGATTAACAAGCGTCTGCGAACTTTAAATCGTGAGCAGCAGACGTTGACAAGTGAATTGGCTTATATCGTAGAGGAATCTGCAGCCGGTTACAAAATTGTAAAAGTGCATGGCGCAGAAGAATATGAGATGCGACGTTTTATGGATAAGGCAGAGCGCCTGCGTCAGTTCTCGCTAAAAGCAGCGGTAGCGGGCGGCCTAAACCAGCCTATCACTCAGCTCATCGCCTCTATGGCGCTATCGATCGTGCTGGTAATCGCCTTAATGCAGTCGGCCTCTGAGGGCACTACAGTTGGTGGATTTGCCTCATTTATTACCGCCATGATGTTGGTGATTTCGCCGATTAAACATTTGGCGGATATTAATCAGCCATTGCAGCGCGGCTTAACTGCTGCAGAGATGATTTTTTCGCTGATGGACCAACCCTTTGAGGAGGATGAGTCCCGCAAAGAAAATATGAAGCCCCTCGGTAAGGCTAAAGGCGGAATTCGATTTGAAGATGTTGGCTTCTCTTATCAGCAAGAGGCTGGGCGTAAAGATGCGCTCACTGGTGTGAATTTAAACATTAAGCCTGGTGAGGTAGTCGCTTTTGTCGGTCCATCTGGTGGTGGTAAATCTACGCTAGTTAATTTATTGCCGCGGTTCTTTAAGCCCACTAGCGGGCAAATTTTCTTGGATGATATTCCGCTTGAGGATATTGTTTTGGCCGATGTACGCAAGCAGATTGCTTTTGTAAGCCAGGATGTCATTTTATTTAATGACAGCATTGCGGCGAACGTTGCATATGGTGCTGTAGGCCAAGAGGGTATCGACCGGGGGCGCGTGATGGAGGCGCTCGAGGCGGCAAACTTAAGCACTCTCATGCAAGAAATGCCTGAAGGTATTGATACCCAAATTGGAGATAACGGCAATCGCTTATCCGGTGGCCAGCGTCAGCGTTTAGCGATTGCGAGAGCGATATATAAAGACGCTCCTATCCTGATATTAGATGAGGCAACTTCTGCTCTGGATTCTGAGTCTGAGCGTCAAGTGCAAGATGCCTTGGAGCGCTTGATGGCTGGACGAACCACTTTAGTAATTGCTCACCGCTTATCAACCATTGAACACGCTGATCGCATTGTGGTGTTGGAGCACGGCCATGTTATTGAAAATGGTACGCATGAAGAGTTGCTTGCTAAAGATGGCTTGTATGCAAATCTGCACCGCATCCAGTTTTCAAATGCTTAAAAGGTAATTAGCTGAGAACGATATCGTATTGCTCTTGGCGGAAACTGCCTTCAGCTTGAAGTTTAATAGGCTTGCTAATGAAGTCGCCAAGCTGCGCCAAAAATTGATTTTCTTCTTCAAGGAAAAGGTCAATGACATCGGGTGAGGCAACAATCCTAAATTCTCGGGGGTTAAATTGACGATGCTCACGCACAATCTCTCGCAAAATCTCGTAGCAAATGGTCTGCGCTGTTTTAACTTCACCCTTACCTTGGCAGGTGGCGCAGGGTTCACAAGTGATGTGGGCGAGGGATTCTCGGGTGCGCTTGCGCGTCATCTCCACCAAACCTAATGAGGAAAAATCACTCACTGAAGTCCGCGCATGATCACGTTCTAAATTGCGATTGAGTTCATGCAAAACAGATTCTTGATGGTCTTTGCTCAGCATATCAATAAAATCAATGATGATGATGCCGCCAAGATTGCGCAAACGGAGTTGACGAGCAATAGCTTGAGCGGCCTCAAGATTGGTTTTAAATACAGTGTCATCGAGATTGCGGGCGCCGACATAACTTCCGGTGTTGACATCAATCGTAGTCATTGACTCCGTTTGATCGATCATGAGATAGCCGCCCGACTTGAGGTCGACTCTTCTGCCCAAGGCTTTATTAATTTCAGCATCTACGTCAAATAAATCAAATAAGGCGCGCTCACCACGATGTAGGGTGAGCTTCTCCAAGAGGTTAGGCATGTAGAGCGTGGCGAAGCCTTTGAGCTTTTCAAAGTTCTCAGCCGAGTCGACTCGGATTTGGGTAGTTTCTTCGCCGGCAACGTCACGTAATACGCGTTCAGCTAAGCTGAGATCTTGGTAAAGCAGGCTAGGGGCAGCCTTGTGGTTCACAGCTTCTCGGATCTTCTCCCAGGTGGTGCGTAGGTAAAGCATATCGTGTTCAAGTTCGGTATCACTAGCATCTTGTGCGCTGGTGCGCACAATGATTCCACCTTTTTCATCGGCGGGCATGAGCCCGGCAAGGCGCTCCTTAATTGCTTCGCGCTCTTCAGGCCGATCAATTCTTTGTGATACGCCAATATATTTTTCGGTGGCTGCATCGGTGCCGGCTGGTGGTAGATAGACCAAGTTTCGGCCAGCAATACTGAGTTGGGTTGTAAGGCGTGCACCTTTAGTTCCTAAGGGGTCCTTAAGAACTTGGACTAAAACATTTTGTCCTTCAAAGAGCAACTTTTCAATTTGAGCTTGAGGATTGTTTTGGGTGATATCCGCAACGTGCATAAATGCAGTGCGCTCTAAGCCGATCTCAATGAAGGCGGACTGCATGCCGGGTAGTACGCGTACTACTTTGGCTAAATAGATATTGCCGACGATGCCGCGTTGACGTGTGCGCTCAATCTGAAGTTCCTGAACAGCGCCTTGCTGAATTAATGCCACCCGTGTTTCTTGGGGGGTGATGTTGATCAGAATTTCTTCATTCATATGCGGACAACTTTAGCGAAATCTAATAATTGGTTAACTTCGAAAATAGGTAGTCCCATGATACCGCTATAGCTGCCTTTAATTGAGGGAATAAAAGCTCCCCCAAGACCCTGAATGCCATATGCCCCAGCCTTACCAAAAGGCTCGCCGCTCTGAATATAGCTATCAATTTGCGCTTCAGTTAAGTGGGCAAATTCTACTCCGGATACTTGTACCAAACAAAGGGGATTGGCTTGGGGATCAACCGTGAGAACAACTGCAGTAAGTACTTCATGTACTTTGCCGCTGAGCATTTTTAGAATGCGTGCTGCATCAGCAGCATCGATAGGTTTTCCGAGGATCTCGCCGGCAAGGTTGCCTGGCAAGCTGACGGTGGTATCTGCACACAGAATGGGTGCCCATGGTTTCCCACTGCTTTGCCATCTTGCTAATGCAATGGCGCTCTTGGCAAAAGTGACCCGCTCAACATATTGACGGGCTTTTTCATTGGGTAGGGGCGCTTCAAGGGTCTCTGTATCTTCGCCTGCTGCCGCAATCAGCATCTCAAATTGAATACCAATTTGTTTGAGCAGCTCTTGGCGTCGTGGACTTTGTGATGCAAGATAAATATAAGAAAACATCAATGACTTACTCGCGATGATAGGGGTGGCCTTGCAAAATAGTCCAAGCTCGATAAAGTTGCTCGACCAATAGGACTCTTGCCATGGCATGCGGTAGCGTCAGGCTCGACAGACGCCACATTGCTTGCGCATTTTCTTTGAGACTAGCATCAAGTCCATCGGCACCACCAATTAAAAAAGTGATGTCAAAACCTTCTTGACGCCAGTTTGCTAACTGCGTAGCTAGATTTTGAGTGGTTTGATCTTTGCCACGTTCATCAAGCGCAATGACGCGAGAGCCTTTCGGAATGGCCGCAGCAATTTTTACAGCCTCTTTGGCTGGAGTTAGATCAGGTTTGATCTCTTTGATTTCAATACTGCAATCAGCGGGCATGCGCTTAATGTAATCATGGGTTGCAGTTGCAACCCATTCTGGCATTTTGTGACCAACAGAAACAATCGTTAGGCGCATTACTAGAGTATTACTCTTCGTCGTCAGGTTCGCTTGCTTTCACAAGTCCCTTGTCTGCTGCTAATTTAACGCGCACTGGCTTGGCACCCCACATGCCTTCAAGTTGGTAGTACGCACGCAGTGCAGGCTGCAAGATGTGAACTACGATGTCGCCACAATCGACAAGCACCCATTCACCAGTCTCGAGGCCTTCAACGGAAATGACTTCACCGCCTTTGGCATTGACAGCCTCTTTAACGGACATGGCCAAAGATCTAGTCTGGCGATTGGAGGAGCCAGTAGCAATGATGACGCGATCAAATAGTTCGCTAAGTTTGGTGGTGTCGTAAACACGAATATCTTGCGCTTTGACATCTTCCAGGGCGTCGATCACGACGCGTTGTAATTTAGTTAAGTCCATAGTTTCTTTAATATTTTTCTAAGATTTTTGTATATAGGGGTGATCTTAGCCTGATTACTTATACAGACCTAGATTTGTGATGATTTCTAAAGCGTGAGACGGAATACGCTCGGAGGCAATGGCGCTACGAGAGGTGCTTTTAAGCTGATTTCGCAACTCGGTTGATGAAAGGTCTACTGAAAGACTGTTATCTAGGTAGATGCGGCCAAATTGGCTTTTTTCAAGGGTATCGAGGTCTATACATTGATGATTTGCCAACAAAGTCGCAATTTCAGGGCTCTTGTCTGCTGAAAGCTCATGGTGAGGCCTGCTGGCTACTGCGAGATTCACAAAGCCTAGCAATTGATCCCAGGAGCTCCAGGAGGGGAGGTTCAGAAGAGAGTCGACACCCATAAGCCAGATCAAACTGACATCAGGCCCAAAACGCTCTCTCAGGGCTTTTGCAGTGTCGATGGCATAACTCGGGCCTGCACGATCAATTTCGATGCGATCAACGCCAATTTGAGTGGGGATTTGCAAATAGAGAAATGCCCTCGCTAAATCAATGCCTGCTGCTTCAGTAAGTTGTAGGCGGATTTCTGCAGGAGTGATGCCGGAGTCTTTTTGCCAGGGCTCACCACTGGGGATCAGTAACAAGGCGTCAAGATGCAAGACCTTTGCAAAATGTGTGGCTAACTTAAGATGGCCAAGATGCGGCGGGTCAAAAGTACCACCCAAGATACCAATTTTTTTTGGAGTATCCAAATGCGCTGAGGTCAAGTTAGGCTAGCCAGTCACGCGGCTTAAGATAATAGTCATAAAGCTTTGCTTCAGGCGTTCCAGGCTTCGGCTGCCAGTTGTACCACCACTGTACTACCGGCGGCATGGACATCAGAATAGACTCAGTGCGTCCACCGGAGTGCAAGCCAAAAATGGTGCCACGGTCGAATATTAAGTTGTATTCCACATAGCGACCACGACGGTATTCTTGAAATGCTTTTTCTTCAGCGGTAAAGCTGTCTTTATAGCGACGCTCTACAATCGGTAAGTAAGCATCAATAAAGGCATCGCCAACAGCGCGTGTCATGGCAAAGCTTTGTTCAAAACCAAGATCATTAAAGTCATCAAAAAAGACGCCACCAATACCGCGGGGCTCTTCACGATGCTTTAGGTAAAAATATTCATCACACCATTTTTTGAAACGTGGGTATAACTCTTCACCAAATGGATCTAAAGCATCTTTAGCAGTTTGATGAAAGTGTTTGCAATCTTCATCAACGCCGTAATAGGGTGTGAGATCAAAACCGCCACCAAACCACCAGACTGGCTCCTTGTCGGGAGCTTGTGCAATAAAGCAGCGCACATTCATATGGGTGGTTGGTACCTTAGGATTGTTTGGATGGAAGACCAAAGAAACACCCATGGCTTCAAAGCTGCGCCCCGCAACTTCTGGGCGATGGTGTGATGCTGAAGGCGGCATTTGATCGCCGCGGACATGCGAGAAGCCCACACCACCTTTTTCTAAAATATTGCCGCCATCCAAAATACAGGTACGCCCATAACCTTTTAACTTACTATCCTCTGGCTTTTCCCAGGCATCCACCATAAATGCTTTGCCATCTAGCGCACTCATTGCGCTAGTGATGCGATCTTGCAGCCCTAAAAAATAATCTTTTAAGTCTGCAATATTGATTTGAGTATGTTCAGTGGACGACAAGGTTCAAAGATCTTTGTATTGGATGTTATGAATTGCTGAAGTTATTTAACTGCGCGATAGCCAATATCTTTACGATATTGCATGCCATCAAACTGGATCTTAGAAATAGCGTCGTATGCTTTTTGTTGTGCGCCACGAACAGTATCTGACAGGCCTACTACACACATAACGCGACCACCTGAGGTAAGAAGCTTGCCATCTTGCAGTTTGGTGCCAGCATGGAAGGTCAATTGATCTTCAGTATCGGCTGGTATGCCGGTGATGACATCACCATTGCGCGGGGTGTCTGGATAGTTATGGGCTGCAAGCACGACGCCTAAAGCGGTGCGACGATCCCAATCTAATTCCACTTCATTGAGTGTGCCGTCAACTGCGTGATCCAACGCATTAACAAGATCACTTCGCAAGCGCGCCATGATCGGTTGTGTTTCTGGGTCACCCATGCGGCAGTTAAATTCCAAAGTTTTAATCTTGCCGTCTGGAGAAATCATGAGACCTGCGTAGAGGAAACCGGTATACGGAATGCCATCAGCCTCCATGCCTTTAACGGTAGGCATGATGACTTCGCGTAAAGCGCGCGCATGAATTTCTGGGGTAACAACGGGGGCAGGGGAGTAAGCACCCATGCCGCCGGTATTAGGACCTTGATCGGCATCGAGTAAACGTTTGTGATCTTGGCTGGTGGCTAAGGCTAAAACATGCTTGCCGTCCACGAGCACGATGAAGCTGGCCTCTTCTCCGGTGAGGAATTCTTCAATCACGACACGTGCGCCAGCATTACCGAGTTTGTTATCAGCAAGCATCATGTCGACAGCTGCATGTGCTTCTGCTAGATCCATTGCAACAACCACGCCTTTACCTGCAGCCAGGCCATCTGCCTTGATCACAATTGGCGCACCCTTGGCATCAATATAGGCATGAGCCTCTAATGCGTTTGAGAAGGTTTGGTATTCCGCTGTTGGGATGCCATGGCGTTTCATAAACGCTTTAGAGAAATCTTTTGAGGACTCCAATTGAGCTGCAAGTTGAGTTGGTCCGAAGATACGCAAACCATTATTGCGGAATACATCTACGATGCCGGCAGCCAATGGGGCCTCAGGACCCACTACGGTGAGATGAATTTTTTCACGCTTAGCAAAGTCCGCTAGTTCTTGAAGGCCAGAGATGGGAAGGTTCTCAATTCCGGCAGCAGTTTGTTTTGCAGTGGCAGTGCCACCATTCCCAGGTGCTACATAGACGGTTTGAACTTGCGGGGATTGAGCCAGCTTCCATGCCAATGCATGTTCACGACCACCGGATCCAACTAAAAGTATTTTCATAAAGAGCTAAAGGATATATTGATGAATGTGTTTATGGATATTGGCTGATTAAAAAGAGGCGTTCGTGAATACTTCTTGAACATCATCTAAGTTCTCAAGGGCATCTAATAGTTTTTGCATGCTTTCAGCTTGCTCGCCCTCGAATTCAGTTTCTGTTTCTGGGCGCATTGTCACTGTGGCAAGTTCAGCTTTTAAACCTGCTTGGGTGAGCGCGTCTTGAACTTTAGAAAAGTCGGGCACTGGTGTGAGTACCTCAAGTGATCCATCGTCATGGGTAATAACATCTTCAGCACCAGCATCTAGCGCGATCTCCATGAGTTGATCTTCATTCGTGCCCGGGGCAAATAGCATTTGGCCACAGTGCTTAAACATGAAAGCAACAGAACCTTCGGCGCCCATATTGCCGCCATTTTTTGCAAACGCATGGCGCACTTCAGCAACGGTGCGGGTGCGGTTATCGGTTAAGCAGTCAACGATGATGGCAGCTCCATTGAGGCCATAACCTTCGTAACGAATCTCTTCGTAGTTCACACCCTCGAGTGAGCCTGTACCGCGTTGAATTGCCCGCTGAACGTTGTCATTCGGCATATTGGCATCTTTAGCCTTATCGATTCCCAGGCGTAAACGTGGGTTTGTAGCGATATCGCCGCCGCCTAATTTAGCTGCAACCGTGATTTCTTTAATGAGTTTGGTCCAAATCTTGCCGCGCTTTTCGTCTTGACGTCCTTTGCGGTGCTGAATATTGGCCCATTTCGAATGGCCGGCCATACGGGTAAGTCCTTTTGATTAATGTGGCTTGAAGACCTCATTTTAAGGGCTTCTCAGGTCAAGAATGGGGGTACTACAACTTTTTTGTTACACTCTCACCTCTTAGTAAGCTTCAATGCAGTTTTTCCACTGCAAACACCTGCCCCGGTGATGGAATTGGTAGACGTGCCGGACTCAAAATCCGGTGCCGCAAGGCGTGGCGGTTCAAGTCCGCCCCGGGGCACCATCCTCTATCTATTTGTATTTACCCCAAAAGCATCTCAATGCTTTTGACTAAAACCCCTTTTTTAAGTAATTAGGCACCTGAACACCCCAAAGCAGGGCATAGCGGAGTCTTGTGAGAGGGTTGCCCCTCCAATTCACAAAGTTAGCTAATCTTGCCTCAGATCAATTAAGTGCCTGCATGGGGCATGTAAATTCAATGGCTATGCCTATTCGCAGCACCTATAGAACTCTTTTAAAGTCACTGCTTCAGCCCCGCTTAATTCTGCGTGCTCGAAAAGCTATTGGCACAGAATCCTTGAGCTCAATTAAGCTCAATTACAGATTTCATTATTTGCGAGTTACCAAAAGGAACACCCCTTTTAAAAATCAAGCAATGAAATTAAGGGAGGCAATCTATAGCTTCCATTACACGACTCTGAACAAGGTATTTGATAAGGGTTGTGTTGAATTATTTGTGGAAGGTGGGGCAGTTTTGTGGAGATCTGAATTAGATCCAGCGCTAACTATTGTCCTTAAGCAGGGCGTTCCAGAATATCGAGATGGAGAAATTGAATTGCAATTTAGACAAGGGGTGCGAACAATCTTTGTCATGGGCTTTGTCATCATTCCCCCCAATTCAATTTATAAAAAAAGTGAGTACGGGGTGTTGGTGACTCGAGTGCAGGGTACGCCTGAATATCTTAAAGTCTTTAAGGGGATAAGGGATTCGGTACTTGATGTAGGCGTCAATCATCTACTCTTTGCCGCCTTGCGGGGAGTGGCAGCCTACATTGGCGTTAAAAATATCTATGGAGTGGGGACACACCTCCAGTCCTACGTCTTGCCTGAAAGATTCGCAAGATTTGATAAGTGCTACGATCAATTTTGGGAGTTATTGCAGGCTACCAAGATGCCGAATGGGTTTTATCAAATACCAATCCCTTATGTTGATAAAGACATCACTTTGATTTCTCAACACCATCGCAGTAGGGCGCGAAGAAAGAGGGGTTTTAAAAACTCCATTATTGAATCTGTTTTTTCTAGTATTAGGATCTTGAATCCCTATGCTGCAAATAGGCTTTCAAACTCTTGGTTCTTGCCTAAATACCAATTAGATAACTAAGATCGATTAAAAGCCTTTAGTAGGATGGTTTTAAAGCCTTAAATCTCGTAAGTCTCCGACTCACTATTCATGGCTTGCTCCACAATTTTCTTCGTGAGTGTTGGCGAGAATAGCTCAATGAATGTGTATACAAAAGAGCGCAAGTAAGCTCCTTGTTTAACACCCAAATGCGTCACGTTGTTGCCAAACAAGTGCCCAACTGGAATGACTCGGAGATTGCGATCTCGATCTGCGTCGTAGGCCAATCCAGCCACAATGCCCACACCCATTCCAGTTTCAACGTAAGTCTTAATTACGTCTGCATCGATTGCTTCCAGAATAATGTCAGGGCTGAGATTGCGTTGTGCAAAAGCGGCATCAATCTTGCTGCGACCCGCAAACGCTTTGTCGTAGGTGATGAGCGGGTATTTCGCAATTTCCTCTAAGGTGATTGTTGACTGATTGAGAAGGGGGTGACTTAGCGGCACCATGACAACGTGTTGCCATTGGTAGCCTGGCAGCGCCAGCACACCAGGGGTATTGGCAATGCCTTCCGTTGCAATTGCGATATCCGCGCGATCATGGATGAGCAACTCCGCAATTTGCCCTGGGCTCCCTTGTTGAATGCTGACCCGAACCTTTGGAAATCGTTTTGTAAATTCAGTAAGCACCTTTGGTAATGCGTAACGTGCCTGCGTATGTGTAGTGGCAATCACAAAGTTACCTTGATCTTGGCTGGCAAAATCTTTGCCAACCCTTCTTAAGGTTTCCACTTCGTCCAGAATGCGCTCAATCGAGGCGAGGATGCGTTTGCCTGGCTCGGTGAGGGAGCGAATGCGTTTACCGTGGCGTCGGAATATTTCTACTCCCAGCTCGTCCTCTAGCTCAATGATGGCCTTAGAGACCCCAGGCTGGGAGGTGAAGAGAGCTTTAGCAGCTGAAGTCAGATTGAAGTTCTGTCTTACGGCTTCGCGAACAAAACGAAATTGGTGAAGATTCATATGGATTCCATTCTTTATATCAACTGAGATATATGAACGACATTCTATATGATTTTGAGGTATTAAGCCCTAGATACCCAACGTAAACCCACTATTGCCAAGATGAAATAAAGCAATGGCGGTGTCATGGCAGTAAGCAGTGCTGGCCAAGAACCTAGGAGTCCAACATTAGAGAAAAGTGAATTAAAGAGTTGAAAGCTCATGCCCAGCATGATGCCGCCAAATACCTTGATGCCAACGCTACCAGCGCGCACCTTGAGATAGGCAAATGGCAGGGCCAGTGTCAACATCACGAAGATCGTAAATGGGTAGATGACTTTTTTCCAGAACGCAATAGAGTGACGCTGAGCATCCTGTTTGTTATCTCTTAAGTGGGAGATAAAGCGCCCCAAACTAAAGATAGACATCTTTTCTGGGCTTACTAAAAGCACGCTCAAGATTTGAGGCGTAACTTCAGAATTGAGGCTAACAATTGGATGTACAAAAGTCTGCGCTGAATAGACTGGGTTGAGTGGATCACTCTGCTTGGTCTCTTTAAAGCGAGTTTCGGTGACATCATCCAGGATCCAGGTCCCCGTATGATCAAAGCGTCCCGATACCGCACTTCTAATAGAGAGTAGGCGATATGCATCATCAAATTCATACATGCGAATGTTTTTGATTTCGTTGTCTTGTTCAATCTTGCCAACGTTGACATAGCGAACTCCCGGCCTAATCGGCCCACTACCATCTTCATCTCGTAGGCGATCTTTTACCCATACTCCAGTTTTAAATTGGGAGCTATAAGATGAACCTAAAGCCTTCATGCGAATCTGCTCTGACAGATTCTCGGTATAGGGCCCTAGCCACTCACTCATGACTAGCGTCAGAACAATTAGCGGTAATGAAATTTTGGCTAGAGTAGTCAAGCCTCTGCGCATATCCAATCCAGCAATACGCAAGATCGTGAACTCAGACTGGCTTGCTAGCATGGCAAATACATAAATACTTCCAATCAAACCAGCGATTGGAATGATCTCGGAAATGCGGCTTGGGGCCTTCAGTAAAACGTGTAGAAGCGCTAATGGCAGTGTGTACTGGCCCTTTACCGAACCAAGCTCGCTGAGGATGTCAAAAAATAAAAACAATGCCACCAAAGCAAATAGGATGAAGCCAAAGGCAGCATAGATCTGCCTGGCTAAGTAGCGCTCAAATATATAGGGAAATAGATATTTCATCTATTGGCCAAGAATGAAGGTAGTTGACGACGCCACCACTTCAGCGAAGGGTTGATGCGATTACGAATGAGTAGAAAGGCAATGCCAAAGGCTAGAGCGTGTATGGGCCAAGCTGCTACAAAAACATTTACATTCCCTTGTGACACAAAGTTTTGCGTGAGGTTGAGAAGGTTGCTATAGATAAGGTAAATCAGCACAGCATAAAACATCGCAGTGTAGTTACCAAGCCTAGGGTTGACGTAGGCAAGGGGTATGGCAATTAGCACTAGGCCTAAAGCCATTAACGGTAAACCGATACGCCAAAGTAATTCAGCGCGATTGGGGTTGATGGTGTCGGCGTTGGAATCGTTCCAAAGTTCGGAGACTGTTTTTTCACGATCACGTGGGGCTGGATCGAGGACGCTTTTGCTTTGAATCTGGGTGCTGTACTCTGCAAACTCCAGAATTCTGAAGTCTGGTTGCGTGGGCACCCCTTCATAGCGCCGACCATTGTTGAGCACGATGGATTTGCCGCCTCCTTGTGCGCCTTCAATAAATCCAGTCGAGGCAACGGCGACACTCAGTCGACCATTTTTAGTTTCAGCAGCAAAGATATTTTTAACTTCACTTTTATCGACATCCAACTCTTCAATAAAAAATACGCGCTCTGCTTTGGCGGATTCTCTAAATTGACCAGCGGCAACCATGGAAACATCACTGCGTTGCTGAAATCTTTGGCTAATCAGGGTGGATTCGCGATTAGCCCAAGGCCAAACAAAGAGAGCCAATAGGGCGATGATGATGATGAGGGGTGTCGCAAAACGTAGGATTGGTCGAATCAGGCTCGCAATACTTAGGCCGCTTGCAAACCAAACAATCATTTCGGAATCTTTATACCAACGCACCAGCACAATTAAGACGGCCACAAATAGAGAGACCGTGAGTAATACAGCCATATAACCAAGAGTGGCTAGCGCTATGAGAACTAGGGCATCTTCTGGGTTTACTGCGCCATTTGCCGCAAAGCCAAGAATTCGGATGACCAGGGTGGTAATCATGATGGTTACCAAGACCAAAAAAACACCACCAGTCGTAAAACTGAGTTCGCGGCGAAGGGCTTGGTGAAAAATCATGAATAGATAATGAATTGGCTGTTATGGGCTCACTCAAGATGTGAACCTGCATCTCGGAGGATAATGGATAAACACCCATTTTTTCCCTTGAATTGACTTAAAAATACCGTAAGACATTATGACTATTCAATTTAGCACCAAGATTTTCGCGCAAGCCGATCTAAATAACCCCAAACAACTTAAGGCGAGCCTAAGCACGCTATTGGCGCAGAGCTCCGATTGCCTGGTTTTGGCCTACTCAAAGGCGGATTTAGATGCTTTGACGGCTAGCAAATCCAAGTCTGGACTTTTGGTCGAGTTAGATCGCTTGCTTGGTGGCTCGGTTACCCATGCAAATTTGGTGGGCGATCTCGATAGTCAGTCAGCCTCTACCTGTGTAATTCGTGCTGAAAAATCCTGGGCTGCCTCTGGCGCAAAGGTGAAGCGCATTCTCTTGGTATCCCTGGGAGATGTTGTTCCTGCTAGCGCGCGCAGCCTCACTGTCTATTCAAAAATTGCTCGCGCTGCATTAAAGCAGTTAAGCGGCGGCTCGATTCAAAGTGCTTTGTGGTTTATCCCCAGTTTTGCTTTGGGACACCGCGCTGAGTTCATGGCCGAAGAAGTGCGCTTAACGATTCAATATGCTGGTGATCAGTCATATCGCTTTGGAGTGCGTCAACCCACAATGAAATTCAAGGCCAAAGATAAGGCGGATACTTTTACTCATCTCATCTTTGCGGGTAACGATACTTGCGCCAAAGAGCTGAAGGCTGCGGTGCCAGAGGGCGCGGCAATGGTTGAGGGTATGAACTTAGCCAAAGACTTGGGTAATCTACCTCCGAATATTTGCACCCCAACTTACTTAGGTAAAGCAGCGCAAGGTCTAAGCAAAAAGACTGGCCTCAAAGTTGAAGTTTTGGGTCGCAAGCAAATTGAAGCGTTGGGTATGGGCTCATTCTTATCGGTGGCCAAGGGTTCGGATACGCCGCCACAATTTATTGTGATGCGTCACCAAGGCGGTAAAGCAGGTGAGGCCCCGATTGTGTTGGTGGGTAAAGGAATTACTTTTGATACCGGCGGAATCTCTCTGAAGCCTGGTGAGGCTATGGATGAGATGAAGTACGACATGTGTGGCGCTGCATCTGTCATTGGCACGATGTATGCAACCGCCTTGATGAAGTTGAAAAAGAATGTCATCGGCGTCATTCCAACTTGTGAAAATATGCCATCTGGCCAAGCTACTCGTCCTGGCGACATTGTGAAGAGCATGTCTGGGCAAACAATTGAGATTCTGAATACGGATGCTGAAGGTCGCTTGATCTTGTGCGATGCCCTCACTTACGTAGAGCGCTTTAAGCCTAAGGCTGTGATTGATGTGGCTACTTTAACGGGTGCTTGCATCATTGCATTGGGCCATGTGCATAGCGGCGTGTTCTCTGATGATGAGGGTTTGGTCAGTGCGCTCACTAAGGCGGGCCATGCTTCCTTAGATACCGTGTGGCGTTTACCTTTGGATGCTGCATACCATGAGCAACTTAAATCTAATTTCGCAGATGTGGCTAATATTGGTGGACGCCCAGCGGGTAGCGTTACTGCAGCCTGTTTCTTGTCGCGCTTTACCGAAAAATATAAATGGGCTCACCTAGATATCGCTGGTACTGCTTGGAAAAGTGGTGCCGCTAAAGGTTCGACTGGGCGCCCAGTGCCATTGCTCGTAAATTACTTGCTAGAACAAAAATAGAAGACAGCGCTGATGGCCCGTATTGATTTTCATAGCAACGTTAGCGATAAGCTGGAATATGCCTGTCGCTTAACACGCAAGATCTGGAGCGCTACACCCGCTGGCGAGCCCGTGCGTCATATCGTGATGGTGGGTGAGAAGGCGGATCTCAAAAAGTTAGACGAGCTTCTGTGGTCATTTAGTGCGGTGGATTTCTTGCCCCATTGTTTTATTGATGATGAGGCAGCAATTGAAACGCCTATTTTGCTGGCGGATGATTTCTTATCACCTGCTTTGTCTCAACTCCCTCATGCGGATGTTCTCATTCATTTGGGAATGCGTATGCCTTCTGATGTTCCAGGAATGCTTGCACGCTTTCCTCGACTCGTTGAGGTTGTGACTACCAATGAAGCAGAGCGCCTTGCAGGTCGCGAGCGCTACAAAGCATATCGTGACTTAGGTCATGAGTTGCACAACTTCGATCAATCTAAATCGTGATCATTGGTTGCCACCAAATATGCTGATTCATCCAGAATTTGATCCTGCCGCAATTCGGATTGGCTCGTTTGCTATTCATTGGTATGGCTTGATGTATCTCCTGGCTTTTGCTCAATTTTTGTTGCTAGGTCGTCTGCGTATACGAGCTGCGCAATATCAATCTTTAGGTTGGTCATACAAGGATCTCGAAGATCTTTTGTTTGCCGGCGTTTTGGGTGTGGTACTTGGTGGTCGTTTGGGTTACACCCTGTTTTATATGCCCGCTTACTATTTTGCAAACCCTCTGAGTATCTTCAAGATATGGGAAGGCGGCATGTCCTTTCATGGTGGATTGCTCGGAGTTTTGCTGGCCTTACTTTGGTTTGCTTATCGTCGCAAGGTTTCATTCTTTGTTGTGAGTGATTTAGTTGCACCATTAGTGCCTTTTGGTTTGGCATTTGGCCGCTTGGGTAATTTCATCAATGGGGAGTTGTGGGGCAGGCCGACAGACTTGCCTTGGGCCATGGTGTTTCCAATGGTCGACTCTATACCTCGACACCCTTCTCAGATCTATCAGTTCTTTGGGGAAGGAATTTGCCTGGGCATTGTTCTGTGGATCTATTCCAGCAAGCCACGTCGGGTGGGGCAGGTTTCAGGATTATTTTTGCTGGGCTATGGACTTTGCCGCTTTTTGGCAGAATTTGCCCGTGAACCTGATGCCTTCTTGGGCCTCTTGGGCCTTGGCCTGTCCATGGGGCAGTGGCTTTCTGTGCCCATGATAATTTTCGGAATTTACCTTATAGTGAGAGTAAATACGAAAAACGGCAGCTATCAGTAGTTAAAAATCGGTTTTTCTGGGTCTTTTGTAGTCAATTCCTCAAAATTGGCCATATTCCCCATGAAAACATCAGGTTTTTGATGAATTTGCCCTATTTCTGACTATTTCTACCTCAATTGAAAGATATCCATGCTGGAAAAGCTAACAAAAGCTCGAAATTTATCTAAGGCAAATAACGCCATTAAGCGTTTGATATCTGAGCGGGGAGAATCTAATGCGCTCAGCATGGCTGATGATGTTGTTAATAACTATCGCAAATTAGTTAAAGATCAGTACGTATCTTTTTTCACCTTTCTTTTTGAAAAGCTAAATCCTCAAGCTGATGCGGTATTAAAGGCGGCGCAAAATTTTGTTGCTGATTCCAGTGCGCGTAATTACATTCAGTTGCAAAAAGTTTCCGAGTCTCCTCGCCAAGAATTTTTTCGCCGCCTTAATCGTGCAAGTCAGGGCACCGCTGCTGTAGTAGAAATGCGCCGAGATTTATTGCAATTACTTGATAAAAAACCAGAGTTAGCCGCAGTCGATTTTGATTTACGCCACCTCCTATCTTCATGGTTCAATCCAGGCTTTTTAAAAATGCACCGAGTTGACTGGAAATCTCCGGCTGAGGTGCTCGAGAAGCTCATTAAGCATGAGGCAGTGCATGCTATTGATGGTTGGGATGACTTGCGTCGTCGCCTCCAGCCAGACCGTCGTTGCTTCGCCTTCTTTCACCCTCAACTTCCTAGTGAACCTCTGATTTTTGTTGAGGTTGCACTCTTGCCTGAGATTCCTACGGTGATTACTCCGTTAGTTGATAAGAAGGCGGATGTAGTAGATCAAACCTCTCAATATAAGGTTGCAGTTTTTTATTCCATCAGCAACTGTGAGCCTGGTCTTCGCGGTGTATCGATGGGTAACTTTTTAATTAAGCGGGTGGCTGAGCAACTACATGCCGAATTCCCTGGAATAAAAACCTTTGTGACTTTATCCCCAATTCCCGGGTTTATGGATTGGGTTGCCGCAGGTGCGAATTTAGGCGAGGGTGTTCCAGCTGAAAGGTTGAAGCCAAATCTCAAGATAGCAAGAGATGCTGCTTTGGCAGCGCTAAAGCTTGAGAGCCAATCGTGGAGCGAGCGATTAGCGGGTGGCTGGCACCCAGATCTTGCCTCCGAGAAAGAAAAAGCAGCTTTATTGAGCTTGGCAAGCATGTATTTAGGTCTTGCTTCCACCGGGCGAGATGGTAATCCAGTGGCGAAGTTTCATTTGGGTAATGGCGCTAAGTTGCACCTAGTGAACTGGGCGGGCGATTTATCCCGCAAAGGATTGCGCCAGTCTGCCGGCCTGATGGTGAATTACCTGTATGACTTGGGAAGCGTGGAAGATAACCATGAGCGCTTTGCCAATGGTGAAATTGTGTATTCCAAGGTAGTGGCTCGCTTGATGGCCCCCTAGTGTTAACGCTGAGGCTAACTTCTGCTGAAAAGCGGAAGTCCCCTTAGAATAAGGGGTTAATAGTTAGTTGTGAAAACAAAACCAACGCAATAGTTGGTAAAAGACAAAGGAGACAAGCATGTTTACTAAAACAAACAGCAATTCTGTATTCTCATTAAGCACTTTGAAAAAAGCGCTCTTTTTAATTTGCGCTGCACCCCTCGCCGTAATGGCTCAAGAGTGGCCAAATAAGCCTATTACTTTTGTTGTGCCTTTTCCAGCTGGTGGCGGTACCGATGCCTTTGCCCGCCCTTTAGCTGCGCAACTAACAAAGCAGTTGGGTAAACAAATCATCATCGATAACCGTGGCGGCGCTGGCGGTACATTGGGTGCATCTTTGGCTGCTAAAGCAGCTCCAGATGGCTATAGCTTTTTTGTTGGTGCAGCTCATCATGCAATCGCTCCTTCCATGTACCCCAATTTGGATTACGACATTGAGAAGAGCTTTATTCCGGTTGCAATGATCGCCAACCCACCTCAAGTCATCGTGGTAAATCCAAAGAATGTGCAAGTTAAAAACTTAAAAGAATTTATTGAGCTCCTGAAAAAGAATCCAGGTAAGTTCAACTATGCAAGTGCTGGCAATGGTTCTTCACATCACTTGGCTGGTGAGCAGTTCAAAATGCTTTCCAAGACTTTTATGACCCATATTCCTTATCGCGGTGCTGGCCCAGCCATGCAAGACCTGATTGCAGGCCAGGTGGATGTGGAGTTTGATGGTTTAGGTTCCTCAGCGGCGCAAATCAAAAATGGTTCAATCGTGGCTTTAGCGGTTGCATCGCAGAAGCGCTCTGCTGCATTTCCAAATGTACCTACAGCGGCCGAGGCTGGTTTAGTGGGCTACGAAGTCTCAACTTGGTATGGTTTGTTTGCTCCCAAGGGAACACCTCAGCCTATCGTTGACAAGATGATTGCTGAGGTGCAAAAAGCACTCAATACGCCTGAGTTGAAGACTATTTGGGTTAATAACGGTTCGGATACGCCAACTTTGAGTGGTGATGCTTTTGGCAAATTTGTATCCGCAGACATTAAGCGTTGGGCTGCAGTGGCTAAAGCCTCTGGCGCAAAGCTTGATTAATATTTGATTTAATTTACTGGTTTGGATTTGAGGCTCTAATGAATTTATATTCCTTATTGGAAAAAGGTTTTCCAAAAGATAAGCAGGCATGTGCACTAGAAACGCATGATGGGTTGTATTACTCCTGGAGTGATCTAGAACGCGCTACTGCCAAAATGGCAAACCTTCTCAAGGGCCTCAAACTACCCGCAGGATCTCGTATTGCGGTACAGGTTGAGAAGTCGCCTGAAGCGCTCTTTTTGTATCTGGCTACGATTAAGGCAGGCTACGTTTATCTGCCTTTGAATACCGCTTACCAAGCAGCAGAAATTCAATACTTCTTAGAGAATGCCGAGCCTGCAGTCGTAGTTTGCAGTAGCAAGAATTTCTCCTGGGTATCCAAGGTTGCTTTTAAGGCGGGCACTAAGCATGTCTTTACTTTGGATGAAGATCGCAAGGGCACCCTATTAGAGCGCTCTGCTGGTCAAAGCGATAAGTTCAAAACAGTCGCCGTTAAAGATGATGATTTGGCAGCTATCTTGTACACCTCCGGCACAACTGGCCGCAGCAAAGGCGCAATGTTGACCCATAAAAACTTGGGAAGCAATGCGCAAGTGCTACAGAAGTTTTGGGGCTGGAAAAAAGGCGATGTTTTATTGCATGCGCTCCCGATCTTCCACGTTCATGGATTATTTGTGGCTGCACATGGCGCATTAATCAATGGCAGCAAAATGATTTGGTTGCCACGCTTGGACACTGCTCAATTAATTCATCACATGCCGAACTCCACTGTGATGATGGGTGTGCCAACCTTCTATGTACGCCTCTTGGCGGATAAAGGTTTTAATAAAAATGTTGCCCGCAATATGCGCCTGTTTGTTTCTGGCTCTGCACCGTTGCTGACTGAAACATTTAATTCTTTCAAAGAAGTGATTGGTCAACCGATTCTTGAGCGCTATGGCATGAGCGAAACCGTGATGTTGGTTTCCAATCCGTATAAAGGAAATCGCGTAGGTGGATCCGTTGGCCTGCCTTTGCCGGGTGTAAAAGTTCGTGTGGTGAATGAAAGTAATAAGCCTTGTGGCGTTGATGAAATCGGCAGCATTCAGGTTAAGGGTCCAAATATATTCAAGGGCTACTGGCGCATGCCAGAAAAAACTGCCGAGGAATTTACAAAAGACGGCTGGTTTAAAACGGGTGATGTCGGTCGCTGGGGTGGTGATGCTAATGGCGGTAAAGCGCCTAAGGATTACCTCTGCATCGTTGGTCGCAGCAAGGATCTGATTATTTCTGGCGGCTATAACGTCTATCCAAAAGAAATCGAAAGCTTTATCGACGATATGGACGGTGTAGATGAAAGTGCTGTGATCGGTATTCCGCACCCAGATTTTGGTGAGGCGGTAATGGCGGTGGTGGTACCAAAAGCAGGCGCTAAATTAGATGCGCAGGCTATGATCGCCACACTCAAAACCCAAATTGCGAATTTCAAGATTCCAAAGCGTTTAGAGATTGTTTCTGACTTGCCTCGCAATGCCATGGGCAAAGTGCAGAAGAATATTCTGCGTCAGCAATACACCAGCTAACAGCAGCAAAAATACTGGCTTAGAAACCGAATGCCTTGCGGCTTTCATTAAACATGAAGGCCGCAAGCATAAATAGCATCACACCAAAGATGCGTTTGAGTTGAGCCACATTGAGTTTTCTGGCCATTTTCGCGCCAAGTGGGGCGGTAAATATACTGACCGCCACAATGCAGAGTACTGCTGGAACATAAACAAATCCGAGTGAGCCTGCGGGAAGATTGGGGTTGCCCCAACTTCCATACATGTAGCCGATTGTCGCTGCAGCTGCAATCGGAAATCCTAAGCCCGAAGAGCTTGCCATAGCAGTATGTGGCTTTACATTGCACCAAAGCATAAATGGCACGGTAATAAATGCTCCGCCTGCGCCAACTAGACTGGCGATCACGCCCGTCAATGCTCCGAATGAGAAAAGGCCAAGGGTTCCCGGTAACTCTCTTCCGGCCGCAGGCTTTTTATTAATGATCATTTGAATCGAGGTGTAGACGATAAAAATGGCAAAGAATAGGGATAGCCAAGAGGTATTGATTGCTTCAAAAATCTCACTACCACCAACAAGACTGCCAATTACTAGACCTGGGCTCAGTGATGCAACCAGTTTCCAATCAATAGAGTTGTGTTTGTGATGCGCCCAGATGGCTGAGGTGGTTGTAAAGAGGATGGTTGCCATACCAGTTGCGATGGCCATATGTACGATGACATTTTGACCAAACCCTAAATGATTGAAGACCACAATCATGAATGGCACCAAAATCATTCCGCCACCAATACCCAGTAGTCCAGCTAGGAAGCCCGATATGCTCCCACACAGCATCAGCATTGCGATATCGGCTATTGACATGAATTCCCCGCCTTGGCCGCTAGGCCGTCATCCTGAACCCTAAGGTTCAAGGTGGAACGGCTACTCTGCTTCGGGTGCATTAAGAAGTTCAGGGAGTGAACAGCGCGAAGCTGCCACTGTGAAGAGTCAAAACGCTCACGCCCACGGTGTAAAGATCGTTCCTGATGCTTGCGCATCGGTTCAAGGAACTATTGGCCTTGGCGAACCAGGCAGGGAAAGGCTTTGCATCAGAGCATCCACTTGATCTTCCAGTGTATGAATTTCATTCTGGAGTCGGGCAATCTCTTCGGGATTGGATGAATGACTCTGAGCTGGAGTTTGCTCGGAAGCAGTTTGTAATTTAATGAGATCACCAGCGATCTTTAGCGCGGCCATCATGCTGGCGCGCTCAATGCTGCGATTACCACCGTTAATTGCTAGTTGTATTTGTTCATCCACTAATGTGCAGGCTGCACGAAGTAAAGGCTCATGCTCGGCGCTGGTTGCTAATGTGATCTTTTGACCGGCGAGGGTTACTTCAATGCGTTGTTGGCTCATTGTCATCCTCTGGATTGGTTGGTGTCACGGGCTCGCCGAGTAAGTTCAATTGACGTCCGTCACTTTGTTCTGGCAGACGACTCAAAATATGCTGAATCCGTTTTTGTGCATCCTCAATTTTAGTTTCTAGCTGACTGCGATCTTGATGCAGCGCTTTAACGGCATCGGAGATTAGCTGAATTTTCTTAGATAGCCTGTGTAGTGATACGGCTATCGAATCAGATTCGGTGGAGTCGCTTGGGACATGAGGGGTGTACTCGGTCATATAGGCATTGTAGCCTCAGGGAAAAGCTTTGTGAAACCCCCGATTTTGGGCTTAATTGGGTAAAGCGACCCAATCACTACCAAGCTTTTCTAGGTGAATACGGCCATCAAATAAGCTTATGAGGGCTTGATGGGTTGCGGGATCTTGACTAGACCCTTGAAAATGCAGTTTGCCTCTATTGAGCATGACCACATGGTCGGCTCGGAGCGCAAAATGGATTTCATGCAATACGGTTACCAAGGTTTTACCTTGCGCCAGCAAATTACCTTGCCATTGTAAAAAATCAGCCTGATGAGGTGGGTCCAAATTGGCTAATGGCTCATCCATCAGGAGGATGTCTGAGTCCACAGCAAGAAGACGTGCCAATAAGACTCGCTGACGTTCGCCTCCTGATAGCTGCTGCAGCTGGCGTTGACGTAAATGCCAGGCATCAGTCTGTTGCAAAGCCTGCTCAACTACCATGTGGTCGGTCTTCGAGGGTAAGTGTAGCCAACCTTGATGGGGTAGGCGTCCTAACATGACGGTGTCATACGCGCTAAGGGAGTCGCCAAATTCATCTGAAGTATTTGAGGTTTGGTCAAGCCAGGCAATTTTCTTTGCAAGATCTTTTTGGGTGAATGTTGAAACATTGACATCATCAACTGTGATTGAACCATCCCATTTGAGTAAGCCCGTCATTGCTTGCAGGAGAGAAGATTTGCCTGCGCCATTAGGTCCAATGATGCTAGTCCATTTTCCCTGAGGAATGTCTAAATTCAGGTCGGAGAGGATGGTGCATTGGCCTCTGTATACATTTAGCTGGCGGATTTTCATAAGCGCGCTCCAACAGGGGTTCTTCTCAGTAGAGCCAGCAAATATATGCCACCTAAGACTGCTGTTACAACGCCAACTGGAATTTCAATTGGTGCAAAGAGAGTACGCGCCATCAGATCCGAGCTGAGTAATAGGATGCCGCCCCCCAGGGAGGAGAATACAAGCTGAACTCGTTGCCGCCCACCAGAGAGTTTTCTGACTAAGTGCGGAGCTGCTAAGCCAACAAATGCTACTAAGCCAGTTTGCGCAACAGCACAACCAGTTGCTAGCGCAAGAACACCAATCAATATCAGGCGCAGTTGGTCCAGTGGCAAACCTAAGGTACGGGCAGTATTTTCTCCAAGAGATAGCGCATCAAGTGCGGGACTGATGATGAGAGTGACTAGCAGGCAAAGTAATAATGCGATCCCCATAATCTCGACGCCAGACCAATTCAGCAGCGTTGTATTACCCAGCATAAAAGATTGAATGCTTTGAAATAGATCTGGGCGTATGAATGTAAATAAAGAATTCGCAGCACCCAAGATGACACTGATGACTACCCCAGACAATAAGAGGCGCAGGGAGCTGCGATAACCACCGGCTAAAACTAGTGAGGCGAGAACACCAATGAATGCGCCAAGGAATGCGCCACCATTAAGCCCAATAATTTCTAGCCAAGAGTTACCAAGATAGGCAAAGCAAAGAATGCCGCCCACACCAAGCAGTGCGCCAGATGCGCTCCCAAGAAGATAGGGATCAGCCAAGGGGTTGCGAAATAGGCTTTGTGCAATACCGCCGGCAAGTCCCAATAAGGCGCCAGCAAGATAGGCGCCCAATGAACGTGGAAGTCGAATATCAAATAAAACGGTTTGATCTGCTCCCTGCAGATCCCAGCTGGCGCCGATACTTCCGAGCAAAGTCCCAAGTAATACTAGGATCGCACTGAGAATCACCAGGCCTATTAACTTGCCAAGAAAATGATTTTTTTCCATTACCGAGATGATGACATCTTCTGTTGGATGCAAGAAGAAATGATTATTGCAGCCTCTCCCATACGGGGTCCTGGGCGAACTAAGACATCATTTTGATCGCCAGTAAATGCACAAATTCGGTTCTTAGATACCGCTGGAATGGAATTCCATCCAGGACGCTTCTGAATATCAGCCACCGTTGATTCAGTCAGGAGAATGACATCAGGTTTAGCTTGCACCACAAACTCAGGATTGATTTTTGGAAATGGCCCTAGCGATTTTGGAATGATGTTAACCAAATCTAATTGAGTCAGAATTTCACCAATGAAAGAATTGCTGCCAGCTGCAAATGGTGCGGGATTAACTTCAAAGTACACGCGAATATTTTCACCCTTAGTTAGTAGCTGCTTGTTAGCGCGCATGATTTCTTTCTGGATTTGATGCCATACTCGACCGCTCTCGGAGGTCCCCAATACAAGATCTAACTTCTGAAGGGCGCGCTCCTCGTCGCTCATCGATTTAACATCCAGCGTGAATGTTTTAATGCCTAGGCCATTTAATCTCGCAGCCACAGGAGATGCCTTCTCCAGCAATACAACATCGGGCTTGAGTTGCACAATACGCTCGATATTAATATCACCCATGCCGCCAAGCTTGGGTAAATCTTGAATTGATTTTGGCCAATTGGAAAATCGATCAACACCAACCAAAGTACTGCATTTGCCTAGAGCGCAAACAGACTCGGTAATAGAAGGTAACAGACTCACAATTCGCTGAGGTGGTTTATCAAACACCACTACAACCCCTCGGTCATCGGCTACCGAAACCGGTGCAGCAAAAACAGCCAAGGAAAATCCCAAAAGAAATATAACAACTCCGACCGCCAAATAGCGGGAGCGAGTCGAGAGTTGAGTGAGTATTTTCATGAATTACTTCATTGCGTAGCGGATGCCAGCAAATATATTGGAGCCCGGGGTGTTGTAGCCGTAAGTGAGTTGATATTGCTTGTTCAGCATATTGTTCCAGCGTGCAAATACTGTCAAATTCTGTTCGATCTCATAGCTTGAATAGAGATTAAAGATTGAATATCCGCCCATTGCTCCGTTGTAGGCATTGCCGCTAGTGGCATCTGTTCCAGAGATGTCGGTGCGTTGCCCGGAGAAGGTTCCGCCGAGTCCAGCGATGAATTTATTGTGGGTGTATTCAACGGAGGCATTACCAAATGTGCGGGCTCGCTTAGCTAGCACTTGGTCCGTTGTTTGATTTATGGGGCTTTGTTGATCAAATGAGCCTTTCAAAACAAAGTTCCCAAGACGAGCACCTCCTCCAATAGATACACCGCTTATTTTTGCAACAGAAACATTGGAGGCGCAACCATATAGAGTGGATGGCGGGCAGTTAACACTTCCATACTGAATGAGATTGTTAATAGTGTTGTTATAGCCCACGAGATGAATGTCATAACTAGAAGCGTCATAGTGCAATCCAACTTCAGTATTTTTACTTTTCTCAGGCATTAAATTAGGGTTGCCGTACCCAGGGTAATAGAGGTCGTTGAAGGTCGGGGCTCTAAAGCCGGTGCCATAGTTAACATTTGCGCGCAATTGCTTGGTGAAAAAGTATCCATAAGCCGCACCCCCTGTTGTTTGGGGGCCATAACCGGTGATGCTGTCATTACGAATAGATAGATTTGCTAAATGTGCCCCACGTTTAAGTTGGTAGGATCCTGCAACTGAATTCGTATTTCGGCTTTGACTAAAACTCTCGAGATTGGTGTACGGATAAACATACCCGTTGTACTGGGTGGTATCTACATTTTGAGTTCGACGCTCCCCAAGAATTTGCAGTAAATCCGTTCCGATCGCTATATCGTTCTGCCATGTATAGATATTTTGTTTAGTTTTTGTAATGGGGCTGTATGCAGGGCTATAAGGAGTTTGATCTTGTAAAACTTGGCCATTGTTATTTGAAAGAGATGCCTGCAAGAAGCTTTTCCATTGCTCGGTAATTTGATTTTTTGAGTAAATGCTGTAGGTGCCTAGTTGCGAAATATTAGTTTGCGCTTGCTGTGGTCCTGGTGCACCCGCATACGTTAATTGGTAGTCTGGGTTATTGCTAAAGTCGCCAGCATTAAATCCAGGCGATTGGTTTTTGAGTCTACTCTGGAGCATTTGAATTCCAATCGACTGTCCTTTACTCCACTCTTGAGAAAGCTTTCCAGTAATCGCATCTTGCACATATCCGGTTTTCATTGCAGTCAGTGCAAACGGGTTATTGCTAGCGATAGTATTGAAACCCGTGGATAGTGTTTGGCTTACTCCCAGAGAGTAGCTAATTTTTTGTTCTCCCTCAGTCGATCCATAGATGCTTGCATCGCTGACGCTCGTTCCATATGTCCCATATCCAGTCGAGACGCTAACTTTTGCAGGGCCAGAGCCATCCTTGGTAAAAATTTGGACTACGCCACCAATCGCATCCGCTCCGTATAAGCTACTCTGCGGGCCGAAAATGATTTCAATGTGATCAATTAGTGGGAGTGGGATAGATTCCCAGGTTGGTCCTCCATTGAGTGCTGAATCTGAACGTACGCCATCAATCAGCACAATACTTTGCCCGTTTGATGCCCCGCGAAGAAATACGCTTGCACTTGAACCACCTGCACCGATGCCAGAAGTGATCTCAACACCGCGCTGCCTCTGAAGTAGCTGCACCAGGCTAGTTTGACCTGCCTGTTGAATTTCCTCGGGGCCGATGTAGTCGTAGTCCGCTAAAACGTTATTTGCTAAGGTTGGGGCGCGATTGGCCGTAACGATAATTGGGTTGTCAGGGTTCGGTGAGTTTGTTACCGAAACTGTGGGGTTGCTTTGAGCAAATACTGCCGTGTTGAGTGTTATTGCTGCGCCGCAAAGTAGGGCGACCAGCGTTTTGCTGCTGAACTGCTTTTTCATGATGAACCTTCTGCCTTCGAGTCACCTAGCTCACTTCCCCGTAAGCTGGGTCGAACAGAATTCCACTTTGTGAGAGTTCAGGCGTCAATTGGGCATCTGGCCAGATTGGCTTTGGATGCTTCATCGGCGCGCGAAGGTCCCCGTCCGCAAAATTCCACCTGTCTTGGCCGGTATCCGGGCTAGTAAATCTCAGAATCTGGCCTTCCCATGCAATTGACGCGCACAGTGGCTTACTCAGACTCCTGACACCTTCACCTTGAAGTTAGGGTGCATTTACTTACCGTTGCGGGGGCAGCACACGTTTAGTGTTTCCCGTTTAACTTTATTGCTCTGCAATAAAGCACCACGACCTCATCATTCTAGCGGATTTGAAGTGCGCCAAGAGGG